>JAFEFP010000018.1 GCA_018240545.1 Pseudomonadota bacterium | reverse complement strand
TCCACGCCAGCCAAGGGCAGGATGCCGTCGACGAGCAGACCATCGCGCGAAGCATTGTCACCGTCCGCTCCAGCGATCATGCCGGCAAACAGGCGATCGAATCCGAACGCCCAGGAATTGCGATCCACCGCCGCGCCGCCGGCCTGTTCCTTCATCGCGGCATCCAGGCCCCAGGCCACGTGTGCGCGGCGCAGGGTCGATTCGAGCGCTTCGCGGTCTGCCGGTTCGAGCCCGAAACGCCGCGCGATCGCGGGCACGTCGAGGAAATCCAGCACCTCGCTCAGCGCGAACCGGCTCTCGGCGAGATCCAGCAGGCGCGCGAAAGCACGCAGCAGCGGATGCGTCTGCACCAGGCGCACGTCGGCGAGATGCCAGGGAATGCACGAAGGATCGTCCACATAACGCGCCGTCTCGCCGAACACCGCCGGCAACAGCGGCGCATAGGCACCGATGTCCGGCGCCATCACGACGATGTCGTTGTGCTGCAATTCCGGATCGGCGACGAGCGCATCGAGCAGCGCGTCTTTCAGCACTTCGAGTTCGCGCAGGCGCGTGGTGCACGAATGCACGCGCAGGCTGGTGTCGTCCAGTCGCGCCGCCTCGGCGACGAGGCGCTCCGGCGCACAATCGCGAAGGCTGGCCTGCAATACGCCAAGCAAACCTTCGCCTTGCACATCGCCACCCTCGTCGCCGCCCAGCTCGAGTCCGAGCGCGTCGAGCCGGATGAAGAAGTCCTGCGCCATGCGCCCGAGCGAGACCAGCAACGGATGGCCGATCTCGAAGTACAACTCCTCGCCGTCGGGTTGCCGCTTCAACAGCTCGCGCGGCGTCTTCAGGTCTGCCCAGTAGTGCCGGCACGGGTCCGGAAACCACAGGTGTACTTCACGCCGCGAAGACAGCGCCTGCAACGCGTCGAGAATGTCCGCCGACAAGTGGCTGACGCCGAAGACATGCAGGGGCAGACGTTCGCCATCGCCCCGCGCTGACAACCCGGCTACGAGCGCGTCGCGACGCTGCGCGCGATGCGGGCCAGAAATGCCCTTGCGCAATCGCCTCCACAAATCCGCCTGCCAGTCGCCGCGATCCTTCCCGGCCTCCCAATCGGCGATCCAGCCGGGCCGAAAGATCAGATATTGCGTGTACACGCCGGCGAGGCGCTCGGCCAGTTGCATGCGTCGCAGCGCGCCCTGCTCGCCCGCCAGATATCCGGCGACCTGCGCGTCGCGGATTTCGGGCAGCAGCGCATGGATATGCCAGCGCAGGCGCTCGTGCTTCCAGTCCGCACCGGCCGCCTCGATCAAGGCACGCTCGGCCGCCCGCTCCAGCCACTGCCATGGTTCGATCAGGTCGAAATTCGCGGCGATCCCGCGCATCCCGTCACGGTGCGCGAATTCGCGCAACAGCCAGCGACCCAGGCCCGGGTGCGCCACCACCAGCGTGCGCGGCGCGAGCACGTTGTCCACGGGCTCGGCATCCAGCGCGTTCGCCAGCTGCCCAGCCAGATTTTCCAGGTGGCTGTCGCGGTGGACGATGATTCCGTTCATGCGGAGATGATACCGCCCTGCGTCTCAAATCCCGCGATCAATCCTCGCGCCAGTAGGGATGCCGGTCGCGGCGGCCCTGTTCGACGATATGTGGCGCCGCATCGGGCACAAACCGGATCGCGACGAATCCGGTCTGCGCGGAATTCAACAGGTCCACGCCTGCCGCGTCGTACCGTGCCACCACCGTGCCGTTCGGATGATGGAAGCGATTCATGTAGCCAGCCGAAATCAGGCCCAGCGCCGGATGCAAGTCAGCGATGAAATTGACGCTCGACGAGGTCTTGCTGCCGTGGTGCGGAACCTGCAACACCAGATGCGCGGCAAGCGGATCGAGTGCCACGGCGATTTCGGGTTCGACGGTCTTGGTGATATCACCGGTCAACACCAGTTCGCTGTCGCCGCTACGCACCGACAGCACACAACAACGGTCATTGTCCACCGATGACAGGGGTTCGTGTGGATGGACGACGCGGAATTCCACGCCATCCCAATTCCAGGATTCTCCCGCGAGGCATTGCGTGGCGGGAATCGTCAGGCGCGCCGGTTCGCCGGATTCGACCGCGATACCCGGCCACACCGCAGCGACCGCTGTGGCACCGCCAGCATGATCGTTGTCGCCGTGGCTGACAATCATCCGATCCACGTGTTCGATGCCGAGCGCATGGATCGCGGGAACGACGGTGGCTTCGCCGAAATCAAATCCGGACGGGAATTTTGCGCCCGCGTCGTAGATCAGGGCGTGCTCGCGCGTGCGCACGACGAAAGCCTGGCCCTGGCCCACGTCAAGCATGTCGGCTTCGAATTGGCCGTCTGCCAGCGGCGTTTGCGCCGGCCACAGCAGCGGCAGGAACAGAAACGCGCCGAGGGCGCGCGCCGGCAAGCCGCGCGGCAACAATATCCACAACGCGCCGAGCATGGCGAGCACCAGCGCCCATGTGGTCGGTTCCGGGAAATACCACAGTGCTCCCGGCCACGCGGCCAACTTTTCCAGCAGCCACCACAGCCATTGCATCGCCCAGCCAGCGAGTTGCAGCAGCGGCGCACCGAGTGCGGGCAGGATCAGGATCAACAGTGAAGCCACGACCGTCAGCGGCAGGACGAAGAAACAGATCCACGGCACGGCGATCAAGTTCGCAATCGGGCCGACCAGCGAACTCTGGCCGAAGAACCAGATGCCGAGCGGCAGCAAGCCCAGGCTTGCCACACCCTGCGCGGTGACGAGTTCGTGCCACCAGCGCCGGCGCTCGCCCGTGCCGCCAAGGCAGAACATCAACCACGCCACGCCGACGAAGGACAACCAGAATCCGGCGCCGAGCACGCAAGCCGGATTCCACGCCAGCAACGCAATCACGGCAAGCGCAAGCCCATGCACCGGCGCGCGTGCGCGCCGGGCGAGATTGGCCACGAGCAGGGCCGCGATCATCACCAGCGCGCGCCGCGTCGGCAGGCCGAAGCCCGCGATCAGCGCATAGGCGACGGCAAACACGAGGCTCGCGATCGCTTCGATGAACGGCGCGGGCCAGCGCAATGTCACGCGCGGCGCCATTTTCCACAACAGGCGCACCAGCAACACGCCGAATCCCGCGAACAAGGCAATGTGCAATCCGGAAATCGCAATCAGGTGCGGGATGCCGGTGGCGCGTGCAACGGCCCATTCTTTCTCATCCATCGCATGCTGGTCGCCGAATGCGAGCGCACGCAAGAGATGCGCGGCGTGCGTGTTGCCAAGCGTCGCGTCGATGGCCGCGCCGATGCGTTCGCGCAGGCGATCCACGCAAAACAGCGCGACACCGGACTGCGCGTTTGCGCCATCTTCGCGCACGTAGCCGGTAGCGACGATGCCCGCCTCCAGCGCGTAACGCTCGAAGTCGAAGCCACCGGGGTTGACGCCGCCCCGAGGACGCTTCAGGCGCACACGCAGGCGCCAGTCCGAGCACGGCGCGATGTCGGGGGCGGAATTTGAATCCGTGTCGTACCACGCGAGGCGCAACCTTCCGGACAACGCCATCGGCTTGTCATCGCGCGTGGCGGAATCAACATCGAACTCGAAGCGGGTCGCGTCGTCCTGCACGCGCGGCAAACCGTGCACCTGCCCGATGACGACGACATCGGCGCCCTCCAGCGCACGCGGCAGACGCTGCGACAAGGACACATCGGCCCGCCACATCGTCCACGCGGCGGCAAGCAGGATGAGTCCGACCCAGCGAACGCGGCGAAACAGCACAATCGTTGCGATCGCCGCGAGGGCCAGCAACGCGTCGAACCAACGCGGCGGCAGTGCGTGCAAGGTCTGCACTGCCAGCGCACCGGCCAACAGTGCCAGCGCCGTGGCGGGGCGGAAGAAATCAACATGCACAAAAAGCGACCGCAAAGCGATTCCCCAAACCCCCGTCATGCCGGCATGGATTGCCGGCATCCAGCCTGCACGGATGCCGATGATTGCACGACTTTGTCAATTGGCGGTTGCCATCCATGGCTTCTGGATTCCGGCAGTCCCTGCCGGAATGACGCTCTTCACACAGGCGCCCGCAACACCCCCTCATGCAACTCCAGCACGCGATCCATCTTTGCGGCAAGACCGTGATCGTGCGTGACCAGCACGAGGCTGGTGCCGATCTCGCGATTGAGTTCAAGCATCAGCGCATACACCTGCGCGGCATTCTTCTCGTCCAGATTGCCGGTGGGCTCATCCGCCAGCACGCACGCCGGTTGGGTGACGAGAGCGCGCGCCACCGCGCAACGCTGGCGCTCGCCGCCGGACAATTCGCCGGGCTTGTGTTCAAGGCGCTTGCCGAGTCCAACTCGCTTGAGCAGATCTTCGGCTTGACGGCTGGCCTCGGCAATCGCCACGCCACGAATCAGCAGCGGCATGCAGACGTTTTCCAGCGCGGTGAATTCGGGCAACAGGTGATGGAACTGGTAGACGAACCCCAGGGCTGTATTGCGCAGGTCGCCGCGCTCGCGATCCGACAGCGTGGACATCGTGCGGCCGATCACTTCGACTTCGCCGCGGCTGGGCGTGTCCAGTCCGCCAAGAATATGCAGCAGCGTGCTCTTGCCCGAACCCGACGCACCGACAATGGCCAGCGTCTTGGCACGTTCGAGCGCGAAGCTTGCACCGCGCAGCACCTCGGTATGCAGGCCGCCCTCGGTATAGGTCTTGGCGATGTCGCGCGCGCGCAGGACGATGCCGCTCATGGCCGATGCTCCGAGGCAAACCAGGTCATGCCGATGTCATCGAGGTAACTGCCGTCCGCCAGCTTCAGGCGACGGCGGAAGCGGGTTTCCTCGACGAACCCGCAGCGTTCGTACAGGCGAATCGCCGCCGCGTTGGACTCGCGCACGCGCAACTCCACGCGCTCCACGCCGGGATGCGCGCGCGCCCAGTCGAGCAGGGCCTTGAGCAGGGAGGTCCCGATGCCCTGCCCCGTGTGACCCGGGTGCACGACAAGCGTGAGCGTGCGCACATGCGCCAACGCCGCCAGTGCGCCGCCGAAGTCAAGCATTGCGTGACCCACGATCGCGCCGCTGCGCTCGGCGACGAGATAGCTGCCATCCGGCGCAAGTTCCGCGATCTTGCGCGCAAAGGTGGCCTCGTCCAATTCCTCCGGCAGCGAAACCAGACGCCCGGGAACGCGCGCGGTCTCGCGTTCGGCCGCGCACAGCACCGCCGCGTCACCGACGCGCGCAGGGCGAATCGCCATGCTCGCCTCATTCATAGCGCAACGCCGCCGCCGGTTGCGTGCGCGCCGCGCGCCAGGCCGGATAAATCGTCGCGAACAGGCAGAACACGAAGGCCACACCGGCGATCCAGCCGACGTCGCTCCAGTACATGTCCGAGGGCACCTCGCTGATGTAGTAGATGTCGGGCGAGAGGAACTCGACGTGGAACACGTGCTCGATCCACTTCACGATGCCGGGCAAGTTCGTCGCCAGAAGTATTCCACCCAGCGCGCCAAGCGCGATGCCGATCGTGCCCACGATCACGCCCTGCACCATGAACATTCCCATCACGCTGCCCGGCGAGCTGCCGAGCGTGCGCAGGATGGCGATGTCGGCCTGCTTGTCCTGCACCAGCATCACCAGCGTGGACACGAGATTGAACGCGGCCACCGCGACGATCAGCGACAGGATGATGAACATCACCTTCTTTTCCATCGACACGGCGCTGAAGAAATTCGCGTGGCCCTCGCGCCAGTCCTGCACGCGGTAGAACTGGCCGAGTTTCTGCGCCAGCGCATCGCCGATTTCCCAGGCGCGGAACTTGTCGTCGAGCCTGAGGCGGATTCCGGTCGGGCCATCGAGCTGGAACAGGTGCTCGGCATCGGTCATGTTCATCACCGCCATGCCGTCGTCGTATTCCTGGAAGCCGACCGAGAAGATGCCGACGACGTTGCAACGCTTGAAACGCGGCAGTGCGCCGATCGGAGTCACGTTGACGTCCGGCGTGTACACGGTGACCTTGTCGCCGACGGTGACGCCCAGCTGCATCGCCAGCTCGTCGCCGAGCACGATGCCATAGCTGCCGGGCGCAAGGTCGGCAAGCTTGCCACGCTTCATCTTGCTGCCGATGTCCGAAACCTTGTCTTCCTCGTCGGGCAGCACGCCACGGATCACGCCACCGGTCACGCGCCGGCCCTGCAGCAATGCGACCTTCTCCACGTACGGCGCGGCGCCGCGCACGTGCGGATTTGCATACGCCTGCTTCACCGCGTCCGGCCAGTCGTGCACGCTCTCGCCGACGCCCGAGATCGTCGCGTCGGCAACCATGCCGAGGATGCGCTGCGTGAGCTGCTGTTCGAAACCGTTCATCACCGAGATCACGGTGATGAGCGCGGTCACGCCCACCGCGATGCCGAGCATCGACACCAGCGAGATGAACGAGATGAAATGGTTGCGGCGCTTGGCGCGCGTGTAGCGCAGGCCGATGAAGAGTTCGAGCGGTCGGAACATCGTTGCGGGAAAAGCGCGCCGGCAAAATGCGAAGTCGATGCAGAGTGCACGACGGCGCGCGATCGCGCAAGCCGTGGCCGACAACCTTCGCCAGCACGGTCAGCTTGCTGAACAATTTCTAAACTCATGAGTATTGCATCGGGAGAGTTCAGGCCGCATATCGGGTCGGGCAGGTAGCTTGCGATGTGGTTGTCGCGAGCCACTGCGGCAACACTTCCCAACTCGCTGGAGCATCAAGAATGAAAACCACCCTCATCGCACTCGCCCTGACCGCCGCCCTCGCCACGGCACCCGCCATCAGCCACGCCGACAATGGCGACAACGGCGGTGCATTCATCAACGCCGGCGTCGGCCAGTCCAACCTGGACAAGGGCGCCTACAACGACAACGACACCGGCTACAACCTCAACCTCGGCTATCGCTGGGCGATCAATCCCAATGTCGCGCTCGGCGTCGAGGGCGGCTACACGGATCTCGGCTCGTTCGGCCCCAAAGGCGCCTATGCCGGCTTCCCGAACGCGAAAATCCACGGCTGGACCGCCGGCGTGAACGGTCACTTCAACGTCACCCCGCAGTGGTACATCGCCGGCCGCGCCGGGTTGTTCCGCGCCGACGTCAAGGGTGCGATCGCGGGCGCGACGCCGGTATCGGTCGATGACACCAGCACCAAGTACTACGCCGGTGCGGGCTTCGGCTACGACTTCAGCAACAACGTCAGCGTCGGCCTGAACTACGACTACTACAAGGTCAACAGGAGCGGGTTCAGCGTGAATCCGGACCTGGTTTCGGTCAACGCCGAATACCGGTTCTGATCCAACGTGCAGCAACGCCGAAAAACCCGGCCCGATAGCGGGCCGGGTTTCTCATGTGCCGGCTTCAACGCGCATCAAGCGCACCCGCAATTGCCGTCGCGTTTCCGCATCGCAATTGTCCGGCCCGAGGACCAGGACCAGGCGCTTGCCGTCACTGCGGCGCAACCGCAGCACGATCCACGCGCCGCGCACGGCGCTACCGGCGAACTCGGCGACGTGTTCGACGCCATCGGTATCGGTCACGCGCCAGTGTGCGGCCGGTTGCCACACGGCACGGCGCGCGAGCGGGTGCAGGAATCGGCCCACCGCCAATCCGAAGCAACTCCCGGCGAAGACAATGCAAACGCTCTTCAGCCACGTCGGCATGCCACTGAGAACGATAGCCATACAGGCCAGAAACAACGCGGCCGCCATGGCCGCGAGCAGCCAGCGCGACGGCCGGTAGTCAAGCGCAATCGCGACTGCGGATTTCATCGACGATGCGCTGCCAGTCGCCACGGTGAGGCAGCGAGCGGCCGCCGAACCAATCCCATAACTGCGGATCCTGCTCGTCGAGCAAGGCCGCGAACGCGGCTTGTTCCGTCGCACCCGACTGTGAGTAGCGGTGATCCAGCCACCAGCCGAGCAACTGATCCAGCTCGCGCATGCCGCGCCGGCAACGCCAGCGCAGGCGTGCGGCCTCCACGCTCATCGCATCAGGCCGTACGCGAGCACCGCCCACAACAGCCACAGCGCGACGGCGCCGGCGAAATACGCATAGAAGCGGTGATAGACCTTGTTGTAACTGCACTGGATCGCGCTGTGCGCGATGCGCAGCACGACGAAGACCCAGGCCAGCGACAGGATGATTGTGCTGACCTGCCCGGTTTGTACCGCGACGACGAGTGCGAGATAGAACAGCACCGGCAGCTCGAAAAGGTTGCGGAAGTTGTCGGCGGCGCGCGTGTCCTTCAGGCGCTGCGCCATCTGCGCCGACAACGCGACCGACTGCGGGTGGACGCGCTCGCGCTTCATCTCGCCCACGCGCATGAAATACATGCGCAGCCACACGACGAAGGTCAAGGCCGCCATCGCGACGGCAGGCCACCACAGCAGTTTCGAGTCCATCGCGATCAAGCTCCCTTGCGCTCGACCATCAGCTTCTTGATCTCCCCGATCGCCTTTGCCGGATTGAGCCCCTTCGGACAGGCATTGGTGCAGTTCATGATGGTGTGGCAGCGATACAGCTTGAACGGATCCTCGAGTTCGTCCAGGCGCGCGCCGGTGTCCTCGTCGCGCGAATCGGCGATCCAGCGATAGGCCTGCAACAGGATCGCCGGACCGAGAAAATCGTTGCCCTCGCCCTTGTCGCCATTCCACCAGTAACTCGGGCACGCGGTGGAACAGCACGCGCACAGGATGCATTCGTACAGGCCATCGAGTTTCTTGCGATCTTCGACGGATTGCAGGCGCTCGGAATCCGGCGGCGGCGCGCTCTGCGTGCGGATCCACGGCTTGATCGAGGCGTGCTGCGCGTAGAAGTGCGTCATGTCCGGCACCAGGTCCTTGACCACGGGCATATGCGGCAGCGGATAGATCTTCACGTCACCGGCGGCACAGTCGCCGACCGCCCTGGTGCAGGCCAGCGTGTTGGTGCCGTCGATGTTCATCGCGCACGAGCCGCAAATGCCCTCGCGGCAGGAACGCCGGAACGTAAGCGTCGAATCGATCTCGTTCTTGATCTTGATCAGCGCGTCCAGGACCATCGGCCCGCAGGCGGCCATGTCCACTTCATATTCGTCCACGCGCGGATTTTCCGCGTCGTCCGGATTCCAGCGGTAGATGCGGAACGTGCGCACGTCCTTCGCGCCCGCCCTGGCCGGGTATTTTTTGCCTTGGCGAACCTTGGAATTTTTCGGCAGGGTGAATTCGGCCATGGAACACCTCTATGTTGTCATCCCGGCATGGACCGCCGGGGCCCAGACCGCATGGATGCCATCCGGGCACAAAACTTGAATCCTGATTTGCCATCCATGGCATCTGGATTCCGGCAATCCCTGCCGGAATGACGGAGCCTAATAGACGCGCGCCTTCGGCGGCACGGCTTCCACTTCGCGGGTCATCGGTTGCATGTGCACCGGGCGATAGTCGAACCTCGCCTTGCCCCTGGCATCGATGCCCACCAGGGTGTGCTTCATCCAGTTCACGTCGTCGCGGTTCGGGAAGTCCTCGCGCGCGTGTGCGCCGCGGCTCTCGTGGCGCTGTTCGGCCGAGTACATCGTCGCCACCGCCTGGGTCAGCAGGTTGTGCAATTCCAGGGTCTCGACCAGATCCGAATTCCACACCAGCGAGCGGTCCGTCACGCGCACGTCGGCAAAGGCGTCGAACGCGGCGGAGATGTTCGTGCAGCCTTCCTTGAGCGATGCATCGGTGCGGAACACGGAGGCATCGCGCTGCATCACGCGCTGCATCTGTACGCGCAGGTCCGCCGTCGGTGTCGCGCCCTTGGCAAGGCGTGCCTTGTCGAAGTGCGCAAGCGCGGCGTCGCAGGCGCTCGCGGGCAAGTCCTTGTGCGCCGCGCCAGGCTTGAGGATCTCACCGGCGCGATGCGCGGCGGCGCGACCGAAGATGACGAGATCCAGCAGGGAATTCGAACCCAGCCGGTTGCCGCCATGCACGGAAACGCAGGCCGCCTCGCCCACCGCGAACAGGCCGGGCACGATCGCATCGACGTCGTTGCCGCGCTTTTGCACGACTTCGCCGTGATAGTTGGTCGGGATGCCGCCCATGTTGTAGTGCACGGTTGGCACCACCGGAATCGGCTGTTTGGTGACGTCCACGCCGGCGAAGATGCGCGCCGTTTCGGAAATGCCCGGCAGGCGTTCGTGCAGGACCTCCGGGCCCAAGTGCATCAGGTTCAGGAACACATGGTCCTGGTGCTCGCCGACACCGCGGCCTTCGCGGATTTCCATGGTGATGGCGCGGCTGACCACGTCGCGCGAAGCGAGGTCCTTCGCGTTCGGCGCGTAGCGCTCCATGAAGCGCTCGCCCCTGGAATTGGTCAGGTACCCGCCCTCGCCACGCGAGCCTTCGGTGATCAGGCAACCGGCGCCGTAGATGCCGGTCGGATGGAATTGCACGAACTCCATGTCCTGCAGCGCGAGCCCGGCGCGCAGCGCCATGCCACCGCCGTCGCCAGTACAGGTGTGCGCACTGGTGGCGGTGAAATAGGCGCGACCGTAACCGCCGGTCGCGAGCACGACCGCGTGCGCGCGGAACAGGTGCAACTCGCCTTCGTTCAAGTCCAGCGCCAGCACGCCGCAACAGGCGCCTGCGCTGTCGAAGATGAGATCCAGCGCGAAGTACTCGATGTAGAAGCGCGCGTCGTGCTTGAGCGACTGCTGGTACAGCGTGTGCAGCATGGCGTGGCCGGTGCGGTCGGCCGCGGCGCAGGTACGCTGCGCCGTGCCCTTGCCATAATTGGTGGTCATGCCGCCGAACGGGCGCTGGTAGATCTTGCCCGCTTCGGTGCGCGAAAACGGCACGCCGTAATGCTCGAGCTCGATGATCGCGGCGGGCGCGTTCTTGCACATGTACTCGATCGCGTCCTGGTCGCCGAGCCAGTCGCCGCCCTTTACCGTGTCGTAGAAATGAAAGCGCCAGTCGTCCTCGCCCATGTTGCCGAGCGCGGCGGCAATGCCGCCTTGCGCCGCGACCGTGTGCGAGCGCGTCGGAAACACCTTGGTGATGCAGGCGGTGTTCAGGCCTTTCTCGGCCATGCCGAAGGTGGCGCGCAGGCCGGAACCACCCGCGCCCACCACCACGACATCGTACTTGTGTTCGTGAATCTTGTAGCTTTCCATGTCCTATCCCAGGGCAATGCGCGCAATGGCGAAAATGCAGGCGACCGCGGCGATGAAGGCTCCGAATCGGACCGCGAGCTGCAAGGCGATTTCCTTCCAGTGCGTGTGCACGTAGTCTTCGATGACAACCTGCAAACCGAGCGCGCCGTGCCAGAACAGCGCGACGACCAGGGCGACCAGCAACACCGCATGCACGGGCTGGCCGATGATCGCGCGCGCCGAGACGAAGTCGGCATGAACCAATGCCAGCGCCAACCCGATGAACCACAGGCTCAGCGGAATCAACGCCACCGCCGTGACCCGCTGCAGCCACCAGTGGCGCACGCCGGATTGCGCGGAACCATAGCCGCGCGCGGTCTTGAGCGGATTGCGCAGGCTGTTGTCGCCGCCGGTGCTCATGCCGCACCTCCGTTGGCACGCAGGAAATAGCAGACCCAGACCACAACCGTCAGCGCAACGCTGATTGCGATCACGAGCCAGCCGGTGGCGAAATAGCTGGGAGTCTTCGCGTGATCGCGCAAGGGCACGTCATAGCCCATGCCGGCATCGCGGAACAGGTGCTGGATGCCATTGCACAGGTGGAACAGCAAGGCCCAACTCCAGGCAATAAACAAGACCAGCCCGATTGGGCTGCCGCAGAACGTCGCAAACGTGGACCATGCCTGCGCGCTGCTGGCCGCGGCGATCAGGCCCCAGGCCAGCAACAAGCCGCCGAGGCACAGGAACAAGCCGCTCAGGCGGTGCAGCGTGGATTGCAGCATGTTCACGCGCCAGCGATAAATCTGCAGGTGCGGCGATAGCGGACGGGCGGTTTGCGTCATGGCGAAGTCCTAGAAGTCGATGCAACGACCGTTCTTTTCCCAGTCGCCGTAGCGCACCGGATCCGGACCGTCTCGGCCGCCGATCTCGACCGGCTTGGCGGGCTCGGGCGTGGATACCGCAGCGGCCGGCGGTGGCGCGTCGGTAGTGGTTTGATCCGGACCTGGCTGGGGCATGGCTCGTCCTGATTCCTTCATGCGCGTCTTGATCGATACGCGGCGCGCGCCTACATTGCCTGATCAAGTATAGCGCCTCGAATCGACGATGATCAGCCTGCCCACGCAAGTGCTTGAACTGACCGGACCGGATGCCCTGACCTTTGCACAGGCACAATTCTGCAACGATGTGCGGGGCCTGGCCGACGCGAACTGGCAATGGAGCGCGTGGCTGAATCCGCAAGGCCGGGTGCGAGCCTTCTTCCATCTGCTGCGCCCGGATGCGCAAACCCTGTTGCTGATTTTGCGCGGCGGCGATGCGCAGTGGCTTTGTGCGGAACTGGCGCGTTTTGTCTTTCGCGCGAAAGTGCGGCTGCGCGTCGTCGACGATTCGCGCCTCACCGGAAGCGCAAGCGCTGACGAGGTCGGGGCAATCGCCGGCGCGATCCCGCACGACTATGCATGCACGCCGCCTGGGCCCGTACATGCGCTGTCACTGGCCGACGATCCATCACGCTGGCTGCTGTTCGGCGCTTCCCATGCGCCGACCGCCAATGCCGATGCCCGGGAGCGCTGGCGTCTGGCCGACATTCGCGCCGGTTTACCCGAAATCGGCGACGAACTGCGCGACCAGATGCTGCCGCAATGGATTGGACTGGACCGGCTCGGCGCAGTGAACGTGCGCAAGGGCTGCTACCCTGGCCAGGAAATCATGGCGCGCCTGCATTTCAAGGGCGGCAACAAGCGATCTCTGTACGGGCTGTGGTTCCCGGGCGAATCCACGCCGATCGCGGGAACCGTCGTGCGCAACGCCGGCGGTAACGAAGCCGGCACGATCGTCGTCGCCGCCCGCGATCCCGGAACCAACGGCGTCGAGGCATTGGCGAGCATGGTCGATTCCACGACGGCAGGGAAGCTGCAGGTGGAAGGGCAAGCATCCGTCGAAATCACTTGTCAGTTCGGTTGAAGCACGTATTGCGCTGCGCCTCGCGTTCCCTGCCGTTTCGTGCTAAACCCTGCCCCACGCGGACACCGGGAGGGGCATTCATGCGCGAGTTTTCGAACACTGTTTGTCGTGGCCGCGCCTGCGCATTGATGGCCTTGGTCGCCGCGGCAATACCCGCCGCGCGAGCCGCCGACTACACGTTTCGCATCGAGCCGGCGTATCCGCCCGAACGCGTCGCCGAAATCTACGCGCCACTGATGACCTATCTGGGCAAAGCTACCGGCGAGCACTTTTCCCTGGTGCCGGCGCGCAACTACCACTTCTACTGGCGTGACGTCCAGAACGCCGTCAAGACCGATTTCGCCTTCGACGAGGCCCATCTGGCCGACTATCGCATCGAGAAGCAGCATTTCGAGGCGCTGGTGCGTACCGCCGAGCCGACCAGCTACACGCTCGTGTCCAACATCGACATCGGCAACAAGGGCTTGCAGGGCCTCGTTGGCCACAGCATCGTGACGATGGGAGCGCCAAGCCTCGGTTATGCCTTGCTGGTCCAGTTTTACCCGAATCCGATTCTGCAGCCGGACATCGCCACGACCGCCACGTCCTGGCGCGATGCGACCGATCGCGTGTTCGCCGGCGAAGCCGATGCCGCGATGATTCCCACCGCACTCAAGGACCAGTACCCCAACCTGACCCCCGTCAAGGCATCACGCGAATTTCCCGGGCAATGCATTACCGCCGCCCCGGCAGTGCCCGCAGAACTGCGCGAAAAGGTGAAGGAAGCCCTGCTCAAGCTCGACACCGACGCCAGCGCGTCCAAGATCCTGTTCGACCTGGGCGTATCCAAATTCGTCCCGGCGAAGGCCGCGGAATATGCCGGCGATGAGCAGATCCTGAAGGACTTCATCGGCTACAAATAACTTGCTGCATTTTCCACATTGATCCATTTGCTGGTACTGCTGCATTTGCCTATTTGTCCACTTTTTCTCGAACGATGATTTCTTAACATTTGCCATTACGTATCCGTTCAGGAAAACGGGCAAATCAACGTGACAACACGACTGCATATGCGATAATGCGCGCGCCGCCGGCTGCAGGCGGCACGAATTCTTCAATCCATCCGGCTGCACGGCCAGTAATCGGGCCCCGGCGGAATCGCAGGAACGGCGCCGGCTCACGCGGCGCGCAAGCTCAAGGCCCACGGGACGTGCGCCGAAGCGGGGGTCGAAACGATCCCTTGTATCTCCCGGACAGTGCGAAACGCCTGCCGGACACAATCATCACGGCGCCGACAACGCCGTTGGCAACACCCACGGGGTTGGCGCGCGCCGGCGCGACACCGCGTGGATGTTGCATGTATTTGCTGGCACGGAGCAATCCGCGATGAAACTAGCCTGGATCCTTTGGTTGGCATCGGCGTTCCACAACGCCGCGAGCGACCGCGCGTGTCTGGCCGCGACGGTCTACCTGGAAGCACGTGGCGAACCGGTCACCGGCCAGATGGCCGTGGCCGAAGTCGGGCTGCGCCGCCGCGACGGCGGCCAATGGGGCCAATCGTTGTGTCACGTGCTGCGCGCGCGAGGACAATTCGCGCTGTCCACGACGAGCAAGAACTACGTCTTCGATGACGTGGAGGCCTGGAACCAGGCCTGGTTCGTCGCCGGCGTGGCGCTCGATCTGTGGACGCTGCCGACCGCCTGGCGACCAACGCTCGTGCCGAAGGCCGACCATTTCTACGCGACGGACACCATGCCGATGCCGCCAGGCTGGGCCAAGGGCCCGCCGTTGGCGGTGATCGGCGAGCACCGTTTTTACCACGCCGACTAGAACCTGCCGCGCCCCGAAGCGTCGGTGGCAGCAGGACAAGCCGCAGCCTTCAACGGCGCAGGTAGTCCAGGCGCTGGCCGTTGATGATGACGCGATCGCCCGGACGAAATCCCGGATTCTCGTACTGGGTCACGCGCGCCCAGCGGCCATCGTCCAGTTCGACCGAAAACCGCCACGCATAGCCGGAACGCAGGCGCGCATCGTTTTCCTCGGCCGCATTGCCCACCGCGGCTCCGGCAACGACACCCGCGGCCGTCGCCGCCGCACGCCCACTGCCCCGCCCGAACTGGTTGCCGATCAGGCCGCCGATGATGGCGCCGAGCACGGCGCCGCCGCCACTGTTTTGCTGGCGGATCTCGACCTGTTCGATTTCGCGCACGGTACCGCAGGTATGGCAATAGCGCGGACCCGAGGTGTTGCCGCCCTCGCGGTAGACCACGCGTTCGCGCGGCGGCGGCGCCACGCAGGCGCTCAATCCGAAAACCAGCGTGCCCAGCAAGAAGGCGGTAATGGCGGGCTTGTACATGGTCGACTCCTTGGGTTGTGTGGCGCAGTCAACGCACGGACGCGCCGACGGTTGGCACCAGTTTCCGATGCGCCACGTGAACCGTTGCGAAACCGCGCGTGCGGGTGGCATCCTCATGCCGTCGCCTGCGCTGGAATTCCACGACGTGCTCGATCTGATCGACAGCCATTCGCACCTGGATGCCACCGAGTTCAACACCGACCGCGACGGCGTGCTGCTGCGTGCGCGCGAGGCGGGTGTGTGCCGGCAGATCGTGCCCGCAATCGCGTTTGCGTCGTTTCCGGCCTTGCGCGATCTGTGCGCTCGCGAAAGCGGGCTTTTCCCCGCCTACGGCCTGCATCCGATGTACCTGCCGGTGCACGCGCCGGAACACCTGCTCGAACTGTCGCACTGGATCGAGCGGGAAAAACCGGTTGCCGTCGGCGAATGCGGCCTGGATTTTTTCGTACCGGATCTCGACCCGGACGCGCAACGGTCCTATTTTCGCCGCCAGCTTGAAATCGCGCGGGATTTTTCGCTGCCGGTGATCCTGCACGCGCGTCGCGCGCTGGACGAGGTCATCGCCACGATCCGCCGGATCGGCAATCTGCGTGGCGTCGTGCACAGCTTCTCCGGCAGCCTGGAACAGGCACGACTGTTGTGGAAATATGGCTTCCTGATCGGGCTCGGCGGGCCGCTCACCTACCCGCGCGCGCGCCGCTTGCGCGCGATCGTGGCGACGATGCCGCTCGAATTCCTGCTCCTGGAAACCGATTCGCCCGACCAGCCCCTGCGCGGGCATCAGGGCGCGCGCAACGAGCCGTCCCGGCTGGCGCAGGTATGCACGTGCGTGGCGGAACTGCGTGAGGTTGAACCGGCGCAGATCGCCACGCAGACGACCGCGAACGCGCAACGCCTTTTCGCCCTGCCCGCCTCAGGCTGAGGCTTGCAACAAACGCTCGATGACCCGCGCCGCCGCCACCATGCCGAACGTGGCGGTGACATGCATCGCCGCGCCCAGGCCGCCCGCGCAATCGAGCTTGAGCGCACCTGCGTCCGACTCCGGGCGGGTCTTGCACACACTGCCGTCGGGCTGCGGATAGTTGACGTTCTCGCGCGAAAACACGGCCTGTACGCCGAAATAACGCCTGGGATTGCGCGTCCAGCCGAAATCGTCGCGCAGCTTCTTGCGCGTCAGGCCCAGCAGCATGTCGTGTTCGGTTTTCGACAGGTCGCGCGCGGTGATCAGGGTCGGGTCGCGGCGCCCGCCGGCGGAACCGGAGACCACGATCGGAATCTTGCGGCGCCGGCAGAACGCGATCATCGCCACCTTCACGCGCAGCGCGTCGCAGGCATCGATCACCGCGTCGTGCCCGACGCCCAAAAGTTGCTCGACATTTGCCACGGTCACGAACCGCGCCAGCGCGTTCACGCGCAAGTCGGGATTGATCGCGCGCAATCGTGCGGCGACGACATCGACCTTGGCGCGCCCGAACTCGCCTTCCAGCGCATGCGACTGGCGGTTGGCGTTGGACACGCAAACCTCGTCGGCATCGATCAGGGTCAATTCGCCGATGCCCGAGCGTGCCAGCGCCTCGGCCACCCACGAACCCACGCCGCCCAGGCCGACGACGGCCACGCGCGAGCGCGCCAGGCGCGCGACGCTGCCGCTGCCGTAGAGGCGATCGACGCCGCCGAAACGCAAGGTCGTCATGGTGCGCGCATGCTCATGGCGGGCGAACTCTAGCATCCGGATTCGCTATCATTCCCGTTTTCCCGTCGGAGCGATGCATGCGTCAGGCGATCCTGTTCGCGCTCGGGCTGGCGATCGGCGCGATCGCCACGGCCAACATCACCAGCGCACTGCGCCAGCGCGACGCCTACCCGCGCGGGCTGATGAACGTGATGCAGCACGACCTCGGCACGCTGCGCGCGACGGCGCGGGCGCAGCGTTGCGACGCGCAAGCCGAGGCGTCGCTGGATCAGTTGCGCGGGCTGGCCGGCGGCATCGAAACCGCGGTCTACGGCGAGGATCCGCCGGACCCGCCGTTCGCCGAATACGCCAGGCGCCTGCGCGCGGCCATTCCCTCCGCAATCGAATGCGTGAATCTGGCGCCTGCGGCGGATCGCATGGGCGCGGCCTGTGATTCCTGCCATCGCGAGTATCGCTAGATTCCCGACTGGCTCAGTATTGCGGCAGCGGAATGAACTCGGTTTCGCCCGGCACGGGCGGATAGTGCATGGCCGCCCAGTCGGCCTTGGCGCGCTCGATGCGCTCGCGCGAGCTGGAGACGAAGTTCCACCACAGATGGCGCTCGCCATCGAGCGCATCGCCGCCACACAGGATGACGCGTGCCGGTTGTGCCGCGCGAATTTCCACATCCATGCCCGTCGGCAAGACGGCCATCTGCGTGGCCGCCAGCCCAACGCCGCCGACCGTCAGCGGCGCATCCGTCGCATGGACGGCGCGCTCGACGTGTTCTGCGGGAACCACGAGCGATCCGCCCGCCGGCAACTCCGCGGCAACGTGAAACAGCCGCGAAAACGTGTGCACCGGAGAACGAAAGCCGAAGGCCTCGCCGGCAACCAGGCGCAAACGCACGCCCTTGCTGTCCCATGCCGGCAGCGTCGCCGCCGCATGATGGTGGAATTCAGGGGCGGTTTCCTCCACCGGTTTCGGCAAGGCGACCCAGGTCTGGATTCCGTGCATGCGCTGCCCGGCGGCGCGTTCGGCAGCGGGCGTGCGTTCCGAATGCACGATGCCGCGACCGGCGGTCATCCAGTTGACGTCGCCCGGACGGATCACCTGCACGTTGCCCAGGTTGTCGCGATGCTCGATCGCGCCCTCGAACAGGTAGGTCACCGTGGCCAACCCGACATGCGGGTGCGGACGCACGTCCATGCCCTGCCCCGGGGCGAAAACGGCAGGGCCCAGGTGATCGAAGAACACGAACGGCCCGACGCGTCACGCGCGCAGTTGCGGCAGCACGCGCCGCACGCTGAATCCGCCCAGATCGCGAATCTTCGGCTCGATGACGGCAAGGGTATCCATGCGCTCATGGTAGCGCGCCAGGCGTACCGGCGGCTGGAATTCGTCGCAGCCATCCCCATATCGGGGCATTGCCCCATTCGGAGGTTCCCATGACTGCTAACGCCAGCGCGCGGCCATCGACCGATTCCGCGGTGTCCCGCTCCCCCCGCCAAGTCCAGCGTATCGTGCGCGGCCGCCCGACCAGCGATGGCGCGGGCGTGAAGCTCACGCGCGTCATCGGCCAGCCCGACCTGGACATGATCGATCCGTTCCTGCTGCTCGACGAGTTCCGCTCGGACTCGGCCGGGGACTACATCGCCGGATTTCCCGAGCACCCGCACCGCGGGTTCGAGACCGTGACCTACATGCTCGCCGGACGCATGCGCCACGGCGACAACCAGGGCAACCGCGGCCTGCTCACGCCCGGCAGCGTGCAGTGGATGACCGCCGGTCGCGGCATCCTACATTCGGAAATGCCGGAGCAGGAAAACGGCCTGATGTGGGGTTTCCAGTTGTGGGTGAACCTGCCGGCCAGGGACAAGATGACCGCGCCGCGCTACCAGGACATCGCACCGGAATCGATTCCCGAGGTCTCGCCGGTGGCGGGCGCCCGTGTGCGCGTAATTGCCGGAACCCTGAACGGCGTTTCCGGGCCGGTCAGCGGGATCGCGACCGAGCCCGTGTACCTGGACGTGCGCCTGCAACAGGGCGCGATCGTGGAATTGCCGCTACCGTCGACACACCGGGGATTCGCATACGTGTACGAAGGCCAGGCGCTGGTGGGCGATGGCGTTTCGGCGAACCTGGTGCGTGGCGACCTTGGCGTTCTTGGCAATGGAGACAGCCTCGAAATTGCCGCCGGTGATGCACCGGCGCGTCTGATCGTCGTGGCCGGCAAGCCGCTGAACGAACCCGTGACCAAGTACGGCCCGTTCGTGATGAACACGCCGCAGCAAATCGCTCAGGCCGTGGAGGACTTTCGCGCCGGACGTTTCTGATACGCGCAAGAAAACGCACCGGCGGACATGATCCGCCGGTGCCTCAAGGACTTACGGTACTTATCTCAGGCCGGTGCTACTTCGTCGGCCTGCAGGCCCTTCTGGCCTTGCACGACCTTGAAGCTTACTTTCTGACCTTCTTGCAGGGTACGGAAGCCCGTTCCCTGGATGGCGCGGAAATGCACGAAGACATCCGGGCCGTTTTCACGGCTGATGAACCCGAAACCCTTGCTGTCGTTGAACCACTTGACAGTACCAACCTCACGATCC
>JAFEFP010000189.1 GCA_018240545.1 Pseudomonadota bacterium | reverse complement strand
GGGCCGACGTCGGTGGATAGCAGGGCCGGATCGCCGACCTTCAATTCTTCCATCGCGCCGGCGAGCATGGCGATCACCTTGTCGGCGATGTCGTCCTGCACGAACAGCACGCGCGCGGCCGAGCAGCGCTGGCCGGCGGAATCGAACGCGGAGGCGATGGCGTCCTTCACCAGTTGTTCGGGCAGGGCGGAGGAATCGGCGACCAGCGCGTTCTGGCCGCCGGTCTCGGCGATGAGCGCGGCGATCTGCGCGTTGCGTGCGGCCAGAGTGCGATTGATCGTCCACGCGGTTTCGGTCGAGCCGGTCATGCATACGCCGGCGACCTCGGGCCGCGTGAGCAAGGTGTTGCCGATCATCGAGCCCTTGCCGGGCACGAATTGCAGCACGGCTTCGGGCACGCCGGCCTCGTGCAGCAGCTTCACCGCGGCGTGGCCGATCAGCACGGTCTGGTCCGCCGGTTTGGCGATGACCGCATTGCCCGCGGCGAGGGCGGCGGCGACCTGACCGGTGAAAATGGCGAGCGGGAAATTCCACGGGCTGATGCACACGAACACGCCGCGGCCGTGCAGCGACAACTGGTTCGACTCGCCGGTCGGGCCGGTGAGCGCGTCGGGCTTGCCCATCAACTTGCGCGCCATGGCGGCGTAGTAGCGGCACATGTCGGCGGCTTCGCGCACTTCGGAAACCGCGGCGGCGAGCGTCTTGCCGGCTTCGCGCACGCACAGCGCGATGAATTGCGCGCGGCGCGCTTCGAGCAGGTCGGCGGCGCTTTCCAGGATGCTTGCGCGCGAGGCGGCGGGCAGGGCATCCCAGTCCGGTTGCGCGGCGTGCGCATTGACGAGCGCGCGTTCGATCGTGGCCTGGTCGGCCTGCTGCTTGGTGCCGATCTTCTGGCGGCGGTCGGCGGGATTGGACACGTCCTGCACGGGGCCGGTCGATCGAGCGCCCGGAACCAGCGGCATTGCGGTCCAGTCCGTCGCGACTTTCGCGACCTGGTCGGCGAGTGCGCGCAGTTCGTTGTCGTTGCCCAGATTCACGCCCATGGAATTCTTCCGTCGTTGGCTGCTGTCGGCTGATTCGTACAGATTGATCGGTTGCGGGATGCGCGGATGCGGCTTGCTCGCGTTGCCGCGCACCACGTCGATCGGATCGGCGACGAGCTCGGCGATCGGCAGCGATTCATCGACGATGCGATTGACGAACGAGGTGTTCGCGCCGTTTTCGAGCAGGCGGCGCACGAGGTAAGGCAAGAGGTCCTCGTGCGATCCCACCGGCGCGTAGACGCGGCAGGGCACATCGAGGTTCTTTGGCCCCATCACTTCGGCATAAAGATCGGTTCCCATGCCGTGCAGGCGCTGGAACTCGAACGGCCGCCCGCGCGCCCTGTGGTGGATCGCGGCGATGGTGTGCGCGTTGTGCGTGGCGAAGGCCGGATAGAACGCGTCGCCATGCTCGAACATTTTCTTCGCGCAGGCCAGGTACGACACATCCGTGTTCGGCTTGCGCGTGTAGACCGGATATCCCGGATGCCCGCCTTCCTGCGCGCGCTTGACCTCCGAATCCCAGTAGGCGCCCTTGACCAGGCGCACGCAGAAGCGGCGACCCACTTTCTTCGCGACGTCGGCGAGCCAGTCGATCACGAACGGCGCGCGTTTCTGGTAGGCCTGCACGGCGAGCCCGAAACCCTGGTAGCCATCCAGCGACGGATCGGCATGCACGGCGGCGATGACGTCGAGCGAGAGTTCCAGGCGATCGGCCTCCTCGGCATCGACGGTGAGGCAGATGCCGCCACGCTTGGCCAATTGCGCCAGTTCCAGCAGCTTCGGAATCAGTTCGGCATGCACGCGCGCGCGCTTGACGACTTCGTAACGCGGATGCAGGGCGGAGAGCTTGATCGAGATGCTCGGCGCGTCGAGGATTTCCTTGAAGGGTCCGCGCGCGCCGAGCGCGGCAATCGCGTCGCGATACGCCTGCATGTAGCGCTCGGCGTCCGGCTGGGTCAGCGCGGCTTCGCCGAGCATGTCGTAGGAATGGCGGTAGGGTTTGTTTTCCGCGTCGACCGAGCGGTCGAGCGCTTCCTTGATCGTACGACCCATCACGAACTGGTGGCCCATGATGCGCATGGCCTGGCGCACGGCGAGGCGGATAACGGGCTCGCCGGATCGACCGACCAGGCGCTTGAGCGCGCCGGCGAAATTGCGCCGCGTGTCTTCGGCCAGGTCGATGAACTTGCCGGTGAGCATCAGGCCCCAGGTGCCGGCGTTGACCAGCACCGAATCGCTCTTGCCCAAATGCTTTTCCCAGTCCGCCTCGCCGAGCTTGTCGGCGATGAGCTTGTCGGCGGTGTCCTTGTCCGGAATGCGCAGCAGCGCCTCGGCCACGCACATCAGCAGCACGCCTTCTTCGCTCGACAGGTCGTACTGGCGCATGAAGGATTCCACCGCGCTTTGCTCGCCGGCCTTGGCGCGCACCCGCGCGACGAGCTCGCTGGCGCGCGCCAGCACGAGATCGCGCTCGGCGGGCGGCAACGCGGCCTGCGCGACGAGTTCGTCCATGGCTTGCGTTTCGTCGCGGCAGTACGCAGCGGTCATGCGCGCGCGCGCGGGGTCGGCGGCGGCGGGCAGTTCGGAAGCGAGGATGGCGTTCATCGTGGCGGGCGTATCCGGGTCGTCCATTGTAAGACGGGCGCGCCTGTGCGGCCTAGCGCTATGGCCGAAGGGAAAAGTCAAGCCAGAAAGTCAAACTTGCCGCAAGTGGATGCGCTCACTATCATTGCCGGGTTGGCGTTCCAGCTGGTGATGATCCGGGTAGCCAAAGACGCGGCGTCACGCGATGCGGTTTCGGTAGCGGTCTTGCCGCACCGTTCCCTGTCGCGGGTCGGGCTGGTCGGTT
>JAFEFP010000188.1 GCA_018240545.1 Pseudomonadota bacterium | reverse complement strand
TGCTTTGCACGCCGTAGCACTCCGGATGTTCGATCACACGCAGCGCTGGTTGCGCCGTGAGCACATCGCCCGCTTTGGTGTAGTGCGCACTGCCTTGTTGCCAGATCGCCTGCGCCATTTCGCGCGTCACATCCTCGCCCAACGTCATCAGCACCGGCACGCTGGCGGTGTTCACGTTGATCGGCGTGCCCTGAGGCAACGCCGTCACGAAAGGCGCCAGCGCCGCGTAGGCGTCGCCATCGACACCGGCGACGAGGCGCAATTCCGAAACGTGCGCGAACGCTCGGCCCGCGCGCCGGTACGCCACCGGTTGGGCGAGATAGAACGAATCGTCCGCACTGGCCTGTGCGTTCGCATCCATCCAGGTGACGATGTGACCCGCGATCGCGGGATCGAGCTTGAGCGCGGTCAGCAACAACACGAACTTGCCACGCCAGATTTGCGAAGTGTCGTAGGCCGGATCGAGATTGTTGAGGTTGAAGCGGCCGTTGAGGTCGCTCATCTGCGCCGCGATCGTGCCGCCGGGCACCGGCGTCGGCGGCAACGGGATTGCCCAGATGCTGTCGTTGGCGTCGTAGCCGGTCGCTTGCGATTGTGCGCGCACGAGCACTTCGGCAGCGTAGTTTTCCAGGCCACGCGCGTAAGCCTGCGCCTGTTCGTGGCGCAGCGCATTGCGCGTGCGCGCGGCAACCAAGCCGCCGCGATCGAGCAGGCCGGCAATCAGCACCGTGGCCAGCGCCACCACGAGCAGGGCGACGAGCAGCGCGACGCCGCGTTGATTCCTGACGCGTTGTGGAAATGTGGACGATCTCATTTCCCGCCCCCGGGAGGCGGCGGCAATGGCGGCAGGGGCGTGCCGATCGGGGATGGCGGCAGGGGCAAGACGAGACCGGCGGCCTTGTCCGGCCAAGCGGACACGAGTTCGACGGTGCCGTCGATTTCGCCGTATTGCGACGTGCGCAATCGCCATTGCACGGCGCGCGGCAACCTCTCGGGTTTGGATTGCGGCGGCGGCCAGACATCCAGCCACTGCGAGGACGCACCGTCGAAATAGCGCAGGCGGAAATCTTCCGCTTTCACGTCCAGACCGTCGACCTGCGGCGTGCTGTCCGCGGCGCGGTCAAGCACGGCATAACGGCCGCGTTCGAATTTCCCACCGTCGAGTTGGTAAAACACGCGCTGCAGGTTCGAGCGCGGCTCGGCCTGCGGATTGGCGAATCCCAGGCGCGTGAGTTCGACGTGGTCGGATGCGCCGATCAGCGCCGGCAGCATCTGCCCGACCGCACCGCGCACAGGGCGAGCGACAGCGCTGTTCAAATCGCGATCCAGCGAACCAACCGCGCGCATGAGGGCGGCGAAATCGGATTCCTGCTTCGCCAGGTCGCCGCGCGTGCGCGCGATGGAATTCAATCCGCCGTAGGCCAGTGCGGCCATGATCGAGAACACGGCCGTGGCGACCAGCACCTCGATCAGGGTGAATCCGCGCCTCACTGCTGCAGGTCCTGGCCACCAAAGCCCGTCAACGTCGCGATGGGCGATTTGGGATCGTCCGGCGCGTAGACGTGCACGTCGATGCGACGGATCGACGCCACCGGCGTGCCCTGCACGACCACCTCGTAGCGCCAGTCGCGGCCGCCGAAGCGGCGCCGGCCGTCGTTCGTGCCCGTGGCCGGAAACGGCGTCGCCAGTTTCGTCTGCGCGAGCACGTCGGCCGCCAGCCAGCCGGCGATGGTGCGCTCGCGCATCGCGCCGAAAGCATCCACCTGGTTTGCCGCCGTGCGCGACAGCGCGAGCAAGGCCAGCGCCAGCACGAGCAGTGCGACCAGCACTTCGAGTAACGTAAAGCCGCGGGAATGCCTAGCGTCCACGCACATTCATCGCCGCCAACGCGAGGCTGCCATCGGGTTTGCCGTCGAGCCGCCAGCCCTGCGCCAGATCGGCCAGGCGCAACTCCATCCGGAACGGCGTCATTTCGCCGGAAGAAAAACACACCAGTTGCGGCTTCTTCGGAAAATCGTCGCCGACGACAATGGCGTGGCCGTCGCTGCCCAGCGCAACCTGCGTCCCGGCCAGCCACTCGCGCGCGCGCAACTCGTCGCTTTCCAGCGGCAGCCAGTCGGCACCGTTGCGTCGACTGAAGCGATAGCCCTGCGTATCGACGCTGACGCCGACGTCGCGGCCGACGAGTTCGGCCTGTTCGCAGGCATAGCCGATCAATGCCTGCGTGCGTTGCGCCTGCTGTTCGAGCTGGCGTTCGCCGCCGAGTCCGCCCATCGCCAGGGTCAGTGCGCCGGCGAGCACGGCCAGGATCACCACGACGACCAGCAATTCGATGAGGGTGAAGCCCGAGCGTTTGCGCGATGCGTTGAAGCGCATCGCGCGCTCGGGCGAACGCCGCGAGCCGGAGCAAGCGGCAGGGTTGCTTGGCGAGCGCCGGATGCGCGAGCCTAGCAACAGCCCGAACGTAGTGAGGAACGCACGCAACCGCCTATTCCCAATTCCCCACATCCGCATTTTCGCCATCGCCACCGGGTTTGCCGTCGGCGCCGTAGCTGAACACGTCGATGTCGCCGTGCGAGCCCGGATGCAGGTACAGGTACGTGCGGCCCCACGGATCCTTCGGCAGCTTGTCGAGGTATTGGTGCCAGTTCGGGGCTTCCGGCGTGCCGGCAGGCTTGCGCACCAGCGCGTCCAGTCCCTGTTCGGTGCTTGGATACGTGAAATTGTCGAGCTTGTACGTGTTGAGCGCGGTGACGATGGCCTGGATGTCCTGCTTGGCACGCACCTGGCGTGCTTCGCCCGGATGTTCCATCACGCGCGGCACGACGATCGCGGCGAGGATGCCGAGGATCACGACGACGACAAGGATCTCTATCAACGTGAAACCGCGTGCACGAAACTTCTGGGTA
>JAFEFP010000187.1 GCA_018240545.1 Pseudomonadota bacterium | reverse complement strand
ACCTTGGAGGGTATTTTTCTTGCCGCCGCCGGACGCCCGGCGGAGGCCGCAGTGCGCATTGCGCAGGCGCTGGAGATTGCGCCCGATTTCTGGATCGCGTTGCTGGCGCGCGGAGCGATGTGGTTGGCGCGTGGCGATGCGGCAGCCGTTGACACCCTCGAACATGCGGCGAAGCTCTCCGGACGTTGCAGCCAGGTGCTGGCCGTACTCGCGCCGGCCCTGATCGCCACGGGGAACCGGGCCGGTGCGGCGCAGTTGCGCGAGGAATTACAAACGCTTTCCGAAGCGACGTATGTGCCGGGCACCAGCCGCGCCGCGATCAGCAACGCATTGGGCTATCAGAACGAAGCGCTCGATTTGCTGGAGTTGGCGTACGAACAACGCGACGTGCGCATGACGTTCTTGATGATCGATGCACGCTGGAACAATCTGCGGCCACAGCCCCGATTCCAGGCGTTGATGGAACGCATGGGGTTTGCAGCGGGAGCTGCGCCAGGAGCCCTTTGATCGACGGCGGCTCTATGGATTTCAACTCCTTTGGGTTTCGGCCGGACGACAACGACGCAGCGCTCGTCGCCCCGCCGATCGGTTAGCGCTTGCCCATTGGCCCCGGCTGCAGCGGGGCACAAGGGGGAGTGGAAAGGCATGCGATGGCTTACTGGCACGTCAATCCGGCCGGCAGAGTGAGCCGTGTCAGATCCATGTGTCCGTTGCCGAAACCAGCAGCGGTGGAAGCAAAATCGACGCGCCCGTGGTTGCAGTCGGTGAACGTGATCGTCATCGTTCCCCACGGTTGGTGCACGAGCTTGTTCGGATCGAAATTGGGGATCCAGCGTCCGCCCGCAGGCTGGTCGACGGCGGTGATCGCGGCGGTATTGCCGGCATAAGTTCCAACGCCCACGAACCACGCCTGCCGAGTGCCGTCGGGATTGAACGTGAACCAATAGGCAAGGAATTGGTTGCCATCGAGCACCTCGACGGCGAGACCGTGGCCGCTCTGGTTTGGGTCGTACCACGATCCGGTGTAGCCCGGGCCGATCATGCCGCCGGGTTGGGCAGACTGTACCTCGAAAGCGCCGATATCCGTCCCGGCGCCTCGCTGGCGCGGGTATCCGCGCTGGTCCGTGGCCAGGCCTGCGCTGTTGTTGCCCCGATCGATCGCCGGGCTATCCGATCCGAGCGCATGGGTCCTTGTCGGCCCACCGTTGTCGGCGAGTGGTTGCAGCTTCGGATCGGTGGAAAGTGTATTCGCCGGCAGCGGCGCAGTCCCACTGGGGACCATGACCAGATTGTGGTTGCCGGCGATCGATGCGGCGCCCGAGACGAACAAGTCGGCGACGGCATTGTTGGCGAGGATGGAGCTTTGGATCGTGACTTGTGGCGAGTTGATTTGCAGTCCGCCCGGCGCCCCGGGAGCATTGAAATTCTGGTTGAAAGCGATCGTGCTGTTGGCAACGGTCGTTGCCTGATGGTTGATCTGTCCTGCGGCGAAATTGCTGGAAATGGTGCTGTTGCTGATCAGCACCGGCTGGTCGCCGGGGCCATCGACCTTCAGTGCGGTGGCATTCGCGTTCAGGGTGGATGCGCTGATCGAAACGGGCCCGCCCGATGTCTGCACGCCGACGGAATTCCAGTAAAAGGTGGAATTTCGCACTGACAGACCCCTGGATTGCACGCCCACGTTCAGGCCGAACAGGTAGACATCATCGAGGGACGCAGTGCCGATTGACTTGATTCCGGTACCTTTCCAACCCGCACCAAACTCGTAGAAAAACATTTTCAGCCCTTTGACCTGCAAGGTGCCGGCGCCTTGATGATCGACGATTTCCGGGTCAGTCACATGGTTGGTGTCCACACTCAATTTGCGCGCGCCAGGTCCCTGCAGCACAAGATCGTTTTGCGGGACAACAAGCCCGGTGGCGAGCGTAATCGTCGAGCAGGTCAGCGTGCTCATGTCGACCGTGTCGCCGCTGCCAGCCGCTGCAATCGCGCTGCGCAAGCTGCCGCTGCCGGCGTCGTTGCAGTTCGTCACCGCAATCGTGGCGGCGCCCGCCAACGGGCTGGCAATGCTGCCGAAGACCAGGAGCAAAGCCGTTGCCAGTGGCGTGTGGTGCACACGATGAGGATTGTGGATGCGAACTTTCATGATGGCTCTCCGCTCAGGGTACGGCAGGTCGTATCCGCTGGCCGGTGCCGATTTCGGCCAGGGACGTTGCATCTCTTACCGTATCCTTAAGCAAAGTGCGCCACGAATTGCCTGAAGATTTCTGAATTCTTCTGAAGCGTATGACTGGCGTAGCCAAGTGGCTTTCGACGCGCCGGCCGGGACAGCCTGCGCGCAAGCCTGTATCCGCGCTATGCTTGCACCTTCGGACGCCCGCACGTCCGCCCCGCTTCGAAGGTGACGGCATGGCTGACGTCTTCGTATCCTACGCGCGCGCCGACAAGGCTCGGGTCGCGCCACTGGTGGCCGCGCTCGAGGCGAAGGGCTGGTCGGTGTGGTGGGATCCGGAAATCGTTCCGGGACAGGAATTCGACGACAAGATCGACGCCGAGATCGATGCGGCCAAGGCCGTGCTGGTGATCTGGACGCCGACGTCCGTGGCCTCGCGCTGGGTGCGTGGCGAGGCGCGTGAAGCGGCCGAGCGCGGCATCCTGGTGCCGGTGCGGTTCGAGCAGGCGCGCTTGCCGATGGATGTGCGTGCCATCCACACCACCGATCTGGATGGCTGGAACGAGGACCCGGCCAGCGCACCCGCGCAGGAATTCCTGCATGCGCTCGCAGCGATGATCGCGCGTGCGCAAGCCGCGCTTGCCGCCAAATCCGCGAACGCCGCGACGGCGGCGAGCGCCGCCCGAAATTCCGCGCACTTTTCGATCTGCGTGCTGCCGTTCAACAACATGAGCGGCGATTCCGAACAGGAATACTTCAGCGACGGCATGACCGAGGACATCATCACCGACTTGAGCAAGGTTTCGGCGTTGGCCGTT
>JAFEFP010000186.1 GCA_018240545.1 Pseudomonadota bacterium | reverse complement strand
CGTAGACCTCGCCGTGCTGGAACGGGCTCATCGTGCCCGGATCGACATTGATGTAGGGATCGAGCTTCATCATCGTCACGCGCAGGCCGCGCGCTTCGAGGATGGCCGCAAGCGACGCCGAGGCGATGCCCTTGCCCAGAGAGGACACCACGCCGCCGGTAACGAAGATCAGGGGAGTCATGCGCAGCACGCCGATGCTGGTAAAGGCGTATTCTACCGGCAGTCCAGATCGTGCGCGAGTGGCTTGAAATT
The DNA here is from genome assembly GCA_018240545.1 of Pseudomonadota bacterium. Taxonomy (GTDB): domain Bacteria; phylum Pseudomonadota; class Gammaproteobacteria; order Xanthomonadales; family Rhodanobacteraceae; genus Rudaea. The sequence continues at coordinate 2,750 of JAFEFP010000186.1, read as the reverse complement.
TGTTGCACGCTCGTCGAGTATGCCGCGCCCCCGGAGAAGTAGCCTCGCGCATGAGCAGCCGTTACAACGCCGCCGACATCGAAGTCCTGTCCGGTCTGGAGCCGGTCAAACGCCGCCCCGGCATGTACACGGACACCTCGCGGCCCAACCATCTGGCGCAGGAAGTCATCGACAACTCGGTGGACGAGGCTCTCGCCGGCCACGCCAGCACGATCGAGGTGATCGTGCACACGGACGGCTCGGTCGAGGTTTCGGACGATGGCCGCGGCATGCCGGTGGACATCCACCCCGACGAAGGCATCCCGGGCGTGGAACTGATCCTCACCCGCCTGCACGCCGGCGGCAAGTTCTCGAACAGGAACTACGCCTTTTCCGGCGGACTGCACGGGGTGGGCGTGTCGGTGGTCAATGCCTTGTCGTCGAAGGTGGAAGTCGCCATCCGCCGCGACGGCAACCTCTACCGCATGGACTTCAAGCACGGCGACCGCGCCAGCGATCTGAAGATCGTGGGGAGCGTGGCAAAGAAACAGACCGGCACCACGCTGCGCTTCTGGCCGGAGGCAAAATATTTCGATGCATCAAAGATTTCCCTGCCGAAACTCAAGCATGTTCTGCGCGCCAAGGCCGTGCTGTGCGCCGGCCTGACCGTGCGACTTCTGGACGAAGCGACCGACGAAAAGGAACAGTGGCATTACCAGGACGGCTTGCGCGATTACCTGCGCTCGATGCTGGGCACTGCCGAATACCTGCCCGGCGATTTGTACCTCGGCTCCCTGAAACGCGATACCGGCGCGGTCGATTTCGCGCTGGCGTGGTTGCCCGAAGGGGAGCTGACGCAGGAATCCTACGTCAACCTGATCCCGACCATTCAGGGCGGCACGCACGCCAATGGCCTGCGCACCGGCCTTACCGAAGCGCTGCGCGAGTTCTGCGACATCCGCAACCTGCTGCCGCGCGGGGTGAAGCTCGCGCCCGAAGACGTCTGGGACCGTCTGTGTTTCGTGCTCAGCCTGAAAATGCAGGATCCGCAATTCTCCGGGCAAACGAAGGAGCGCCTGTCCTCACGCGATGCGGCGAGTTTCGTCGAGAACGCGGCGCACGATGGCTTTGCCCTGTTCCTGAACCAGCACGTCGACCTTGGCGAACGCATCGCGGCCCTCGCCATCGAGCGCGCCAGCCTGCGCCTGAAAGCGGAAAAGCAGATCGTGCGCAAGAAGATCACGCAGGGCCCCGCCCTGCCCGGCAAGCTCGCCGACTGCGCATCGAGCGACCTGTCGCAGACCGAGTTGTTCCTCGTCGAAGGCGATTCCGCGGGCGGCAGCGCCAAGCAGGCGCGCGACAAGGATTACCAGGCCATCCTGCCGCTGCGCGGCAAGATCCTGAACACCTGGGAAGTCGAATCCGGCCAGGTGCTGTCCTCGCAGGAAGTGCACGATCTCGCGGTCGCCATCGGTTGCGACCCCGGCAAGGATGACATCGCCGGCCTGCGCTACGGCAAGATCATCGTGCTCGCCGACGCCGACTCGGACGGCCTGCACATCGCGACGTTATTGTCCGCGCTGTTCCTGCGCCACTTCCCGGCGCTGGTGCGCGAAGGTCATGTTTTTGTCGCCATGCCGCCGCTGTTCCGCGTCGACGTGGGCAAGCAGGTGCTCTATTGCCTCGACGAGGCCGAGCGCGACGCCCAGTTGGCGCGGATCGAGCGCGAGAAAATCCGCGGCGCGGTCAACGTCACCCGTTTCAAGGGCCTGGGCGAGATGAACCCGGCGCAACTGCGCGAATCGGCCATGCACCCGGACACGCGTCGCCTCGTGCAGCTTACCGTGGCTGCCGACGATGGCACGGCACCGCTGATGGACATGCTGCTGTCGAAGAAACGCGCCGCCGACCGCAAGGAGTGGCTGGAGACGAAGGGCGATTTGGCATCCCTCGAAGTCTGATGCCGGTCAGGCCAGCGTCGTTTCGAGCAATGCGCGAATCACGCGTTGCAATTTTTCTGCGCGCTCGACCAGATAAGCGAAGCTGTCTTCGTCCATGTAGTTCAACTGCGCCAGCTCGAGCTGGATCGCGTCGATGCCATTGGCCGGATCGCCGTAATGGCGGGTGATGTAGCCGCCCTTGAATCGGCCGTTGACGACGAAGGAATAGTCGCGCTGTCCCTCGAGCGCGCCGTTGAGTCGCGCTTGCAGGTCCGGTGAGCAGCTAGCGCCATTTGCGGTTCCGAGATTCAAATCCGGCAGGCGACCGTCGAACAGGAACGGCACGACACTGCGAATGGAATGGCCTTCCCACAGCACCACACGCCCGTGCGCGGACTGGATGCGCGCGATCTCCGCCGTGAGCGCGTCGTGGTAGGGGCGCCAGTAGCGCTCCAACCGCTGCGCGATTTCGTCGGGCGATGGTTCCTGCCCGGGTAGATAAACCGGCTCGCCGGAAAACTGCACGATCGGGCATAAACCTGTTGTGTTCTGTCCTGGATACAGCGACACGTCGTCCGGCGGCCGATTCAGGTCGACGACGTAACGCGAATACGGCGGGACGATCGCCGACGCGCCCAGTTCGCGCGCGAATGCGTACAGGCGCGACACGTGCCAGTCGGTATCCGGAACACGCCGCGCCGACGGCGTCATGCGCGCGGCGATGTCGTTGGGCAACGCCGTGCCGTCGTGCGGCAGCGAAACCAGCAGCGGCGCGGTACCGCGATGCAGGGTGAAAATCTCCATCAGTCCTTCTTGCCGGCTTCCGCCGCG
>JAFEFP010000185.1 GCA_018240545.1 Pseudomonadota bacterium | reverse complement strand
GACCTGCACCTCGCCGATTCGCGCCCGCGCCTCGTCGAGGCGTTCGAAAACCTGCTCGCGACGCAAACCGCCGAAGTCCGGGCGCTGTACATCCTCGGCGACCTGTTCGAAAGCTACATCGGCGACGACGACGACGCGGCGCTGAACGCGCGCGTGGCGCGCGCCACGCGCAAGGTTCGCGACGCGGGCGTGCCGGTGCATTTCATGCACGGCAACCGCGACTTCCTGCTCGGCGGCGATTACGCCGAGCGCGCCGGCATGACCCTGCTCGCCGATCCGGCCGTGATCGACCTCGCGGGCGAACGTACGTTGCTGATGCACGGCGATACCTTGTGCACCGACGACTCGGCCTACCTGCAATTCCGCGCGCGGGTGCGCAATCCGGACTGGCAGCGCGCCTTCCTCGCCAAGCCACTGACCGAACGCCGCGCCTTCGCCGCGCAGGCGCGGGGCGAGAGCCGCAAACACACGGCGTCTGCAAGACCCGAAATCATGGACGTCAATCAATCCGCCGTCGAAGCCGCCCTGCGCACGCACGGCGTGCGCCGGCTGATCCACGGCCACACGCACCGCCCTGCCACGCACCGTTTCGATATGGACGGGATGAAGGCCGAACGCATCGTGCTCGGCGACTGGTACGAGCAGGCGAGTTGCTTGTGCGTCCATTGAGCGACGTGTCTTGCGGTATCACGTCCAATGGTATATATTTTTGGTATATCTCATCAGAGACAAGAACATGAACGCCGCAAAGATTTTCTGGTCCGGTCGCTCGCAAGCAGTGCGCTTGCCGAAGAATTTCCGCTTCGATGTCGACGAAGTCCGGATTCGGCGGCACGGGGCCGGTGTGATCCTGGAGCCGGTAAGCACAGACTGGGCCTGGCTTGAAGAGATCGCCACTGGCGTGGACGCGGATTTCGCTGCAGCGGTCGAAGACGACACACCGCCACAGCGACGGCCAGCGCTCGACAAACTGTTCAAATGACCCGCTATCTGCTCGACGCGAACGTCGTCATCGCGTTGTTGAACGATCCGCGTTCGTCGGTAGCAGCGCGCTTGCGGCGACATAAGCCGGCGAATATCGCCATTTCGTCGATCGTAATCCACGAATTGTTTTACGGCGCGTTCAAGAGTGCGCGCGCCGTACAGAATGTCGCGCTCGTGGACAGCTTGCGATTCGAGGTTCTGGAATTCGATCGCGAGGACGCGCGCCACGCCGGCGAAATTCGCGCCGCACTCGCGCTGGCGGGAACGCCGCTTGGGCCGTTCGACGTCCTGATCGCCGGACAGGCGCGCGCCCGCGGCATGATTCTGGTCACGCACAACGGGCGTGAGTTCAAGCGGGTGCCCGACCTGCGTATGGAAGATTGGGTACGCTAGAAGCCGCCTACTTCGCCTTGACCTCTTGCGGCCCGCTCAACTGCTGCTTGCTGCCGTCGCGATTGAGCATGCCGACGTAGTACCAGTAGGTTTTGCCGGCCGTGGCCGAATCGTCGCGCCAGGCGTAGCTCGAGGTGATGCCATCGCCCTTGTCGCCCTCGACGCGCACGATTTCCTTGTTCACGCGCAGGAACGGGCCTTTTTCGGCGTCGCTGCGGTAGATCAGGTAGCCGTAGATATTGTTCTCGTTCGACACCTGCCATTTCAACAGCGGTCCGTGGCCGGGTGGGTCGGCCATCGGCGGCGGCGCAACGGCAGTGGATTTCTGCAGCGCCGATTTCAGGTCCAGCGGCGGTGGCTCGGTGCTGGATTTGCCGCCTTTTGCCTGTGCCTCGTCAAGGGATCGTGTTTTCACGCTCTCCGGCAAATACCATCCGTACACGTCGATGGGCAATTGCCGGTGCAGTTCCGGCAATTCGACCAGCAGCTTGCCCACCATCCGTCCCATCTCCGGCACTGCGGTCAACTTTGCCCTGACTTGCGTGCAGTCGGGCTTGCCGCCGGCACAGGCTTCCTTGGCCACGGTTGCCGGGACACCCTCGATGGCGACCTTTCCCAGCCTTACCGGCTTGCCGTCGCGGCTCTTGAACTGGACGATGAACGAGGCATTGGGGTTGCGAAACAACCCCAGGTCGACGGGGTTCTGCGATGGGATCACTTCGCCGTGGACATCGTCCTGCACCTGGATCCAGGCCTGCGGCTGCACGGCGGAATTCAGTGCCACCTTGACCAGGCCGGCATGCCGGCCCCAGCTCGCGTCGGTTTTGCCGGCGATGGCAACCGTTCGCCCATCGGGCAGGATTTTCGCCGTGACGAAATCCGGCACTTCGACGATGCGCGTAATGCGGAAATCGGGTACTTCGCGGCTGGACAGCGCCACGGACTTTGCCGCTGCCGGTGCATTCGTGTCGACGGCACCCAGGTCAATCTTCGGCGCGGCCTCGTCCAGCACCGAGAGCACGAACAGGTGCACCGATGCCTGCATGCGCGGCTTTGCGGGGTCGTCCGTGCGGATGTCGAAGGCATGACGATGTTCGCCCGCTTCCATGCCGCTGGCAACCGTCACCGGGATGTTGACGCTGGTCTTCGGCGCCACCGTGGCGGGCAGCTTGAAATCGCCAACGCTGTCGTCTTTCGCGGCGGGTGAAACCGACAGGATCTGCACCGGCCTGTCGCCCGCATTGGTGAACAGGATCGTGGATTGCCCGATCCCGGCCTGGTAAATCTCGCCCACGTCCTGGGTTTCGATGGAGACCTGCGCGGCAGCGTGGGTGGCAAACAGCAGCAATGAAACAAGAACCCATGCGGTTTTCAACACGTCGAGACTCCAGGTCGATGGCGCGAGCTGGACATTTTAACCGGAATGGCCCATGGCGTTCATTTCACGCAAACAGAAAAACCAAACCCCGCGCGAGGCGGGGTTTGGAAGGTGTTGCGGTGGATCGGTATCAGTTGACGGAAAACTTCTGCAACTTGACGGGCAGGGTTCCGCTAACCACAAGGTTATAGGCGCCACAGGTTGCGTCCGCAACGTTGGCAACAAAAATGTAGTAGGTCCCCGCTGGTTGTGCAGC
>JAFEFP010000184.1 GCA_018240545.1 Pseudomonadota bacterium | reverse complement strand
CTCGGACCCGCCCGGTGCGATGGATTCCGGCTTGCGCTCGCGCAGGTGCGTGGCGAGGTTGTAGATCGACACGAACGCCGGGAACAGGTTGGACAACACGCCGACCGAATCATTCTTGCCGAACGTGAAATAGCTCAGCAGCAATACGCTGCCGCTGATCGACAGCCACCAGAACGCCGCCGGCATCACCACACGGCGCAGCTTCTTGGTCGCGTACAACTGCACGAACCAGCGCGCCGTGAACAGGAAAACGCCGACATAACCGATCAGCTTCCACGGCGTGATCACAACGTGATTGAAATGGAACAGGATTTCGTTCATGCGTGGATTCCTCGCATGGTTGGCGCTGATGGGAATATTTTCCTGCGGCAGCTACGTGCGTTTGGCCAGCCACTCATGGATCGCGCCGGGCACTTCTCGCTGCGCGCGGCCCGAGACATAAATGCCGATGTGCCCGCCCTTGAATGCGAGCTCGGTGTAATCCTTCGTGCCGGCCAGTTGCCGGAGCGGACGCGACGCCGACGGTGGCACGAGGTGATCCTGCTCGGCGAAAATGTTCAGCACCGGCATGGTGACGTTCTTCAGGCTCACGTCCTTGTCGCCGATCTTCAATCCACCGTTGACGAGCTTGTTGGCCTGGTAGAAATCCTTGATGAACTGGCGGAACGCTTCGCCGGCCTGGTCGGGGCTGTCGAAGATCCACTTTTCCATGCGCAGGAAATTCTCGAGCTCGGCCTTGTCGTCGAGGATGTCGACGAGACCCACGTACTTCTGCTGGTTCAGACGCACCGGCTTCAAGGTGAGGTAGCACCAGTTCATGAGATCGGCCGGCACGTTGCCGAGCGTGTCCACGAACAGGTCCACGTCCATGCCGCGCGTCCAGTGCGAGAGCATGTTGTCCGGCGTGTGGAAGTCCACCGGCGTGACCATGGTGATCAGGTTGCGGATCTTCTCGCGGTGCGTCGAGGCATAGCACAGGCTGAACGCGCCGCCCTGGCAAATCCCGAGCAGGTTGATTTTGTCCACTTTGCAGCGCTTGGCCACGGCATCGACGCAGCGGTCGATGTAGCCGTTGATATAGTCGTCGAGCGTGAGGTAGCGATCGGAGAGATCTGGATAGCCCCAGTCGATCAGGTACACATCCTCGCCCATCGCGAGCAGGTTCTTGACCAGCGAGCGGTCGTCCTGCAGGTCGACCATGTAAGGCCGGTTGACCAGGGCATAGACGATCAGGAGCGGAACCTTCGCGGTCGGCTTGCCCGCGCCCTTGAAGCGATACAGCACGAGCTTGTCTTCGCGATAGATTTCTTCCTTCGCGGTCGCGCCGTAATGGACGTCGTCGAGCGCGCGCAGGGTCTTGAACCCGGCGGCGATGCGCTGGTTGAACTTCAGCGCCTCGTCCATGGCTTTTTGCGGGTCGATGCGCAGCGCGCCCATGTCACTTCCTGCCCTTGGCCGTCTTCACGGTCTTGTGTTGCGGGTGGGCAACGACATTGGCGGGCGCCCGGCGTGCGCGCTTGAGTGCCGCCACTTCGCTGCGCAACGTCGCCAGCTCGCGTTCGAGTTCCGCCACGCGTTGGTCGTCGCCGTTCTTGCCGGCACGGCGCATTTCGTGCAGGCGCCTGTGCACGCTGTTCAATTCCGTGCGCGTGGGCATGCCCAGGTCCGTGCCGACGCGCTCGACTTCGGCCTGCACGTGCGAGCGCACGCGCATCTGCGCGTTGACGACGTCGCCGTACACCTTGCGGAATTCGTCGGAGAGCGCGACTTCGGCGTAGGCTTCCTCGGCCGCATCCACCCACACGTCGTACAGCGCCCGCGGCGATTCGATGCGCCGGCCGGGTTCGTCGCGTTCGCCGAGCTTGCTCTCGAAGATCCCGAAGCTGCGTTGGCTCGCTTTCAGGATCAGCGCGTTGTAGCGGTTGATGGCATCCTGGTATTCGACGAAGGCCGCCGCCATTTTCTGGTACTGCTCCTGGTGCTCGCGCGCGTAGCCGAATGCGGGAACCCCGAGCCACGACAGGCCTTCGGATTTCGCCTGCGCCAGGAACGGAGCGAAACTCGACGACAATTGGTCGATGCCGTGCGCGCCTTGCCCGCCGATGTCGCGCAGCATCTTCGCCAGGGGGTTGCCGCGCAGCAGGGCATCGGCGCCGGGCAGATCGAATCCCTGGCGCATCGCCTCGGACCAGTCCTTCGGATTCATGCCTCCGGCCTTGTTGCCGGCTGCCGCGATCATGGACTGCATCAGCGCCATGTAGCCCTTGGCGCCGGCCATGAGCCGATCGAGGGTTTCGTTCTGCTTGCCGGAGTCGCCGAACAGGCGCGACCACTGCTCCAGGCCTTCGTGCCATGGTGTCGCCGGATCCGGCGCCCCGCCCGTGGCGCTGCGCGTCGCATCCTGCCAGGCGCTCCAGTACTGCTTCTGCAGCGCCTGCCAGTCGTGTGCCCAGTCCTGGGTGGATTTCTTGTCGTTCATACATCCTCCGTCGGCCTTGCCATCGTAGCAAATGCCATGTTGCGCCGCAAAAAACAAAGGCGAGCCGAAGCTCGCCTTGTCGTGCGCGCTCGCAGCCGGAATTACGCCGCCGGCGCTTCTTCCGCCACCGCCTTCATCGACAGGCGGATGCGACCCTGCTTGTCGACCTCGAGCACCTTGACCTTGACGATGTCGCCTTCCTTGAGCTTGTCGGAAACCTTCTCGACGCGCTCGTTGGAAATCTGCGAAACGTGCACGAGCCCGTCCTTGCCCGGCAGGATGGTCACGAATGCGCCGAAGTCCATCAGCTTGGCGACCTTGCCCTCGTAGATGCGGCCGGGCTCGACGTCGGAAACGATCTGCTCGATGCGCGCCTTCGCGGCTTCGGCGGCTTCGCGATTGACCGAGGCGATGACGATGGTGCCGTCGTCGCTGATGTCGATCGTCGCGCCGGTTTCCTCGGTAATGGCGCGGATCGTGGTGCCGCCCTTGCCGATGACCTCGCGGATCTTGTCGGGATGGATCTTCATCGTCATCAGGCG
>JAFEFP010000183.1 GCA_018240545.1 Pseudomonadota bacterium | reverse complement strand
CGAGTGCATGGTCGAGACCGAGATCAACGGCAAGATGGTGCCCAAACCCCAGCCGGCCTGCGCCACGCCGGTCATGGAAGGCATGAAGGTGTTCACGCAGTCGGCACGCGCGCTGGCCGGCCAACGCAATGCACTGGAATTCCTGCTCATCAACCATCCGCTGGACTGCCCGATCTGCGACCAGGGCGGCGAATGCGAATTGCAGGATCTCTCGCTCGGCTTCGGTCGTTCCGTTTCGCGTTTCACCGAGCGCAAGCGCGTGGTGCCGGACGAGGACATCGGCCCGCTGGTCGCCACCGAGATGACGCGCTGCATCCACTGCACGCGTTGCGTGCGCGTGCTCGGCGACATCGCCGGCACCTACGAGTTCGGCGACCTGGACCGCGGCGATCGCCACGTCATCGGCACGTATATCGGCCGGCCGCTGGTGAGCGAGATTTCCGGCAACGTCATCGACGTGTGCCCGGTCGGCGCCCTGACCAACAAGGTGTTCGCGTTCAAGGCGCGTTCGTGGGAGCTGATCGCGCGCGAAGGCATCGGCTATCACGACGCGCTCGGCTCGAACCTGTGGCTGCATACGCGGAGCGGGCAAGTCCTGCGCACGGTGCCGCGCGACAACGAGGCGATCAACGAATGCTGGCTTTCCGACCGCGACCGCTACAGCCACGAAGGCCTGACCGCCGCCGACCGCGCCACCCAACCGCTGATCCGCAAGAATGGCGAGTTGGTTGAAGTCGCGTGGGACGAGGCCATTGCCTTCGTCGCCGACGGTTTGAAGAAGTCCAATGGCGACCTCGGCGCTCTGGTCGCACCGCTGGTGTCGAGCGAGGAAGGATTCCTGCTGGCGCAGATCCTGCGTGCGCTCGGCAGCGATGCCATCGACCACCGCCTGCGCGCGCTGGATTTCGCCGATGGTGCGCCGGTGGCGACGTTCGAGATGCCGGTGGCCGATGTCGAAAAAGCTCGCGTGATCGTATTGATCGGCTGCAATCCGCGGCATGAAATGCCGCTGCTGGCCGCACGCATCCGCAAGGCCAGCCGCTTCGACCCGGCGAAGGCCGGGCCGACGAACCCCGCGCATTACGACACTTCGCTGCGCCACGGCGCCAAGGTGTACGCGATCAATCCGCTGGATTTCGATTTGAATTTCGAACTCGCCGGCAAGACCATCGCCACGCCCGCCGGCATGCTCGATGCCGTGTTGCGCCTGGCCCGTGCCGCGAACGACGCCGGGCATTTGCCCGAATCGAAACCGCTCGCGCAGGCGATTGCCGCCACGAGCGCGGACGACGCGGCGCATGCGTTGTTCAAGACGCTCAGCGAGGCCTCGTCGAAGGTGCTGATCTTCGGCCATCTCGCCACGCAGCACCCGCAGGCGTCGTTGTTGCGTGCTGCCGTGCGTTTTGTCGCCAAGGTGGCGGGTTGCGCGTTCAACGAGATTCCATCCGGCGCCAACGACGTCGGCCTCGCGCGCGCGGGGGCGCAACCGCAGGCGCAGGGCAAGCATGCCGCGGCGATGCTCGCGCAAGCGCCGAAGAACTTGATCGTGTATCAGGCCGGATCGCAGGATACGTCGTCGTCCGCCGCTTTCGATGCGGCGCGCAGCCATGCCGGTTTTTGCGTCTACATCGGGTCCTACGCCTGCAACGGCGTCCAGCGCACGGCGCAGGCGGTGCTGCCGATCGGATTGCCGCCGGAGTCGGACGGCAGTTACGTCAATGTCGACGGCATCGTGCAAACCGTCGCCGCCGGCGCCAAGGCGCCGGGCGAAGCGCGCGCCGGCTGGAAGGTCCTGCGCGCGCTCGGTGCGGCGCTGGGCGTGGCCGGATTCGAATTCACGAGTTTCGACCAGGTACGCGATCGGATCGCGCCGAAACTTGCCGCGAAATCCATCATGTCGCATTCCGGAACATTGGCCGCGCGGCCGGCAGCGCAGTCCGGCCTCGCGCGCATCGCCACGGTGCCGATCCATCGCACCGACCAGGTCTTGCGTCGCTGTCCGGCGCTGCAGGCGCATCCGCTGACCGGCAAGCCTTGCGTCGGATTGAATCCGCAGGACGCGCTGGCGCAGGGCCTGGCGCAGGGCGCAATGGCGAAGGTCGCCGGTAACGGCGTGGAAGTCGAACTGCCGGTCGTGATCTCGAATACCGTGCCGAAGGGCGCGGCGTGGATCGAGGCGACCTGGCCGCAAACGCGTGCGCTGCCGCCGATGGGCGCGGCGCTGACCGTGACGAGGGCCTGAGCGTGTTCGATCCGGTCCGCAATTTCTTCCTCACTTACGGCGATCCCGGTCTTGTCGTGTGGCTGGTGGTCTGCATCCTGTGCATCGCCGTGCCGGTGATCCTGGCGGTCGCGTTCTACGTGTGGTGGGAACGCAAGGTGCTGGGCTGGATGCACGTGCGCATGGGACCGAACAGCGTCGGCCCGGCGGGACTGGCGCAGACCTTCGCCGACGTGTTCAAGCTGCTGTTCAAGGAATACCTGCTGCCGGCCAAGGCGAGCAAGCTGCTGTTCGTGCTCGCGCCGCTGATCGCGCTGGTGCCCGCATTCGCCGCCTGGGCGATCATGCCGTTCGACCAGAAGGCGGTGCTCGCCGACGTCAATGCCGGCGTGTTGTACCTGCTCGCCATGACCTCGATGGGCGTGTACGGCATCATCCTTGCCGGCTGGGCATCCAATTCCAAGTACGCTTTCCTCGGCGCGATGCGCTCGGCCGCGCAGGTGGTGAGCTATGAGATTGCGATGGGCATGGCCATCGTCGGCGTGCTGATCTGTGCCGGCAGCCTGAACATGACCGACATCGTGCGCGCGCAGCAAGGCGCGTACGGTTTGTTCTCGTGGTTCTGGTTGCCGCTGCTGCCCTTGTTCGTGATTTATTTCGTGTCGGGTGTGGCCGAAACCAACCGCCTGCCGTTCGACATGGCCGAAGGCGAATCCGAAATCGTCGCCGGGTTCCATGTCGAGTATTCCGGTGCGCCGTTCGCGGTGTTCTTCCTCACCGAATACGCGAACATGATCCTGATTTCCTTCCTCGCGGCGGTGTTCTT
>JAFEFP010000182.1 GCA_018240545.1 Pseudomonadota bacterium | reverse complement strand
CGCGCATGCGCGTTCATCGCCACGAGTTCGACGCTTCCATCCGGCTTGCCATCCAATTGCCAGCCTTGCGCCAGATCGACCAGGCGCAATTCCAGCCGAAACGGTGTGAGCTCCCCGGAGGAAAAGCACACCAGTTGCGGTCGTTCGGGGTATTCGTAGCCGATGCGGATGGGGTGGCCATCGCTGCTGAGCGCGGCGTGCGTTCCGGCCAGCCATGCGCGTGAACGCAGTTCATCGGCGTGGATCGGCAGCCAGGTGGCACCGTTGCGACGGCTGAAACGGTAGCCATGGCGGTCGATGCTCACGCCGATGTCGCGGCCGACGAGTTCGGCCTGTTCACAGGCGTAGCCGATCAATGCCTGCGTGCGTATTGCTTCTTGTTCGAATTGGCGTTCGCCGCCAAGCCCGCCCATCGCCAGGGTCAGTGCCCCGGCGAGCACGGCCAGGATCACCACGACGACCAGCAGTTCGATGAGGGTAAACCCGCGCATCGCGGCGCCGCGCTTATTGATCCCAATTGCCCACGTCGGCATTCTCGCCATCGCCACCGGGCTTGCCGTCCGCGCCATAGGTGAACACGTCGATGTCGCCGTGCGTTCCCGGATGCAGGTACAGATAGGTGCGTCCCCACGGGTCTTTGGGCAATTTGTCGAGATACTGGTGCCAGTTCGGCGCTTCGGGCGTGCCGGCGGGCTTGCGCACGAGCGCGTCGAGTCCCTGCTCGGTGCTGGGGTAGGTGAAATTGTCGAGCTTGTACGTGTTCAATGCGGTGACGATGGCCTGGATGTCCTGCTTGGCACGCACCTGGCGCGCCTCGCCCGGGTGCTCCATCACGCGCGGCACCACGATCGCGGCGAGGATGCCGAGGATCACGACGACGACGAGGATCTCGATCAACGTGAATCCACGCGCCGCCATCGGAAGTTTCGCGTTGCCCATCGCCGTCGCCTTGTGTTGCGGAGGATCCGCGACGATCATAGCAAAATGAGCCGCCATCCTTCCCACGACGTCAACGCCGCGCTGCGCGAGCGCGACCTGGCCGCAATCTGGCATCCGTGCACGCAGATGCGCGAACACGCCACGCGCCTGCCGCTGATCCCCGTCGCGCGCGGCGAGGCAGCGTGGCTGATCGACGCGAGCGGCAAGCGTTACCTGGATGGCATCAGTTCCTGGTGGAGCAACCTGTTCGGGCATGCCAATCCACGCATCGCGGCGGCCATCGCCGGGCAGGCAGCGACGCTGAACCACGTGATGTTCGCCGGCTTCACCCACGAACCGGCGATCGCGCTGGCCGAGGAGCTGATCCGGATCGCGCCGCCCGGGCTTGCCCGCGCCTTCTTTGCCGGCGACGGCGCCAGCGCGGTGGAGATCGCGCTGAAGATGAGTTTCCACTACTGGCACAATACCGGCCGGCGGGAACGCACGCGCTTCATTTCCCTCGCCCACGCCTATCACGGCGAAACCCTCGGCGCGCTGTCGGTGAGCGACCTGCCGCTGTACCGCGCGGTGTATGCGCCCTTGCTGCTGGAGCCAATCCTCGCGCCGTCTCCGGACTGGCTGGACGGCGAGCCCGGCGAAACCCCGGACGAAGTCGCCGCGCGCCGCCTGCGCGAGATGCGCGCGATCCTGGAACGCCACGCGCACGAGGCCTGCGCAGTGATCATCGAGCCGCTGGTGCAATGCTCGGGCGGCATGCGCATGCACGCGCCGTCGTACCTTTCCGGCTTGCGCCAATTGTGCGACGAGTTCGACGTGCACCTGATCGCCGACGAGATCGCGGTGGGCTTCGGCCGCACCGGCACGCTGTTCGCCTGCGAACAGGCGGCAATCACGCCGGATTTCCTGTGCCTGTCGAAAGGCCTCACCGGCGGCGCGCTGGCGATGTCGGCGGTGCTCACGACCAAGCGCGTGTACGAGGCTTTCCTCGGCGACTATGCGCAGAACAACGCGTTCCTGCATTCGCACACCTTCAGCGGCAATCCGATCGCCTGCGCGGCAGCGCTGGCGACGCTCGCGATCTTCCGCGAGCAGCCGGTACTGGCGGACAACCGCGCACTGGCGGCACATCTGGCCACGCGCCTGGAACCGCTGCGCGAACACCCGCACGTGGCCGGCCTGCGCCAGACCGGGTTGATCGCGGCACTGGACCTGGTCGACGACAAGCCGTCGCGCCGGCCGTATCCGGGTGCCGAGCGGCGTGGACTGCGCTTCTACCTGCACGCCCTGGAACGCGGCATGCTGCTGCGACCGCTCGGCGACACGATCTACTTCATGCCGCCTTATGTGACGACACCGGAGGAAATCGACCTGATGATCGACGTGGCCATCCAAGGCATCGACAAGGCAGTGGCGCAACCATGAGGATTCCGCGCATCCACATCACGCATGAATTGCGCCCCGGGCGCGAGGTGCATCTGCCCGACCAGGCGGGCGAACACGTCGCGCGCGTGCTGCGCCTGGAACGCGGCGCGCCGCTGATCCTGTTCAGCGGCGATGGCCGCGAATTCGACGCCGCGCTCGCCTCGCTCGCCAAGCACGCGGTCACGGCGGAAGTCGGCGACGAACGCGAGGCGAATCGCGAATCGACCTTGCCGCTCACGCTCGCGCAGGCGATCGCGCGCGGCGAAAGAATGGACTGGGTCCTGCAAAAGGCCACCGAACTCGGCGTCGCGCGCATCGTGCCGATCATCACCGAGCGCACCGAAGTCAAGCTCGACGCCGAGCGTGCCGAGCGCCGCATGGCGCATTGGCGCGGCGTCATCGCCGGCGCCTGCGAACAATGCGGCCGCAACCGGTTGCCCGAACTGGAGCCGCCGCAGGCGCTCGAGCAATGGCTGGCGACACTCGCGGACACGCCTGCCTTGCGCCTGGCGTTGTTGCCCGAGGGCGAAGCGACGTTGCGGCAATTGCCGCAAATGGACGCTGGCGCGATGCTCGTGGTGGGCCCGGAAGGCGGCTTCTCGCCGAACGACATCGCGCGCCTGAATCAGGCGCGCTTCCTCGGTCTGCGCCTCGGCCCGCGCATCCTGCGTACGGAAACCGCCGGCATCG
>JAFEFP010000181.1 GCA_018240545.1 Pseudomonadota bacterium | reverse complement strand
CCTACCTGGTTGCCAACGCGGTCGATGGTGCCCGGCTCGATCCGGGTGGCGGCGCGCCGCCGATCACGGGCCCCGCGCTCGAGCGGCTGCTGCTCGATTACCACGCCGCACAGGAGCAGATCGCCCGTCTTGGCCAGCGCTGCGACACCGCCGTTCTCGGTGCCATGCTCGATGCGAACGCGCCGGCCGACATGTGGACGCGGCCGGAGCTGGCGCAAGCCTGGATTGCGCGGCTGGCCGCCAGGGTCAACGCGCACGGGCTGGGCAAACCAGCCTATCGACTGCACGTGCGCGCGGCCACCGCCGAGCATCCGGCCGCACTCGTGGTGGATCGCGAACACCACGGCCTGCGCACGACGCAGATCCTGCCGGCCGCTTTCTTCGCCGGCACCGAATTCCGTCCGATCCGGAATGTCGCGCAGCAGCTCGACGGCCTGGTCCGCGAGGGTGCGGGTGTGCACCGCGACAACGCCATGGCGCCGGTTGCAGAGTTCGCACAGGCCTACCGCTGGCTGCTCGAACAGGCGAAGAAAGGTCGTACGGTACAGCGCTTCAAGGGCCTGGGTGAGATGAATCCGGAACAGCTTTGGGAAACGACGGTGAATCCGGATACGCGCCGCCTGCTCCAGGTCAGGATCGAAGACGCGGTCGCGGCCGACCAGATTTTCTCCACGCTGATGGGCGATGTGGTCGAACCCCGGCGTGATTTCATCGAACAGAACGCGCTGCGTGTGGCCAATCTCGATGTCTGAGGGCTGGACGCATAAACCGCAACCAGACCTTGAGTGCGTTGCGCGCTGCGGTTAACCTCGATTTTCCCCGGCGCACGTTAGAGTGCGCACAGCCATTGAAGGAGAGGGCAATGAGCAAGAATCCGAAATCGCTGATCCGGGCCGCGCTGAGTCTTTTGCTCGCGCTGGTATTCGTCGCCGCCGCGGGCAGCGCCGGGGCGAAGGACAAGAAGGAAGAAACGCGCTATCCGGATGCGACGCGGCACGCGCCGAAGTCCGACCTGTCCAGCCAGTCCGACCAGAAGTTGCTGCAGACCGCGATCGATGCCGTGAACAACGGCGACGATGCCAAGGCCCAGCAGGAAGCACAAAAGGTGATTGACTCCAGCCGCAGCAAATATGCCAAGGGCATCGCCCTGCAAGTGCTGGCGAACATCAAGTTCAACGAGCAGGACTACAAGGGCGCGCTGGCGACCTACAAGCAATTGCTGGATCTGGACTCGGTTTCCAACGACGCGTATTTCGACTCGATGTACAACATGGTTGCGGCCTACATCGCGGATGGCCAGTACCAGCCGGCGCTGGATGAACTCAAGATCTGGCGCGAGCAAGGCAAGCGCGAGACCGCCGACTCCTATGCCCTGGAAGGCAACGCCTATTACCGGTTGCAGAAGTACCCGGAAGCGATTGCCGCGATGAAGAAGGCGGTCGCGATGGCGAAGGAACCCAAGGAATCCTGGAACAGCATCCTGATGGCGAGCTACGCGGAAAGCGGTCAGGCCGCGCAGGCATCGGGGGTGATCGATGAACAACTGGCCAAGGATCCCACCAACAAGGCGCTCGCGCACAACGCCCTGGTCGTCTACACCCAGGCCAACGAGTTCGACAAGGCACTGGCGCTGCTCGACCGGCAACAGCAGCAGGGCCTGATCACCACGGCCGACGACTATGTCTCCGCAGCCAAGTTTTACGCCAGCATTGCCCAGAATGACGGCAAGCCCGAGATTGCCGCCAAGGGCGCCACGTTACTGCAGCAGGGTCTGGACAAGGGCGCGGTCAAGGCCAGTGCGGAAAATTACAAGCTGCTCGGCGACTCCTACATGATCGCGCAGAAGGAAGACCAAGCCCTGGCGGCCTATTCGAAGGCATCGCCGCTGGCAAGCAACGGCGACATCGATTATCTGCGCGCGCAGTTGCTGGGTTCGCAAACCGAATGGGCCCAGGCGCGCGACGTGTTGCAGAAAGGCATCGCACGCGGCGTCAGCCACAAGGGCAAGGCGTACCTGCTGCTGGGCAAGCTCGATCTGGGCAACAAGGACAAGGCGGCCGCCAAGGCGGCCTTCCAGAAGGCCGAACAAGACCCCGAGACCAGCGCTGAAGCGCGCCAACAACTGGCCAAGCTGGGTGCGAAATAGGCAACACGGGCGGTGCGCTTGGGCGTCCAGCGCACGGCGCAATCGAAAACAGTCGGTTTAGAGTATCTATACAAAACGCGGGAGCTAGTGTAACTTTACCGGCCCGCAAAACGACAAATCCGCGCCACGACGATCACGGTCGCCGGATGCGCGGCAAGCAGCAGACCCAAGACGACGATGGCGTACGACCCCTATCAAGAAAACGAGCCGTTCAGCTGGAAGCGCACGATCGGCCTCGCCGCCACGTTCGCGCTGCATGGCTTTGCGTTCATGATGCTGCTGGCCCCGGTGACCCCGCCGCAGGCCAAGGACAAGACCAAGGACAACGTGGTGACCGTGGAGTTCATCCCGCCGCCGCCGCCGCCACCACCGCCGCCGCCGCCGCCGCCCGAACCGCCGAAGAAGCCGCCGCCGAAGATCGTCGAGCACATCAAGCCGCCGCCGGTCGCGCCACCGCCGCCACCGGCGCCGGTGGAAGCGCCGCCATCGCCGATGTCGATTCCGACGCCGCCGGCGCCGCCAGCGCCACCGCCACCGCCGCAGGACATCGCGCCGAGCGAAAACATCAGCTACCGCAAGATGCGGCCGCCGCGCTATCCACCCGTCGCGATCCGCGAACATCATTCGGGAACGGTCGTGCTGAAGGTGCTGATCGGCTTGGATGGTTCGCCGAAGGAGGTCACGGTGCAAAAATCCAGTGGCTACCGCGAGCTGGACCAGGCCGCGATTGCCGCCGCGAAGACCTGGATGTTCAACCCCGGCACGCGTAACGGCAAACCGTACGAAGGATATGCGCTGGTGCCGATTGCTTTCAATTTGAACGAGCTTTGATTGGCGGCGGCTAGCGCCTGTCCGCAACTGGTGAAACCATAGGCCTCTCACTTCAAGGGTAGCGTTATGTTACAAGATGCAGGTTCGACTCAACCCGCTGGCAGCGCTCCGCCGCCAGCCGATGCCGCCGCCGCGGCAACCGCAGCTCCTGCCGGCGCGCCCG
>JAFEFP010000180.1 GCA_018240545.1 Pseudomonadota bacterium | reverse complement strand
GCGGATGTCGACAACCTGTTTGCCCGGGTGCGCCATGAGGTCAAATCCCTCGCGATGGCGTCCCGAAAGCGTTAGTCCTGCGCCGGCGTACCCGCCTGATTCGAGTCAGTCTCACGCTCGCCCGACATCGGATCGAGAGTTGCGTTCGGATCGGCGTCCAACGCAAGTAACCCCGCCTCGACGCGTTCGTGCAAAAAACTGAAATAGAAGCCTGATTCGCCGTAGGTGCGCAGGAAAAAGACGCGTTCCAGGCAGGCATAGAGATCATGCCAGCAGCGACGCAACTGCGCATGCCGGTGCAGCACGTACGGCAGCACATCGAACGCGCAAAGGGTCGGCACACTATGCCGATGATCCTCGTCGATCAGTTCGCCTTCGCGCGCCACACACAGCAGGGCCGTAAAGGCATCCAGGGAACGCCGATCGCGCAGCGCCAGTAGCTGCTTACGGTCGATCTCGTAATGGGCATAGCGGCCAACCCGGTCGCGATCGTACTCGCCGAAAAGCAGCTTGCGCATCGAGCGGGGAAACGATTCCTCCATCAGGAATCGCAACCGATCCAGTGTTGGCGGTTCCCGAGCCAGCAGGTTCCACAGCAGCAGGTCGCGCCAGTACCGCAAATCCACGGCTCCACTTGTTCGTTCCAGAGCGTGTGCGATCGTCGCATCGCTGGGCGCTGAACCCCGTATCGACCAGTGCCGAAATTTGCCGGACGTTGATGCATCGCCCGCCTGCGTTTGGTAGGGCGCGCGGTCGTCGACGAGGCGTTCCAAGGTCTTCGGCGAGGTAGTCCCATAGTGTTCAGATAGTGCCGTGAAGCATGCAGCACCACGGCAGCGGGCGATCGCCCGGTGGTGTTCCCTCCAATCTGCGTCGGTCGGCACCGGCGAGCGAAACGGGATGGCCACACATCATGTTTGCGCACTTGTACCGTGTTGTCACGCTTGGTGTGGGTGTACAGGTCCGCGTCGAAGCGCTACACCCTTGCCGATGCCGGAAAAATTTGTAGGATCACGAGGGTCAACATAACCCCACAGATCGACATCGAGATGAACAAGGCGACACGCAACCACGCGGCGGAAAGCTTCCAGGAGTTGGCGGACCGCTTGACGCGAATGTACGGCGTGGTCGTTGGCGGAGCCACCCTGACACGTGTATTGGGGTACCCGACACAGGCCGCATTTAGGCAGGCCTGCGCGCGCAAGCATCTGCCGGTTCCGGTATTCACGATTGAAGGGCGCCGCGGACGATTTGCTCAGGTCGGCGACATCGCATGCTGGTTATTGTCCCAGCGTGGCGCCGCATCCACTCCACCACGCCGAGCCGAGAATAAGGAGGACAAAGCCATGACCGGATGATCGAGTCGGGCTCGACCAAATCAGGCGCAAAATGAAAACGCCCCGAAGTTCATCACAACTTCGAAGCGCTTGGGACCGAAGAATCAGGCCGATTCGAAGTCTCCTCTGCCGCCCAGCGGCTGTCAAGTGCCGTCGCGCTTTGCGCGGATCGGCATCGCCGAAATCCTGAACGATTCCGCCGGGGCCCGAGCCCGCCCCACGGGTGGCGGCGTCCTTTTGTCTGGAGACACGTATGAGTAACAAATTGCGCGACGCCATTCGGCTCGCACTGACCACCAAAATGAGCAACCGCGCCATCGGTCGTGAACTCGGCATCGCCTTCAACACCGTTCGCCGACATCGAGCCACCGCAAAGGTGAAGGGATATACCGTCGAAGAGTTGATGGAACTGGACGACGTGGCCCTGGATCGGTGCTTCAACAAAGTGCCGGTTCGTCAGAAAGGCAAGCGTCTGCCGGACTGGCCGCATGTCCATGCCGAGCTGCAGAGGCCGCACATGACCCTGCAATTGATCTGGGAAGAATACGCGCAACTGGATCCCGACACCGCGTACCAGTACAGCCAGTTCACGCACTATTACCGCGAGTGGCACAAGCGGCACAACCTCAGCATGCCGCAAAAGCATGCACCTGGGGAACGTGGTTGGGTCGACTTCGTGGGTCCGACGATCGCGTGGGTGGATGCCAGTACTGGCGAGGTGAACCACGCGCAGATCTTTGCTGCGGCGCTGGGCGTGTCGCATCTCCTGTTCACCTATGCGGTCGCGAGTCAGTCGACAGAATGCTGGATCGAGGCGCACAACCGTTGGTACACATTCCTCGGCGCCGTGCCGAAGATCACGGTCACCGACAACCTGAAGGCCGGCGTCATTCGCGCCGGCAGCGAGCCCGTGCTCAATGCCGCCTACCTTGAGATGGGGCGGCACTACGGTACGGTCATTGTCCCCACGCGCGTGCGCAAGCCCAAGGACAAGGCCAAGGTCGAAGGCGGCGTTCTCATCCTGGAACGGTGGGCGCTGGCGCGCCTACGCAACCGCGTGTTCCATTCCATCGCCGAAATCAACGAAGCGCTGCGCGAATGTCTGGAAATCATCAACAACCGCGAGATGCGTGTACACAAGGCATCGCGGCGCCAGCGCTTCGAGCAGATCGACCTGCCGCAGATGTTGCCGTTGCCCGGCACGCCGTTTGAGTTCGGCGAATGGTTGCCGGAGGTAAAGGTCGGCAACGACTATCACGTCAACGTCAAGGGAAACCGGTACTCCGTACCGTTCCGGCTGGTCGGCGAGAAAGTTGCTGCGCGCATCACGGCGGGCGTCGTCGAGTTCTACCATCGGCGTGAACGCATGGCGTCGCATGTCCGCTGCTTCGAGGTCGGCGGCACAAAGACCGAGTTGGCGCATCAACCCGATGAACATCGCGCGTGGGCACAGCAATCGCCGAACCGTTACCGCGACTGGGCAACATTGATCGGCGCCAATGCGCTGGCCGTCGTTGATCACCAGTTTGCGCGCGCGCCGCACGCAGCGTTGGCTTTCAAATCCTGCGGGAGTCTCAAGAATCTGGCCAAACGCTTCGGCGACACGCGGTTCGAGGCCGCGTGTGGCGAGGCACTGCGCATCAAGTCGCCGACCTGCAAGAGCATCCGTTCCCTTCTTCAAAATAGGTTGGATCAGCGTGGCGCGACGGATGCGCCGGGGAAGGCGTTGCCCAAACACAAGAATGTTCGCGGCGCAGGCTACTACACCAACGAGGGCGAAAATCATGCTGACTAACCAGACCAACGAAATTTTGCGCGCGATGCATCTGACGGGCATGGG
>JAFEFP010000017.1 GCA_018240545.1 Pseudomonadota bacterium | reverse complement strand
CGATGGACAAGCCGACGCGCTGCATGATGGCCAGATCCGGCAGGTCGTCGCCGCAGTAGGCGCATTGTTCCGGCACGAGCTTGAGCGCGTGGATCAACTGCTCGAAGCAGGCGAGCTTGTTTGCCTGGCCCTGGTAGACGTGGGCGATGCCCAGTTCGGCCGTGCGTTCGGTGACCATGTGGGACAGGCGCGCGGTGATGATCGCCACCTCGATGCCGTTCGCCATCAGGCGCTTGAGGCCGAAGCCGTCGTGGACGTGGAAGGCCTTGGCTTCGCGGCCGTCGTCGCTGTAGTGCAGGCGGCCGTCGGTGAGCACGCCGTCGACATCGAACAGTGCGAGGCGGACTCTCGCGGCGCGTTCGCGGATGTCGGCGGGCAGGTCGTTGAGGTGCGAATGGGACACGCCGCTCACACCACGCGCGCGCGCAGCAAGTCGTGGATGTTGAGCGCGCCGACCACGCGGTTGTCCGCGTCCACCACGAGCAGGGCGTGGATCTTGTGCGCTTCCATCAGGCGCGCGGCCTCGATCGCGAGCTTGTCGGCGCCGATGGTCTTGGGCTGGACGGTCATGAGCGCGGTGACCGGGGTGGTGCGCAGGTCGATGGTCTGGTTGTCCACTGCGCGCCGCAGGTCGCCGTCGGTGAACACGCCAAGCAAGCGCCCGGCGGCGTCGACGATGGCGGTCATGCCCAGGCCCTTGCGCGTCATTTCCATCAAGGCTTCGGACAGGCTCGCCGCAGCACCGATGCGCGGTACGGCCTCGCCCGCATGCATGACGTCGGCGATGTGCAGGAGCAGGCGCCGGCCCAGCGTGCCGGCCGGGTGCGAACGTGCGAAATCCTCGTCGGTGAAGCCGCGCGCCTCGAGCAGGGCGATCGCGAGCGCGTCGCCCATCACCAGCGCCGCGGTGGTGCTGGCGGTCGGGGCGAGGTTGAGCGGGCAGGCCTCGGCCGGAACGCTGACATCCAGGTGTACATCGCTCATCGCGGCGAGCGAGGACTCCGGATTCCCGGTCATCGCGATCAGCGGAATGCCCTGGCGCTTGATTACCGGCAGGATCGTGAGCAACTCGTCGGTTTCGCCGGAATTGGACAACGCCAGTACCACATCCTTGTGGGTGATCATGCCGAGGTCGCCGTGGCTGGCCTCGCCCGGATGCACGAAGAACGCCGGGGTGCCGGTGGACGCGAGCGTCGCGGCGATCTTGCGCGCGATGTGGCCCGACTTGCCCATGCCCGAGACGACCACGCGGCCCGGGCACTCGAACAGGAGCTGGCAAGCGCGCAGGAAATTGTCGTCGATGCGCGAACGCAGCGCGGCGATCGCGCGCGCCTCGATGTCGATCACGTTCGTGGCGCTGCGCTTGAGCCTCTCCGCATCGAGCAACGGGTTCCCGGGCGGCTGGGAGGCGATGGACTGCAGGCGGGCGTTCATGACATGCGGACCGGGCAGGAAGGCGGGATGGAGCAGGGAAATGGCGGGATCGTCCCGCTGCGGGTATCTGCGGCCAGGGATTTTGAGTACCATGCGCAACCTTATTGTAACCGACGGGCCCCTTCAGGCGAAGACGATCCGCGGCTGCGTCGCGTCGCAGCCGCCCGCGATTCGCCACCTTCCAGACCGCCCATGAACATTCTCGGCATCCAGACTTTGATCGAACAGGGCCTGCCCGGCGCCACGGTGCGGGTGGCAGGGGATGATGGCGTGCATTTCGAGGCCTTCGTGGTTTCCCCGGCCTTCGCCGGCAAGCCGCTGTTGGCCCGGCACCGCATGGTTTACGCCACCCTCGGCGAGCTGATGGGCGGCGAGATCCATGCGTTGTCGCTGCGCACGCTGACGCCCGAGGAAGCGGCAACGCAAGGAATGAGCTGATGGCAAAGATCGTAATCTCGGGTGGCGAACCGCTCAACGGCGACGTCTGGATTTCCGGCGCCAAGAATGCCGTGCTGCCGATCCTGGCGGCAACCCTGCTTGCCGACGAGCCGGTCACGATCGGCAACGTGCCGCACCTGCACGACGTGACCACCACCATGGAACTGCTCGGCCAGATGGGTGTGCAGCTGACCATCGACGAGCGCATGCGCATCCTCGTCGATCCGCGTCCGGCGAAGCGCTATTTCGCGCCCTACGATCTGGTCAAGACCATGCGCGCCTCGATCCTCGTGCTGGGCCCGCTGGTCGCGCGCTTCGGCGAAGCCGATGTCTCCCTGCCCGGCGGCTGCGCGATCGGTTCGCGCCCGGTCGACCAGCACATCCGCGGCCTGCAGGCACTCGGGGCAACGGTCACGGTCGAAAACGGCTACATCAAGGCCCGTGCCAGGCGCCTGCGCGGCGCGCACATCGTCATGGACCTGGTGACCGTCACCGGCACCGAAAACATCATGATGGCCGCGGCGCTCGCGCAGGGCACCACGATCATCGAAAACGCCGCGCAGGAACCGGAAGTCGTGGACCTGGCGCATTGCATCAACGCGATGGGCGGCCGGATTTCCGGGGAGGGCACCCCCACCATCGTCGTCGACGGCGTGGAACGCCTGCACGGCACGCATTACGACGTGTTGCCGGACCGCATCGAGACCGGTACCTTCCTCGTCGCCGGCGCCATCACCGGCGGCCGCGTGCTGGCCAAGCGCGCCCGCCCGGCCACGCTGGAAGCGGTGCTGCACAAGCTCGAGGCTGCCGGCGCGCACCTGAATACCGGCGAGGACTGGATCGAGGTCGACATGCGCGGCAAGCGCCCGCGCGCGGTGGATGTCACCACGGCCCCGTATCCGGCGTTCCCGACCGACATGCAGGCGCAGTTCACCGCGCTCAACACGGTGGCCGAAGGCGTGGGCACGATTACCGAGAATGTTTTCGAGAACCGCTTCATGCACGTGCACGAACTCGAGCGCCTGGGAGCCGACATCCGGCTCGATGGCAACACCGCCGTGGTCAAGGGCGTGGACCACATGTCCGGCGCGCCGCTGATGGCGACCGACCTGCGCGCTTCGGCGTGCCTGGTGCTCGCCGGGCTCGTCGCCAAGGGCGACACCACGGTCGACCGCATCTACCACATCGACCGCGGTTACGAGTGCATCGAGGAAAAGCTCGGCGGCCTGGGCGCGCATATCCGCCGCCTGCCGTCCTGAGCGCACGCCTCAGCGGGAGGCGAGCTCCAGCACGAGGGTCGATCCGTCGTGCTGGATCTGTTCCACGCGCACCGGCAGCACGCTGGCGCCCGCTTCGTACCAGGACCTGGCCTTGCCCGGCTTGTCGATACGATCGATTTCGGTCGCCGTGAAGGTGCCGGCCGGCAAGGCGAGGGAAGCGGTGGTGGTGGCCGCGTATTGCTGGCGCTCGACGCGGTCGCGCACGGCGACCGGCAGTGTCGCCGTTTTCGTCCCGTCCGCAAGCGCCAGGCCCAGCGCAACGGCCAGCGTGCTGCGGTCGATCGCACCGGCTTGCGCGGCAAAGCGGAAATCCTTGCCGTTGTCGCGGACGTGCACCTGTTGCGCATGCCAGTCGAAATCGATGTGGCGGCGCTTGTGCTTGATCGCGGCATCCTGCGTGTAATCGTAGCGCAGACCCTGCAGTTTGCCGTCGCGCAGGGCGAACACGGATTCCTCGCGCACGTCCAGGCCGAGCAGTTTCGCCATGCCGCCGGTGCCGCGGGTCTCGCTGCGCAAGGTCCAGGTGCCATCCGGGTTGGCGGCGAGCGAATAGGCGGCCGTGCCGATGGCCTTGCCGTCGCGCGACACGACGTACGACGCCCGCTCCGGCTTCAGGCCCGCGCCTGCGAACGCGGACGCGGCAAGGACCAACAGGCCGATGGCGATGACGAGTCTGGGCATGGCGCGTACCCGCATGGCAAGTTGCGCCCAGTGTGGTTGCGCCTGCCTGAACGCTATCCGACCGTGCGAACGGTACCGTCGCCGTGCAGTTGCATCGGCGCGGCCAGCGGCGTTCCGTCGAGTTCGACGCCGGACTTGCCGAGCGTGATGCGTCGGCGTGCGATCAGGTCGACGCTGGCGACAAGCAGGCGATGTTCCAGCGGCAGCAAGCGTGCGGCCAGCTTCTCCGGCGTGTCGCCGGCATGAATCGGCATGCGGGCCTGTGCGATGACCGGGCCGCCGTCGAGTTGCGCGGTGACAAAATGCACGCTGGCGCCGTGGACACGGTCGCCGGCTTCCAGTGCGCGCGCATGCGTGCGCAGGCCGGGATATTTCGGCAGCAGGGAAGGGTGGATATTGACCATGCGTCCCTGCCACGGGTCGACCACGGCGGTGTCGATCACGCGCAGGTAGCCGGCGAGCACGACCAGGTCGGGTGCGCAGGTCGCCACGCGCGCGAACAGGGCGCGGTCGAAGCGGGCGCGATCCGGGTAGTCGGCGGGCGCGAGCGCGGCGGCGTCGATGCCGGCCGCGCGCGCGCGTTCCAGCGCCTGCGCCTGCGGTCTGTCCGAAAGCAGCGCGCGGATGCGGATCGGCAATTCGCCGCGCCGTTGCGCTTCGAGCAGCGCGGCGAAATTGCTGCCGCGGCCGGAGGCGAGCACGACGACATCGAACACGGTGATTCAGGCGATGTGCACGCGTTCGTCGCCGCGCGCCGGAACGATTTCGCCGATCTGCCAGGCCCGCAGGTCGAGTCGGGCCAGCGCCGCGCTGGCGGCGTTCGCCGCCGTGTGCGGCACGATCAGGCAATAGCCGATGCCGCAGTTGAACGTGCGCCACATCTCGGGTCTGGCCACGTTGCCTTCGCGCTGCAACCAGTCGAACACGGCGGGCAGCTTCCACGCCGAGGAATCCAGCGCGATGCCGAGCGCGTCCGGCACCACGCGGATGATGTTTTCGGTCAGGCCGCCGCCGGTGATGTGGGCCATGCCGTGGATCGCCTGTTCTGCCAGCATCTTCAGGATCGGCTTGACATAGATCGTGGTCGGCGCCATCAGCGCATCGGCGAGTTTCACGCCATCCAGATCCAGATCAAACGGATTGCCGGCGCGTGCGAGGATCTTGCGGATCAGCGAATAGCCGTTGGAATGCGGGCCGCTGGAGGCGATGCCGAGGATGGCGTCGCCCGCGCGTGTTTTCGCACCGTCGATCAGGGCGGATTTTTCCACCGCGCCGACGTTGAAACCGGCGAGGTCGTATTCGCCCGGCGCGTACATGTCGGGCATCTCGGCGGTCTCGCCGCCGATCAGGGCGCAACCGGCCATCTCGCAACCTTTGGCAATGCCGCCGACCACGGCGACCGTGGTTGCCACATCGAGCTTGCCGGTGGCGAAGTAGTCGAGGAAAAACAGCGGTTCGGCGCCCTGCACCAGCACGTCATTGACGCACATGGCGACGAGGTCGATGCCGATGGTGTCGTGGCGATTGAGCTGTTGCGCCAGCTTCAACTTGGTGCCGACCCCATCGGTGCCGGAAACCAGCACCGGATCCTTGAAGCGCCCGGCCAGTTCGAACAGCGCGCCGAAGCCACCCAGGCCCGCCATCACCTCCTTGCGGAAGGTGCGCGCAACGAGCGGTTTTATGCGCTCGACGACCTCCTCGCCGGCATCGATGTCGACGCCAGCGGAACGGTAGGTCAGGGCTTGTTTCGGCGAGGACATGCGACGCGATCGTGAAAACCGGACGTGCATGATAGACGTTCGTGCCGCGATTGGGCAGACTGGACGCGTTTTCACGGGCTTTCGCCATGAACCCTGCCACCGCGCTGCTGCGTTTCGCCTTCCCTGCCCTGCTCGCACTGGCTCCGCTGGCGCATGCCCAGAGTCTGTACACGGGTCAGGTGCCGGTCAATTCGCAATCCGATGCCGAGCGCGGCGAAGCGCTCAAGAGCGCGCTGGCGCAGGTCGTGGTCAAGCTCACCGGCGGCGACAATGCCGTGCTGGCGCGACCGAACGTCGCCGACGCCATTGCCAACGCGGCCAATTACGTGCAGCAGTACCAGTACGCTCAGGAAGTGGCCACTGTCGATGGCAAACCGCAGGTGCGCCTGAGCCTGGTCGCGCAATTTGACCGCATGGCCGTGGACAAGCTCGTGGTGGACCTGGGCCTGGGCCAGGCCGGGGCGAGTCCGCAGGTGGCGCAGGCCGTGGCCGATACGCGGGCGCAGACATTCCATGTCCGGATCGGCGGGCTGACATCGGCGATCGACTATGCGCGCGCGGTGGGCGCCTTGGCGCGCAACGAACTGGTGCGCAGTGCACAGGCCGAACGTGCGCGTGGCGACGGTGTGGAAGTGCGTCTGGACATCACCGGCCCGCTGCCGCGCCTGCTCGATTCGCTGGCCGCTTCGCCGCTGCAGATCGACAACGCCAAACCGCCCGTCGAAGGCATCGACGCGCTGCTGAGCCTGCGGCCGCAATAAGCCATGACCGACCCGACGCCCGCAACGATCTGGCGGCATCTGCCCAACGCGCTGACCGTGTTGCGCATGGCGCTGGTCGTGCCGCTGGCCTGGCTGATCCGCGAGATGCGTTACGACGAGGCGGTCGTCGTGGCCGCCATCGCCGGGCTGTCCGACGCGCTGGACGGCTTCCTCGCCAAGCATTGCGGCTGGCAAAGCTGGCTGGGCGGCGTACTCGATCCGATTGCGGACAAATTGATGCTGGTCGCCTGTTTCGTCACGCTCGGCATGGTCGGCGCGCATCCGGACTGGCTGACCTGGCTGGTGGTCGGCCGCGACGCGGTGATCGTCGCCGGCGCCGTGGCCTGGCACAATCTGATCGGGCGCATCCACGCCCAGCCGACGCGTCTGTCCAAGCTGACGACGGTCGTGCAGATCACCTACGTATTGGCACAACTGCTGCATCTGAGCCGCTGGTTCGACTTGCCGCCACGCCTGCTCGACGGGTTGATCTGGCTCACCGCTGCCCTGACGATCATCAGTGGCCTGCAATACGTGGCGGTGTGGACGCGCAAGGCCTTGCGCGTTCGCGGAGCGGGAGCATGAGCGCCGCCTTGCGCTGGCAGCTGCTGGCCCTGGCCCTGCTGGTGGGCGCGCTGCTGTGGCTGCTTGCGCCGGTGCTCACGCCGTTCGCGATCGCGGCGATGTTCGCCTACCTGTTCGATCCGCTCGTCGATCGCCTGCAGCGCTGGCGCCTGGGTCGTGGCGCCGCGACCACGCTCGTGTTCCTGGGGCTGACCCTGCTGCTGATCCTGGTCCTGCTCTGGCTCATTCCCTACCTGCAACACCAGGTCGCCACCGTGATCCGGCGCCTGCCCGACTGGATCGCCTGGTTGCAAACCGATGCGGTGCCGTGGCTGAACGCGAAGTTCGACCTCGAGATCGACTTGCCCGATGTGCAGCAACTGGCTGCCGTGCTGCAGCAACACTGGAAGGAAGCCGGCGGATTGGCGGCCAACATTCTGGCCACGGTTTCCAAATCCGGTTTCGCGCTGGTGACCTGGAGC
Source organism: Pseudomonadota bacterium (assembly GCA_018240545.1). Classification (GTDB taxonomy): domain Bacteria; phylum Pseudomonadota; class Gammaproteobacteria; order Xanthomonadales; family Rhodanobacteraceae; genus Rudaea. The sequence continues at coordinate 12,354 of JAFEFP010000017.1, read as the reverse complement.
GTGCACGTGCTGATCGTGCCGGTCGCGTTCTTTTACCTGTTGCGCGATTGGCGCGGCATGATCGCGCATGTCCACGACCTGTTGCCGCGTTCGATCGAACCCGTCGCCGTGCGCCTGGCGCGCGAATCCGACGAGACCCTCGGCGGTTTCCTGCGCGGACAGTTGTCGGTAATGATCGCGCTCGGCGTGCTCTATGCGATCGGCCTGTTCGCGATCGGCCTCGACATCGGCCCCTTGATCGGCATCATCGCCGGCCTGATCAGCTTCGTGCCGTACCTTGGTGCGATCACCGGCGTCGCCATGGGCGCGATCGCCGCGTTCGTGCAATACCACGACTGGGTGCATGTCGTCGGCGTGCTCATCATTTTCGGCGTCGGCCACCTCATCGAAGGCTACGTCCTGGTGCCGCGCCTGGTCGGCGAAAAGATCGGCCTGCATCCGCTGGCCGTGATTTTCGCCATCCTCGCCGGCGGCGAATTGTTCGGCTTCCTCGGCGTGCTGCTGGCCTTGCCGGTCGCCTCGGTGGCGATGGTGGTGTTGCGCTACCTGCACGAGCGCTACCGCGCCAGCGAGTTGTATGGCAGCGGCCGTGGGCCGGCGATCGGCGTGTCCGGAAAGGTCACCACGGAAACGCCGGCGCCCGCGAAACAGCCATGAACGCGCAATTGCCGCTGCTGCTGCGCTGGCCGGCGCAATCGCGTTTCGAGACCTTCTTGCCCGGCGCCAACGCAGCGGCGGTGGCGGCACTGCGTGATGCCGCGACGGAGCCTGCTGCCAGCTGGATATTCCTGTCCGGCCCGGCCGGCAGCGGCAAGACGCACCTGCTGCTGGCCGCCTGCGCCGCGGCGACGGCGGGCGGACGCAACGCGCAATATCTGGCGCCGGGAAAATTGGCGGATCGCGCGCAGGCGATCCGCGCGCTCGGCGGCAGCGACCTGCTCGCCCTCGACGACGTGCACGCCGTCGCCGGCGACGCGCCGGCCGAACACGCATTGTTCGATTTGTACAATCGTTGCAAAGTGGAAAGGACTGCATTGTTGTTTTGCGCGCCCGCACCGCCGGCGCAGATCGGCATTGGCCTGCCGGACCTGGTGTCGCGCCTTTCCGCCTGCGCGCAGGTGCGCCTGGTCCCGCTCGACGACGCGCAGCGCCGCGACTGGCTGCGCGAGCGCGCGCAGGCGCGCGGACTGGTGCTCGATGATGCCGTGATCGACTGGTTGTTCGTGCATCAGGCGCGCGATCTGGGTAACCTTGCCGCCGCGCTCGAACGCATCGATCGTGCCGGGCTGGCCGCGCAGCGGCGCGTCACCGTGCCGTTCCTGCGTGTTCTTTTCGAAACCGGTGGCAAGGGGCAGGTGGCGTGACGGACAGGCCTTATTCTCCCGCGGCGCCGCGCTACACCTTGCGCCTGGAAGAACGCGCCGGCTACCTGTTTGCCGAAATCACGGGCGATGAGGATTCGTCCGAGATCACCCTGGCCTACTGGCTGGAACTCGCCGCGGTCTGCGCCAGCCGCGGCACCCGGTGCCTGCTGGTCGTGGACCGACTGCGCGGCACTCCTCCGAGCGCGCAGGAACTCGTCCGTCACGTGCATGTCCTGCGTTCGACGGCACTGTTGCACGTGCGCATCGCCGTGTACGAGCCAATCCCGGTCGAACTGCCGCGCTTGCAGCACGCCGAACTCGAGGCGTTCGATGTCGGCGCGAAATTCCGCATCTTCACGAGCGAGCGCGAAGCCGAAGTCTGGCTGCGCTACGGGGCCTGAGCGCCGTTGCACGCAAACACCGCATGATCGTGGCTGCGCGGCCTGCTATGCTGGATCCCAAGGTCGGGGACCCAGTGCATGAAACCTCATGCCAAGACTGAAGATCCGGCAGGGTTCGACCTGCGCTACGAGTCGCGCCCCGGTTTTCTGTTTGTCGAGGTGACCGGCACGCGCAGCACTCCCGACGCGGCGCTTGCCGCCTTGCATCAGCTCGCTGCCGAGTGCGTGCGTTTGCGGGTGCGCAAGGTCCTTATTGCCGATCATGCTTCCGGCAGGCCAAATCAACCTCCGGACATGGTCCGTACCGTCCGCGCCTTGCAGGATTCACCGCTGGCCAAACTGCGCGTTGCCTACTACGTACGGTCGGTCGAAAACGTTCCGTTCTTGCAGCACGCCGAACTCGAGGCGCTGGATTTTGGCTTTGACTTGCGCGTGTTCGCCAATTTGCGCGACGCCGAGATCTGGTTGAGTCACGGGCCTTGAAAATCACGCCGCAGACGGGCGTCGAGTTCGTCCAGCCGGTGCGGCGTACCGACATCGGTCCACGCGCCAGCGAATTTTTGCCCGCTGATTTTCCCCGCGCGCATCGCCGCGCGCAGGATCGGCACGATGCCGAACTTGCCCGGAACAAGTCCCGCGAGCAATTCGGGGCGATACACGCCGATGCCGGCGAAGGTCAGCCGCGGTGCCGGCTCGTCATGCAGCAGTCCATCACGCAAGACGAAATCGCCGCCCGGATGCTGCGACGGATTGTCCACCACGACCAGATGCGCCAGCCCCGGCGGATTCGGCGGCAGCGTCGAAAAATCGAAGTCCGTGAAGACATCGCCATTGACCGCGATGAACGGATCAGCGCCGAGCCGGGGCAGGGCGCGCAGCATGCCGCCGCCGGTTTCGAGCGGTTCGGCGCCTTCGTACGAGTACTGGATGCGCAGGTTCCAGCGTGAGCCATCGCCGAGCGCGGCGGGAAATTCTTCGGCCAGATGCGAGGTGTTGACGACGACCTCGCGCACGCCCGCGCGTGCGAGGTTTTCCAGGTGCCGTTCGATCAGGCGCTTGCCGCCGACTGCCAGCAGCGGTTTGGGCGTCGCGTCCGTCAGCGGACGCATGCGCTCGCCACGGCCGGCCGCGAAGATCAGCGCGCGTTCGATCATGATGCGCGCGCCGGAGCGGTCAGATCGCGCGAGCCCACGGAGCGTTGCAGCAATGTGGAAAAATCCACAAGTTCCGGATAGCGCCGGGCGATGCTCGTGACGTAACGCCACACCAACGGCAGGTCGCTCAGGTATTGCGGCTTGCCGTCGCGGTAGTTGAGACGGCAGAAAATGCCGAGCACCTTGATGTGGCGTTGCAGTGCGATGAGGTCGAACCAGCGCCGGAACGTGGAGGCATCCACGTTGGTGGCAACACGTTGCCGGTACGATTCGAGCCACGTCTCCACCCGCGCATCGTCCCACGCGATGTAGCAATCGCGCAGCAGCGAGGCGACGTCGTAGGCGAGGGGCCCGCGCATCGCGCCCTGAAAGTCGATCACGCCGGGGGAATTTCCTTGCGTGACGAGCAAGTTGCGGCTGTGGTAATCGCGGTGCACGAATGTGCGCGGCTGTTCCAGCGCGGCGTGGACGAGAAACGTGAACGCCGCCTCGATCACGTCCCATTCCTCGCAACTCGGCGCAAAGCCGAGGTGGTGCTTGAGGAACCATTCCGGCATCAGTTCCAGTTCCATGACCAGTTGCGCGCGGTCGTAGGCGGGCAGGCCGTCGGTGCCGATCGCCTGCATGCGCGCCAGCGCGTCGAGCGCGTCGCCATACAGCGCATCGGCGCTCGTGGCGTTCAATTGCGGCAGGTAAGCGTGCTCGCCCAGGTCTTCCATCAGCACGAATCCGGAAGCGGGATCGGATGCAAACACCTGCGGCGCATGCACGCCCGCGTGGCGCAGACGCGCGCCGATGTCGAGCCAGGGTGCGATCGGCTCCTTGTCCGGCGGCGCGTCCATCAGGATCAAGGCCGATGCACCCGTGGTCACGCGCCAGTAACTGCGGAAACTCGCGTCCGCCGAGACCGGCGCGATGCGCCAATCGGCATTGGGCATGTGCCGGCCCACGAAGGCCAGCCGATCGTCGGCTCGGTTCTGCGGATTCATCGGCATAAGCATATCCGCTTGCGTTGGCTGGCGGGTGACGCCATCATGCCGTGCCTTGCAATTCGCAGCCTTGAGCATGCCTGAACTGTCCACGCTCGACCGTCTGGAGGCGGAGAGCATCCACATCCTGCGCGAAGTCGCTGCCAATTTCGAGCGGCCCGTGCTGCTGTATTCGGTCGGCAAGGATTCGTCCGTGTTGCTGCACCTGCTGCTCAAGGCGTTCGCGCCGGCCAAGCCGCCGATGCCGATGCTGCACGTGGACACGACCTGGAAATTCCGCGAGATGATCGCCTTCCGCGACCGTCGTGCCGCGGAAACCGGCATGGACCTGATCGTGCACATCAACCCGGACGGCGTGCGCGATGGCGTCGGGCCGTTCACCCACGGCGCCAGCCTGCACACCGAAATCATGAAAACGGTGGCGCTCAAGCAGGCGCTGGACAAATATCGCTTCGATGCGGCCATCGGCGGCGCGCGGCGCGACGAGGAAAAGTCCCGCGCCAAGGAGCGCGTGTTCTCGTTCCGCGACGCGCAGCACCGCTGGGAACCGCGCCGGCAGCGCCCCGAATTGTGGAATGTGTACAACACGCGCGTGCACACCGGCGAATCGGTGCGCGTGTTCCCGCTGTCGAACTGGACCGAACTCGACGTGTGGCGCTACATCGCGCGCGAGCATATCCCCGTGGTGCCGCTGTATTTCGCCGCCGAGCGTCCCATCGTCGAACATGATGGCATGCTCATCCTGCGCGACGACGAGCGCATGCCGCTGGCGGCGGGAGAGAAAGTTCGCATGGAGCGCGTGCGCTTCCGTACCCTGGGTTGTTATCCGTTGACCGGTGCGGTGCGCTCGGATGCGACGACGCTGGACGCGATCATCGCCGAGATGCGCGCCTCGCGCACCACCGAACGCCAGGGTCGTGCGATCGATCACGATCCGAAGTCGAGCATGGAAGCGAAGAAGCGCGAGGGTTACTTCTGATGTCCGCGCCCCACACTCCCGACCTGTTGCGCTTCATCACCTGCGGCAGCGTCGACGACGGCAAGAGCACCCTGCTCGGGCATCTGCTGTATGACGCGAAATTGCTGCGCGACGACGAGATGGCCACGCTCGGCGATCCGCCGGATTTCTCGCGCCTGCTCGATGGCCTGGCGCTCGAGCGCGAGCAGGGCATCACCATCGACGTCGCGTATCGTTATTTCAGCACCGCCACGCGTGACTTCATCGTCGCCGATTGCCCCGGCCACGCGCAGTACACGCGCAACATGGCCACGGGTGCGTCCACCGCCTCGCTCGCGCTGGTGCTGGTCGATGCGCGCAAGGGCGTGCTCACGCAAACGCGCCGGCACAGCTACATCTGCGCGCTGCTCGGTATCCGCCGCGTGGTGCTCGCGGTGAACAAGATGGACGTGGCCGGATTCGAGCAGAAGGTTTTCACGGCCATCGAAGCCGAATACCGCGAGCTCGCCGCCAAACTCGGCATCACCGACGTCACCGCGATCGCGCTGTCCGCGCTGGAAGGCGACAACCTCGTCGCACGCTCGCCGCGCATGCCGTGGTATCGCGGGCCGACCTTGCTCGAATACCTCGAGCGCGTGCCGGTGCAGCATGACGCGACCGCAGCGCCGATGCGCCTGCCGGTGCAATGGGTCAATCGCAGTGGTCAGGATTTCCGCGGCTACGCGGGTACGCTCGCTTCTGGCAAGATCGCCGTCGGCGATGCCGTTGTGGCCTTGCCGTCGGCGCGGCATACGCACGTCACGCACGTGTTCGATGGCGACCGCGACATCGAATCCGCCAGCGCCGGGCAGGCCGTCACGCTCACGCTCGCCGACGAAATCGACATCGCGCGCGGCGACGTCATCGCCGCCACGCACGATGCGCCGGAAGTCGCCGACCAGTTCGCCGCGCACATCCTGTGGATGGACGAAGCGCCGCTGCTGCCGGGGCGGCTGTATTTCTTCCAGCTCGGCCCGGCGTCTGCCATCGCGCGCGTGACCGCGATCCGCCATCGCGTGGACGTGGATACGCAAGAATCGCTCTCGGCCACGCGTCTGGCGATGAACGAAGTCGGTTACGTGCACCTGAGCCTGGATCACCCGATCGCGTTCGAGCCGTACGTGAAAAATCGCGTGCTCGGCGGCTTTGTGCTGATCGATCGCCAGAGTTTTTCCACCGCCGCCTGCGGCACGGTGGATTTCGCCCTGCGCCGCGCCGGCAATATCCATTGGCAGGCGCTGAGCGTGGATCGCACCACGCGCGCCGCGAGCATGCAACAGCATCCGCGCTGCCTGTGGTTTACGGGATTGTCCGGCGCCGGCAAATCGACCATCGCCAATCAGGTCGAGCAGCGCCTGCACGCGCTCGGTCGCCACACCTATCTGCTCGACGGCGACAACGTGCGCCACGGCCTGAACCGGGACCTGGGTTTCACCGCCGAGGATCGCGTGGAAAACATCCGCCGCGTCGCCGAAGTCGCGCGCCTGATGGTCGATGCGGGCCTCATCGTGCTGGTCAGTTTCATCTCGCCGTTCCGCGACGAACGGCGCATGGCACGCGACCTGTTCGGCGCCGGCGACTTCGCCGAAGTCTTCGTCGATACGCCGATCGAATTGTGCGAGCAGCGCGACCCCAAGGGCCTCTACGCCAAGGCGCGCGCCGGCGAACTGCGCAATTTCACCGGCGTGGATTCGCCCTACGAGCCGCCGCTGGAGCCTGAGCTGCACCTGCACACCGAAAAAGAATCCGTGGATGTACTGGCGCGGCGCGTGGTGGAATTCCTCGAACGCTGATCCTTGAGTGGCGGGGCAGCGCGCCCATCATGTTGTCCAATCCTGCCCTTGCGCTATGATGGCCGCCGCCATGGACGAAATCATTTTCCAGATCGACCAAGCGCCCGAGGGCGGCTACACGGCCAAAGCGCTGGGCCACGCGATCTTCACCGAAGCTGAGACACTGGACGAATTGCGTGCGAACGTGCGTGATGCTGTGCGTTGTCATTTCGACGAAGGTCGAGGGCCGAAGCTGATCCGTCTGCATTTCGTACACGACGAAGTGCTGGCCGCATGAAACTGCCGCGCGACGTCGGTGCGCGGCAACTCATCAAGGCGCTCACCCGGTTCGGCTACACGGTGACGCGACAAACTGGCAGCCATATCCGCCTGACCTGCACCGAACCATCGCCGCATTCGGTCACGGTGCCGGACCACGCGCCGCTGAAGATCGGCACGCTGCACGCCATCCTTGCCGATGTCGCCGCGCATCAGCGCATCGACAAATCCGCATTGCTGGAAAAGCTATTTTCCTGAAAAGGACACAGGGCCGTCACAGTTCACCTTGCTGCGCCTTCTTCATTAGCCGCCACTTGTGCAACACCGGCTCGGTGTAGCCGTTGGGCTGTTCGACGCCGGTGAAGATCAGATCGCGCGCGGCCTGTAAGGCGCAGGATGTCTCGAAATTGCCATCCATGGGCTCGTAGTCCGGCGTCGCGGCGTTTTGCGCATCGACCACGGCGGCCATGCGCCGCAGCGTTGCCTCGACCTGTTCGCGCGTGACGATGCCATGCAGCAGCCAGTTGGCGATGTGCTGGCTGGAAATGCGCAAGGTCGCGCGGTCTTCCATCAGGCCGACGCCGTGGATGTCGGGAATCTTGGAGCAGCCGATGCCGCGGTTGATCCAGGCGACGACGTAGCCAAGGATTCCTTGCGCATTGTTGTCGAGTTCGTCCTGGATGTCCTGCGCGGTCCACCCGGGTTCGATCGCGACCGGCACCGTGAGCATGGCGTCGGTGTAGTCGGCGCGCTTGCCTTCGAGTGCGCGCTGCACCGCGCGCACATCCACGCGATGGTAGTGCAGCGCATGCAGGGTCGCCGCGGTCGGCGAGGGCACCCACGCGGTGTTGGCGCCGGCTTCGAGCTGCGCGCCTTTTTGTTGCAGCATCGCGGCCATCAAGTCCGGCATCGCCCACATGCCCTTGCCGATTTGCGCATGTCCGCTCAAACCTGCGGCCAGACCCGCCTGCACATTGTTCGGCTCGTAGGCGCGAATCCACGCCTGTGTCTTCATGTCGCCCTTGCGCACCATCGCGCCGGCGCGGATCGAGGTGTGGATTTCGTCGCCGGTGCGGTCGAGGAAGCCGGTGTTGATGAACACCACGCGCTCGCTCGCCGCGGCGATGCAGGCGTGCAGATTCAGACTGGTGCGACGCTCCTCGTCCATGATGCCGATCTTCAGCGTCGTCGGCGCAAGCCCGAGCAGCGCCTCCACGCGCGCGAACAAGTCCACGGCAAACGCGACTTCCGCCGCGCCGTGCATCTTCGGCTTGACGATGTAGATCGAACCCGTGCGCGAGTTGCGCCGCGAGGCGAGGTCGCGTTTGGCGATCAACGCGGTGACGACGGCATCGAGCATGCCCTCGAAAATTTCGTTGCCGTTGGCATCGAGGATCGCCGGCGTGGTCATGTGGTGGCCGACGTTGCGCACCAGCAGCAGGGCGCGGCCGTGCAGCGTGGCGGCGCTGCCATCGACCGCTGTGAATTCGCGATCCGGATGCAGGCCGCGCGTGACGGTCCTGCCGCCCTTGTCGAACTCGGCAGTAAGGTCACCGCGCATCAGCCCGAGCCAATTGCGATAGGCCGCGACCTTGTCGTCGGCATCCACCGCGGCGATGGAATCTTCGAAGTCGATGATGGTGGTGACGGCGGCTTCGAGCACGATGTCCTTGACGTGCGCAGGATCGTCCCGGCCAATGACGTCGGTGGCATCGAACGCAATCTCGAAGCGCAGGCCGTGATGCGCGAACACCAGCGCCTGCGGCTGCGCCGGATCGCCGCGCCAGCCGAGCAGTTGCGCGCCGTCGCGCAGGCGCGTGGTCGCGCCGTCTTGCAGGGTGACGGCGAGCGCGCCGTCCGCTACGGCGTAGCGTCGCGCGTCGCGGTGCGAACCGTGCGCCAGCGCAATCGTGTCGTCGAGGAATTGCCGTGCGAACGCGATGACGCGCGCGCCGCGCGCCGGGTTGTAGCCCTTGCCGCGCGCCGCGCCGTCGTCGTCGGCGATGGCGTCGGTGCCGTAAAGCGCGTCGTACAGGCTGCCCCAGCGCGCGTTCGCCGCGTTGAGCGCGTAGCGCGCATTGGATATCGGCACCACCAGTTGCGGTCCGGCCTGCTGTGCGATTTCCGCATCGACGTTCGCGGTCGTCACCGCGACTTTGGCCGGCGCATCGCCGAGGTAGCCGATCCCGCGCAGAAAGGCGCGGTACGCCGCCATGTCGGCGATTGGCCCCGGATGCGCGGCGTACCAGTCATCCAGCGCCGCTTGCAGTCGATCGCGCTCGGCCAGCAGCGCGGCGTTTTTCGGCGACAGTTCGCGCACGATGGCGGCGAAGCCACGCCAGAAATCCGCCGGCGCGATGCCGCTGCCCGCCAGGGCCTCGTTTTCGATGAAGGCGTGCAGCGGTATGGCGATGTGCAATCCGTCGATGGCGATGCGATCAGCCATGATTCGCGATCTCCGCCAACAATTGCTTGCGCCGATCCTCCGGCATGAACGCCGCGTTCACGGCATTGGCCGACAGCTTGCGGAAGGTATCGCGGTTCCAGCCGAACGCCAGCGCGCAGGCGCAGAAGTTCGCCAGCATGCCGCCGCCGAAATAGGCCGGATCATCGGAATTGAGCGTGACGTTGAGGCCGGCGTCGAGCATCGCCGGCAGTTGGTGATCGCTCAATTTATCGACCACGCGCAGGGCGACGTTGGACAGTGGGCAGACGGTGAGCGGCACCTGCGCCTCGCGCAGGCGCGCGACCAGCGCGGCGTCCTCGATGCAGCGCACGCCGTGGTCGATGCGGCACACGTCGAGCACATCCAGCGTGCCGGTGATGTAATCCGGCGGGCCTTCCTCGCCGGCGTGCGCGGTGCGCGCGAGGCCAATCGCCTTGGCACGCGCGTACACGGCGGCGAACTTGTCCGGCGGATTGCCGCGCTCGGCGCTGTCGAGTCCGACCGCGGCGATGCGGTCGTACCACGGCGCGGCTTGTTCGAGCACCGCCATCGCGTCCTCGGCCGGCAGGTCTCGCAGGAAACTCAGGATCAGCGAAGTCGTCATGCCGAATTCGGCCTGCGCGTCCGCCATCGCCTGCAGCAGACCGTTCATGAGGGTTTGCAGCGCGATGCCGCGCTTGAGGTGCCCTTGCGGATCGAACATCACGTCGATGTGGGCGACACCGTCGGCATGCGCGCGGCGGAAGTAGGCCAGCGCGAGGTCGTGGAAATCCGCGCTGGTGCGCAGCACGTTCATGCCCTGGTAGTACAGATTGAGGAAGGATTGCAGGTCGTCGAACCGGTAGGCGGCGCGCACGGCCTCGACGTTGGCGTAGGGCAGCTTCACGCCGTTGCGCGCGGCCAATTCGAACATCATCTCCGGTTCGAGCGTGCCCTCGATGTGCAGGTGCAGTTCGGCCTTGGGCAGGCCCGCGAGCCAGGATTCGGTTGCGGTGTCGGTGTTCATGGGATTTCCGTCGGGATCGGTGCCGTCGGTAGTATATTGGCGGTCGAGACCAAATCCGAAAAATTGCATGCGACCGATACGTTTCCTGTTGAATGAGCAATTGCGTGAACTCGCTGACGTGAGTCCGACGCTGACGGTGCTCGAATGGCTGCGCGGCCCGGCCGGCATGACCGGCACCAAGGAAGGCTGCGCCGAGGGCGACTGCGGCGCCTGCACCGTGGTGCTCGGCACGCCGACCGCCGACGGGCAAATGCATTACCGCGCGGTCAATTCCTGCATCCTGTTCGTGCCCACGCTCGACGGCTGCCAGTTGCTCACCGTCGAACACCTCAAGGCCGCCGATGGCCGGCTGCATCCGGTGCAGCAGGCGATGGTCGATCACCACGGCTCGCAATGCGGCTTCTGCACGCCCGGTTTCGTGATGTCGCTGTTCGCGCTCTACGTCAGCGAGCCGCGGCCGACGCGCGCGCGCGTCAACGACGTGCTGTCCGGCAACCTGTGCCGCTGCACCGGCTACCGGCCCATCATCGACGCCGCGCAGGCCATGTACGACTACGCCTGGGACGAACCGGTACACGCGCATGCCGCGCAGACGGCCAGACGGCTGAACGAATTGCGCAGTGATCCGGAACCGCTGCAACTCGAACACGAAGGCCACCACTATTTCGCGCCGACGAGCGCCGCCCAGCTCGATGCGCTGCTGGCCGCGCACCCGAAAGCGACCCTGCTCGCCGGCGGCACCGATGTCGGCCTGTGGGTGACCAAGCTGCATCGCGACCTGGGCGACGTCATTTATCTGGGCAATGTCGCCGAACTGCACGGCATCGATGATCGCGGCGACGAACTCGTGATCGGCGCGGCGGTCACGCATGCGCAGGCCTTCGACGTCATCGCGCGCGAATTCCCCGACTTCGGTGAATTGCTGCGGCGCTTCGGTTCGACGCTGGTGCGCAACTCGTCAACCGTCGGCGGCAATGTCGCCAATGGCTCGCCGATCGGCGATTCCATGCCGGTACTGATCGCGCTCGGCGCGCGCGTGGCGCTGCGCGGTCCCGAGGGCGAGCGCGAAATCCCGCTGGAGGATTTGTACATCGCCTACGGCAAGCAGAGCCGCAAGCCCGGCGAATACGTCCTGCGGCTGCGCATTCCCAAGCTGAAAACCGGCGAGCAGTTTCGCTGCTACAAATTGTCCAAGCGCTTCGATCAGGATATTTCCGCCGTCTGCGCGGCGTTCAAGCTGCGCTTGGAAAACGGCTGCGTCGCCGAATTTCGCGCCGGCTTCGGCGGCATCGCCGCGATCCCTGCGCGCGCGCGCAAGACCGAACAGGCGCTGACCGGCCAGCCGTGGAACGATGCCACGCTTTCCCACGCCGAAGCCGTGTTGGGCGAGGAGTTCACGCCGCTCACCGACATGCGCGCCAGCCGCGAATACCGCCGCCTTGCGACCACGCGCCTGTTGCGCAAATTCTTCATCGAAACGACCGAGCCGGAAACTGCCACGCGGGTGCTGGATGCGGAGGTGGTTTAGGACGTGACATCGACCTCAAGGCCGACGTGCCCAGAGGCAACAACGCGTGGCGCGCGGAGGAGGTCGCTCACGAAGCACCGACCGACAACCTTCGACCCTGAGCAGCCGGTCACGAGCGATTGCTGCCGGGTAACACAGGAAACCGCACACGTCCAACCCCTGAGTTAAGCGGCGGCTGTCGCTGTGCGCCACAGTCTAGCGCAACCTACCCGCAGCCGTCCGCTTGAACGAATAGTTAGGCTTGGGGCGAAGCATATAGCGTATTAAAAAACGCAACAGTATTTGCGTATTTTTGTACTATATCTGGCGTTTGTTCTGCTAGTGGCCCAAACGTTGGCTCAAAGATTTCGTAAAATGCTTCAGTAGAAAACGGCGGCGGAGCTTTCAGTTGGTGAGCCATTAACGCTGGCCAGTTTAC
>JAFEFP010000179.1 GCA_018240545.1 Pseudomonadota bacterium | reverse complement strand
GCAAGATCGTCATGGCCACGGTCAAGGGCGATGTGCACGACATCGGCAAGAACATCGTCGGGGTTGTGCTCGCCTGCAACAATTTCGACGTGGTCGATCTGGGCGTCATGGTGCCGGCGCAGAAGATCCTCGACACCGCCATCGCCGAGAAGGCCGACATGATCGGCGTCTCCGGCCTGATCACGCCTTCGCTCGAGGAAATGGCGCACGTGGCGAAGGAAATGAAGCGGCAGAACTTCAACATTCCCCTGCTCATCGGCGGCGCGACCACCTCGCGGGCGCACACCGCGCTGAAGATCGAACCGAACTACGAGACCGCCTGCGTGTGGGTCAAGGATGCCTCGCGCGCGGTCGGCGTCGCGCAATCGCTGGTCAGCAAGGACCTGGTCAACGACTTTCTAGCCAAGGTTCGCGCGGAATATGCCGACGTGCGCGAGCGCCACAAGCATCGCGGCACGGGCAAGCGCCTGGTGACGCTGGACGCCGCGCGCGCGAATGCATCGAAACTCGATTGGAGCGACTACCAGCCGCCGACGCCGCGCAAACCCGGCATCACCGTGTTCGACGACATCCCGCTCACGGAATTGTTGCCGGTCATCGACTGGACGCCCTTCTTCCAGGCGTGGGAACTGCACGGCCGCTATCCGGAGAACCTGACCGATCCCGTGGTCGGTGCGCAGGCGACGGAACTTTTCAACGATGCGCAGAAAATCCTGAAACAGGTCATTGCGGAGAAATGGCTGCGCGCAAAAGCCGTGATCGGATTCTGGCCGGCCTCACGGATCGGAGACGATATCGAGCTGCGCGACGACGGCAAGACGGTGATGCTGCACCACCTGCGCCAGCAGGCCGACAAGCCGGTCGAGCGCCCGAACCGGTGCCTGTCGGATTTCATCGCGCCGAAGGAATCCGGCGCGCAAGACTGGATCGGCGGGTTCGCGGTAACTGCGGGACTGGGCATCGAAGAACACCTTGAGCGCTTCCGCAAGGACAACGACGACTATTCGGCGATCATCCTCAAGGCACTGGCCGACCGCCTCGCCGAGGCGCTGGCGGAATACATGCACCGGCGCGTGCGCACGCAATTCTGGGGCTACGCGGCTGACGAGAGCCTGGACAACGAGGCCCTGATCGCCGAGAAGTACCGCGGCATCCGCCCCGCGCCGGGCTACCCTGCCTGCCCCGACCACACCGAAAAGGCGACGCTGTTCAAGCTCCTCGATGCCACGAACAACGCCAGCATCGAACTCACCGAGGGCTTTTCGATGTACCCCGCCGCCGCCGTGTCCGGCTGGTATTTCAGTCATCCGGACAGCCAGTACTTCGTGGTCGGGAAGCTGACCCGGGATCAGGTCGAGGATTACGCCAAACGCAAGGGCTGGACACTGGCCGAGGCCGAGCGCTGGTTGTCGGCGAATTTGGACTACGATCCGGAGTAGCTATTGTCGATGCACCGGGCATCCTGCCGCGGGCATCGACCCAGCGGTCGCGCACAATCATTGTCGCGCTGGCAGTCAAGTCGTAGACTCGATGCTTCGATCGCGGCTTGGGGGACAAGTCATGGGTCTGACGCGCCTTCATCTCATCGCGACACTGTGCGTTTGCGTTCTGTCCGCGTGCGCATCCGCACCAACGCAAAAACCCGACGCGCATGCCGACCACGCCGGCACGGCCACGCCCGCCTCGGTACTGGCGCAATGGGCGCAAGACGCGCAACGCCTTGACGGCCTGGGCCCCTACTCGCGCAAGATCACGACGGCCTCGACCGCCGCACAGGCCTGGTTCGACCAGGGCCTGAACCTGATTTACGGCTTCAACCACGACGAGGCCGTGCGCGCCTTTGCCAAGGCCACCGAGCTCGATCCGGATTGCGCGATGTGCTACTGGGGTGCGGCCGAAGCGCTCGGGCCGAACTACAACATGGCTGCGATGGAACAGCGCTGGCAGGCATTGTGGAATGCCGTGCAATCCGCCCAGGAGCACGCCGCCAACGCGACACCGGTCGAACAAGCGTTGATCGCCGCGCTGGCCAAGCGCTATGCCGGCCCGGCTCCGGTGCCGGCCGACAAGATGCAGCCGTTCAACGATGCCTACGCGAACGCGATGCGCGAAGTCGTGCGGAAATATCCGACGGACGACGACGCGCAGGTGTTCTTCGCCGAGGCGATGATGACGGCCAATCCGTGGAAGCTGTGGCGCCAGGACGGCAAGGCCGCGCCCGGCACCGACGAGATCGTCGCGACGCTGGAACGCGTGCTCGCGCGCAATCCGCGGCACCCCGGCGCCAATCATTACTACATCCATGCCGTCGAAGCGTCGCCGCATCCGGAAAAGGCGTTGGCCAGCGCCGATCGCCTCGCCGCGCTGATGCCGGGAGCCGGCCACATCGTGCACATGCCGGCGCACATTTACCAACGCGTCGGTCGCTATGCGGATGCCAGCGCCGCCAACATCGGCGGCGCGCAGGCGGATGCCGCCTACGTCGACAAGGCCAGGCCACCGGACTGGATGTACTACGCCGGCATGTACTTCACCCACAATTACCAGTTTCTCGGCTACTCGGAAGCCATGCGCGGGCGCTCGGCAGCGGCCCTGCAGGCGATGCACGAGATGGCCTCGCGACTCACGGACGAATCGCTGCACATGGGTACAGGCCTGGACTGGTATGCGGCCGAGCCGTGGTTCGTGATGGAACGCTTCGGCCGCTGGCAGGACATCCTTGCCACAGCAGAGCCGGATCCGAAGCTGTTCGGCCTTTCGGCGGCCTACCACTATGCGCGCAGCGTCGCCCTCGCCGCCACCGGTCAGGTCAGTGCCGCCATCGCGGAGAAAGCCGCACTGGATGCCGTCGCCGCGGCCACTCCCGCCGACGCGCCCGCCGGACTCAACAAGGCCGCGGACCTGATTGCCCTGGCAACGACCCTCGCTACGGCGCACATCGCGATCGCGCAGGATCGGCGTGCCGATGCCATTGCCGCGCTGCGCAGTGCGGTGGCGATGGAGGACAAGCTCGACTACGACGAACCGGCCGACTGGTTCATCCCGGTGCGCCACCTGCTCGGCGCGCAACTGCTGCGCGATGGCATGGCCGGGCAAGCCGAACAGGTCTACCGCGAAGACTTGCTGCGCCATCCGGAAAACGGCTGGGCGCTGCACGGCCTGGCGCAATCGCTGAAGGCGCAACGCAAGACCCATCAGGCCGC
>JAFEFP010000178.1 GCA_018240545.1 Pseudomonadota bacterium | reverse complement strand
GACGGCGAATTCACCACGGTCGATGACGTCGCCGCCTGCGCGCTGTTCTTCGCCGGCTTCGAAACCAATGCGCTGACCGGGCAAAGCATCGTCGTCAGCCACGGCTGGTTCATGCAGTGAGCGCGGCACGCGCGCGCGACGCGAAAAATGCGTCGCCTCCACGACGGCGCAAGGCAACCGCAACGCCGGCCGTGGCAGCCCGCGCCTACGCCAACGTCGCCCTGGTACTGCAGGGCGGCGGCGCGCTCGGCGCCTATCAATGCGGCGTTTACGAGGGCCTCGCCGAGGCCGGCATCGTGCCGAACTGGTTCGCCGGCATTTCCATCGGCGCGATCAATGCGGCGCTGCTGGCCGGCAACGCGCCGGCCCGGCGCGTGGACCGCTTGCGCGAATTCTGGGAACGCATCTCGACACCGGCCTTGCCGCTGGCGCGGCGCACGGCGGCCTGGCGGCGCCAGTGGCTGTCCGCGTTCACGGCCATCGAGCCCTGGCGCAGCCTTGCCAATGCCGCCGGCGCGCTGGATGCGCTCGCGTTCGGGCAAAGCGGCTTCTTCGTGCCGCGCCCGCCCAATGCGCTGTGGAGCGCCCACGATCCGGCCAGCGCGAGCATCTACAGCACCGCGCCGCTCAAGCGCACGCTCGAGGAACTCATCGATTTCGACCGCATCAATCATCGCGGCGCGCCGCGTTTCGCGGTCGGTGCGGTCAACGTGCGCAACGGAAATTTCGCCTACTTCGACAATCGCGCGACGAAAATCCGTGCCGAGCACGTGATGGCCTCGGGCGCGCTGCCGCCGGGATTCCCCGCGGTCGAGATCGACGGCGAGTTCTACTGGGACGGCGGCGTGGTCTCGAACACGCCGCTCGAGTACGTGATCGACCGCGAGCCGCATGGCGACATGCTGGCCCTGCAGGTGGACCTGTGGAGCGCGCGTGGCGAATTGCCGCGCGACCTGCCCGGGGTGCTGGAGCGGCAAAAGGATATCCAGTATTCCAGCCGCACGCGGCGCGGCACCGATCATCTGGCCGAACGCCGGCACCTGCGCGTCGTGCTCGGCATGCTGGCCGATGCCCTGCCCGGCAAGCGCCTGCCGGCGCGGCTCGCGCGCGAACTCGAACCGTGGCTGGGTGCGCCGAGCCTGAACGTCGTGCACCTGATCTATCGGGCGAAGACCTACGAAGAACAATACAAGGACTACGCGTTCGGCGCCGCAACGATGCGCGAGCACTGGGCCGCCGGGTTGGCCGACATGCGCGCCAGCCTCGCGCATCCGGAGTATTTCGCGCTGCCGTCGCCGGGCACGGGCGTGGCTACTCACGACGTGCATCGCGAACGCAAGTGAGCGCACGCGTGGACAGCCTGCGCGCGCTGTGCGGCGGACCGCGCGATGGCGCCCTGTTGCGCGCGGCTCTCGCCAATGCACTGGTCGCGGACTGCGCGACGAGCGCCGCGATCGCCGAGTTGCGCCGTGCGCTGGAATTCGATCCGGACTACTCGGCGGCGTGGAAACAGCTCGGCAAGCTGCTCGCCGATTCCGGCGACGCGATGGCCGCGATCGATGCCTATCGCAGCGGCATTGCGGCCGCACAACAACGTGGCGACAAGCAGGCGGAAAAAGAGATGACCGTGTTCTTGCGGCGCCTGGAAAAAGCGCCGCAGTGAATCAGGGCGAATTTTCCCTGGGCCGGATCGAATAGCGCTTGTACGCCCACTGGTATTGTTCCGGCGCGATGCGCACGCAGTCTTCGACGCCGCGGTTGAGTGCGGCGACGGCGGTGGGCAAGTCTTCATCGGCGATGCCCTCCGGCGCCGGCCGGATGTGGATGCGAAATCCGGCGCCCTTGGGCAAGCGTTCGGCGAAGGCGAACAGTACGATGGCGCCGGTGCGCTGGGCCAGGCGCGAAAGCAGCACCATGGTCAACGCCGGCGTGCCGAAGAACGGCGCGAACTGGCCTTCTCCCGCCTTGGGCTGCTGGTCGGGCAGGATGCCGACCACCCCACCGGCATTCAAGCGCTTGAACAGGGTGCGCACGCCGGCGGCACCTTCCGCGCGCACCTGCTCGGCGGCCAGCGCGCCACGGGCGCGGATCAGCAACGGTTCAATCTCCGGCCGGCGCGGCGGCCGGTAGGCGATGGCGATGGGAGTGCGGCTGCACAGCCAGAAATTGAGCAGTTCCCAGCAGCCCAGGTGTGGCGCGGCGACGATCAGGCCGCGGCGCGACGCCAGTGCGGCATCGAAGCATTCGCCACCGCGCACCTCCCGGATCAATTCCAGCGCGGCCAGCGGGTTGCCGGACCAGATCTTGCATAGTTCGAGCGCGCCCTTGCCAGTCTCGATCAGCGCCGGTTTGAGCACGCCGTGACAGATTTTGCCGCCAATTTGCGTTGTTACATGAGACAGGGTTTGCGCGGCCTTGCGCCGCAGCGGGTTGGGCAGGCGCCACAGCAGCCAGCCCAGCGCGGCGCCAACGCCATGCAGGGCGCGCAACGGCAGGCGCCCGGTCAGGCGCAGCAGACAATACAGGGCGGCGATATGCCAACGCATGAAATCATTCACTTCCAAAGCCGGCGATTGTACCGGCAGGCATCCACGCGATGATCGGCCTGATCCAGCGCGTGACGCAGGCGGCCGTGGACGTGGACGGGGTGACCGTGGGCCGCATCGGCCCGGGCCTGCTGGCCCTGGTCGCGGTCCAGCCCGGCGACGGCGAAGCGCAGGCATCGCGCCTGTGCGAGCGCCTGCTCGGTTACCGGGTCTTTGCCGACGAGAACGGAAAAATGAACCGCTCGCTCGCCGAAACCGGCGGCGGACTGCTGCTGGTTTCGCAATTCACCCTTGCGGCGGACACCCGCTCGGGCATGCGCCCGAGTTTCACCACTGCCGCCACCCCGGAACCGGGCAGGCGCTGGTTCGAGCGCCTCGTGGAAATCGCGAAAAACCTGCATCCGCCGGTGGAAACCGGGAGTTTCGGCGCCCATATGCAGGTAAGCCTTGTCAACGACGGTCCGGTCACTTTCTGGCTGGAAACCTGAGGATTTGACACCCCTCCTATACTTTCCAGTCTTGCATTCACCATCCAGAAATTCCGCCCCATGGCCTCCGAAAACACCAATCCGCAGCAGTCCGAAATCAAGACCCTGATCATCAAGGGCAAGGAACAAGGCTACCTGACCTATGCCGAGGTCAACGACCACCTGCCCG
>JAFEFP010000177.1 GCA_018240545.1 Pseudomonadota bacterium | reverse complement strand
CAACCGCATGAGCGACGTGCTCAAGGCGATCGGCGATGGCGAATTCCATCGTTTCGAGGGCGTTTTCAACGCCGAGGAAGGCCGGCTCGGCATTGTCGTCACGTTTCTCGCCATCCTCGAACTGGCCAAGGAATTGCTGATCGAAATCACCCAGACCGAGCCACTCGCACCGATCTACCTCAAGTCACTTGCACTGTGCGATCAATCCTGATCGCGAAGATCAAAAAGCAGCCATCCTTGGCCGCATTTTTCCAAGAAGCATGATAATCATGATCGAGTTTCCGCAAATCAAACGCATCATCGAGGCCGCACTGCTCGCCGCTGCGCAGCCGCTGTCGCTCGCCCAACTGTCGGCACTGTTCGGCGAAAGCGAAGCGGTCAGCCATGAGGAACTGGCGCGCGCGCTGGAGGAACTTGGCACCGATTGCGTCGGGCGCGGCGTGGAACTGAAGGAAGTCGCCTCCGGATTCCGCTACCAGGTGCGCCAGGACGTGCATCCCTGGGTCGCGCGCCTGTGGACCGAGCGCCAGACCCGGTATTCGCGGGCCCTGCTCGAAACCCTGGCCCTGATCGCCTATCGCCAGCCGATCACGCGCGGCGAGATCGAGCAGATCCGCGGCGTGGCCGTTTCGACCAACATCGTCAAGACGCTCGAAGAACGCGAATGGGTGCGCGTGGTCGGCTACCGCGACGTGCCGGGCAAGCCCGCCCTGCTCGGGACCACGAAGAATTTCCTGGATTACTTCAACCTCAAATCGCTTGACGAGTTGCCGCCGATGGCGGAAATCCGCGAGATCGAGGATTTCGACCCGCAACTCACGCTCGCTCCGGTTGCCCCGGCCGATGCCACGGACGATTCGATGATCGCGCCGGGCGCGGAAGCGGCGAACGAAGAATCCGCCGATGCGATCCCGGAACGCAACGCATGAATACGCCGCGCACCGTACTCACCCTCAAGCGCCCCGGCGCCGATGGCCCGACGCTGGAAGAGCGCCTGCACAAGGTCCTGGCCAATGCAGGCCTTGGCTCGCGCCGCCTGCTCGAGGAACGCATCCAGGCCGGCGAGATTCGCGTCAACGGCGCCGTTGCCGGAATCGGTTCGAGCGTGTGCGCCGGGGATCGCGTGGAACTCGATGGCAAGACCTTCGTCGCCACCCATGACAGCGCCGAACAGGCACAGGTCATCGTGTTCCACAAACCCGAAGGCGTAATCACCACGCGCGACGACCCCGAAGGCCGCCCCACCGTGTTCGAGCAGCTGCCGCACCTGAAGGGCGCGCGCTGGATCGCGGTCGGGCGCCTGGACATCAACACCACCGGCTTGCTGCTGCTCACCACCGATGGCGCCCTCGCGCACCGCCTCATGCATCCGGCCACGGAAATCGAACGCGAATACATCTGCCGGGTCCATGGCGAGGTCGCGGACGAGGCGCTGGAGAGGCTCCGGACCGGCGTCGAGCTCGAGGATGGGCCGGCGCGCTTCGAGGAACTGGCGACGATCAGCCGGGGCCCGAGCCATTCCTGGTTCCGCACCGTCATCCGCGAAGGCCGCAACCGCGAAGTGCGGCGCATGTGGGAAACACAGGGCCTGATGGTCAGCCGGCTCAAGCGCATCCGTTACGGCAACGTCGAATTGCCGCGCGGCTTGCTCAAGGGTCGCTGCGAAGCGCTTGATCCGGAACAGGTCAGGGCTTTGCGCCAGCTCGCTGGTGCGGCGGATCCGGAACCGGCGCTAACCTTGCAGCCCGTCATCGGACAGCGCCGCGCGCCGAAACAGGCGCCCAATGAATTCCGCCCCGCTCCGCGCACGCAACAGGCATGGACCGGCGCGTTTCACGACGAGGGCCGCGAATTGCGCGCGTTCGACCGCATTCGCGAAGACAAGCCTTCGCGTCCCGGCCGTCGCCGCAAATTCGGCAAGAAGGACCCGCAACGCGGTGGAGGCGGCGCGAACCCGCAGAATCGCGACCGTCGCAGTCCCGTGGGCAATTTGCAAACCCGTGACGGCCGTTCCCCGCGTCGCGGAGCCGGACGCGGACATGGACAAGGGCATAGCCAGGCGCAGATCGGCGTGTATCAACCCGGCGCACGCTGGAACGACAACGCCAGCGGAGCGGGCAATCGACCACGTCGTGAAAAACCTGCGCAATGGCGCCCGCCGGTCACCGGCGTTCCCGGCGAGCGTGAAGATGATCGCGGCGCGAAGCGTTTCATTGCCGGTTTGCGCGCCGAGAAAACGCGCTATGTGCCCCGCGGCGAGCCGCGCTCACCACGTCCGGGGCAAGGCGTCCCCCGCGACGACATCGGCAATCGTCTGACCCCGCGCGACGGTCAGGGCAAGCGGCGTGGCAAGCCGCCGCGCCGCTGAAGGAACCAAAACAAGAAGGCCGCTTGCGCGGCCGACTTGGTATCACGGGACGCGGGCACGCAAATTCAATCCAGTTTGATGGCTTTCTTGTCGCTTTCGCGGCGCTTGCGTTCCTTGGCATTGAATTCTGCCTCGCAGCCGTCGCGCTTGACCATCACGCAATCCAGGTAATCCGATGCCTCGACCAGTGCGGCACGGATGGCCTTGCCCGCCGGCGTGTTTTCCTCGTGCGCAAGATTGCCGCCGAAGCCGCCGCGGTACAGTCCGACCGATACGCCACCGCCGGAACTGCGGCCCTCGACCGTGCGCGAGTACTCGACATCGCTGGTTTCGGTATTGATCACGCGCAGATCAACGGCAAGATACGCTTCGCTTTTCTTGCCGCCCAGCGAGATGCCCTTGAAGCTGAAACCGCCGCCGGTGCTCGCGGTGTTCTCCTCGTAGGCCGTCACCGTACCGGTGATGAGGTACTGCGCGCCAGTGACTTTGCCGATCTTCGGGCCGGTGCCGGCGCGAACCCGTCCCGAGGCGGCGAAGTTCTGCTCTTCGAGCACGTTCTGGATCTTCTGGCGCTCGACCACGTGGAAATCGTTGGTTGACGACAACTCGTTCGACAGCATGCCGGACAACTCCCAGCCGACTCCGCCGCGCCACCAGGCCGCGCCGGATTCGTTGCGGAATTCCGCCACCGCGATCGTTGGGCGCCTGTCGCCTGCGGCGAGCGCGTTGCCCGTCGCCAACGCACCCATAGCCACCATGACAGCCAAGGCCAGCTTGTTCATTTCTGCGCACTCCCCATCGGATTGTTGACCGGAAATTTCAACGCAAGCGGCAACTACTA
>JAFEFP010000176.1 GCA_018240545.1 Pseudomonadota bacterium | reverse complement strand
GCGTTCGCGGGCAGGGTGATGCCGCGGCCGATGGACAGGCATTCGACCAGCATGCGCCAGCCTTGGCCGGCCATCTTCTCGCCGCCGATGAGTTGCGACAGCGGCACGAAGAGGTCCTTGCCGCGCACCGGGCCATTCTGGAATGCGGCGTTGAGCGGGAAATGCCGGCGACCGACTTCCAGACCCGTCGTCTCGTGTGGAATCAGCGCGAGGGTAATGCCGAGATCTTCGTTGTCGCCGAGCAGATGGTCGGGATCGTGCAGGCGAAAGGCCAGGCCGATCAGGGTCGCGACCGGGGCGAGCGTGATGTAGCGCTTGTCGAAGGTCAGGCGCACGCCGAGCACGTTGCCGCCCTGCCATTCGCCCTTGCACACGATGCCGTAATCCGGAATCGAGGTGGCATCGGAGCCGGCGTGTGGGCCAGTCAGGGCGAAGCAGGGAATCTCGCGGCCATCGGCCAGGCGCGGCAGGTAATACTCTTGCTGTTCGGGCGTGCCGTAATGCAACAGCAACTCGCCGGGGCCGAGCGAGTTCGGCACACCGACAGTCGAAGACAATGCGCCGGAGATGCTCATCAGCTTTTGCAGGACCGCCGATTGTGCGTAGGCCGAGAATTCCAGACCGCCGTATTTCTTCGGGATGATCATGCCGAAGAATTTCTGCTGCTTGACGAAATCCCAGATTTCCGGCGGCAGGTCGGACAACTCGTGCGTGATCTGCCACTCGTCGGTCATGCGGCACAGTTCTTCGCACGGGCCGTCGAGAAACGCCTTTTCCTCCACCGACAATTCCGGCGCGGGTTGCTTGAGCAGCTTGGACCAGTCGGGTTTGCCGCTGAACAGCTCGCCTTCGAAGCCGACCGTGCCGGCTTCCAGTGCGATGCGTTCGGTGTCGGACAACCGCGGCGTGATCTTCTGGTAGATGCCCAGCAGCGGCGCGGTAATGCGGCGGCGGCGGAATTCGGGAATGTTCAGCGGCAGCACGATGGCGGCGAACGCGAGTGCGGTGATGGCGATGGCGAGCCAGTGGCTGGCGGCCAGCAGGCCAATGCCGAAGACGGCCGCAACGCCGGCAATCGTCCACAGGACGAGGCGCGCGCGCAGATAAGCGCAGGCCAGCGAGACGAAGAGCAGGGCAAGCAGGGGATACCAGTGGATCATGGGTTGTCCTCGGATGCGGTGAAGCGTAGCGGCGCGACAAAACGCGCCACGGCGGTGGTAAAGGCGGCGTTCTCGTCGCCAGCGATCATGTGCGTGGCACGGGCGACGCGCTCGTGCCGGGCATGCGGCACGCAGCGCAGGAATTCGGCGATGGTGTCGTCGGACACGACGTCGCTGTTCTCGCCGCTGACGAGCAGGGTGGGCACGTCGATGCGGCGCGCGGCATCGAGCAGGCGTTCCTGTTCGCGCTCGCTGTCGGTGGCAATGGTCTGGAGCAGGCGCGGATCCCAGTGCCAGCGCAGCCGGCCATCGGCGCCGTTTACGAGCAGGCTGCGCAAGCGTTCGGGGGACTTGCGTTGCGCGCGTTGCGGCAGGTAGTGCGCGATCGCCTCGGCCGCTTCCTCGGTATTCGCGAAGCCTTGCGGATGCGCGCGCATGAAGGTGAGGATGCGTTCCACGCCGGCCGCTTCCCAGCGCGGCGTGATGTCGACCAGCACCAGCGCGCGGAACACGTGGTATTCGGCCTGCGCGACGAGGCCGAGCAGGCCGCCCATCGAAGCGCCGATTAGGATGGGTTTGTGCGCCGGCACGCGGGCGAGGCGCACCAGGTCATCGACGAATTGCGCGAAATCGTAGTTTCCGTCGCTGCGCCAGCCGCTGTCGCCATGACCGCGCGCATCCATGCTCAGGCATTGCCAGCCGGTTTGCGCCAGGGTCGCCGCGCTCGCATCCCAGGCATGCCGGGTCTGGCCGAAACCGTGCGCGAAGACCAGTGCCGGCGCATCGGCGTTGCCGCGCACTTCCACGGCGAGCGGCACGCCGTCCGTTGCCGTGAGCGTCAAGCGTCGGCCTTCGCTGGGCTTTGGAGTCCTGAACAGGGGTTGCGCGACCATACGCGCGAGTATGGAAATCCGCATTCGAGTAATCAATCAGGATGCGGTTGCCGAAAGCCCGGACAGGTCTTGCTGCAATGCAGCGCAGCCATTGCTTCCCGCTGCCGGTGCCAGCCGCTACCATCGCGCGATGCCGGTTCACACTCGCATTCCCGCTCGCGCGGGCCGCAACGCCGGACGACGCAGATCGTCCGCTGTATTTTTTCATCATCAGCCGCAAGGCTGCCGGAAGGAGAAACATGAGCAAGCTGGAATCCCTCGACCGTTGGGTCGACGATGTCGCCCGCCTCACCCAACCCGAGCGTGTGCATTGGTGTGATGGCTCCGAAGGCGAAAACGACGCATTGATCGACCGGATGCTGCAACGCGGTGACTTGATCGAACTCAACCCGCGCACGCACCCGAACTGCTACCTGCACCGCTCCAATCCGGGCGACGTGGCCCGGGTCGAACACCTGACCTTCATCTGCACGAAGAACCGCGAAGACGCCGGCCCGAACAACCACTGGATGGATCCGGTCGAAGCGCACGCCAAGGTCGATGCCCTGTTCGCGGGCTGCATGGCCGGGCGCACGCTGTACGTGATTCCGTATTGCATGGGGCCGATCGATTCGCCCCTGTCGCGTTGCGGCGTGGAGATCACCGACAGCCCTTACGTCGTGGCCAACATGCGCATCATGACGCGCATGGGTGCTCCCGCGCTGGCGCGCATCGAACGCGAAGGCCGGTTCGTCAAGGGCCTGCATTCGACCGGCGAGCTGGATCCGCACAAGCGCTTCATCCTGCATTTTCCCGACGAGCTTTCGATCAAGTCCATCGGCTCGGGTTACGGCGGCAATGCGCTGCTCGGCAAGAAATGCCACGCCCTGCGCATCGCCTCGCATCAGGCGCGCAGCGAAGGCTGGCTGGCCGAGCACATGCTCATCGTCGGCATCGAAAATCCGAAGGGCGAAACGCATTACGTCGCCGCGGCGTTTCCCTCCGCCTGCGGCAAGACCAACCTGGCCATGCTGATTCCGCCGGAGAGCTACCGCAAGGCGGGCTGGAAGGTGTGGACGGTCGGCGACGACATCTGCTGGATGACGCCGGGCAAGGATGGGCGCCTGTGGGCGATCAATCCCGAGGCCGGCTATTTCGGCGTCGCGCCGGGAACCAGCGCCAAGACCAATCCGAACGCGCTGGCCATGCTCAACCAC
>JAFEFP010000175.1 GCA_018240545.1 Pseudomonadota bacterium | reverse complement strand
GAAGCGCTTGTCGAACTCGGACTTGTGGCGCTTGATCTGCTCCTGCGCCTTTTCCAGCAGTTCGGCCACGTCCTCGTTCTTCATGCGCAGGGCGAACCACTCGTCCTTCTTCAGGGAATCCAGGTAATCGTTGGTGACTACCGCGCCCTTCTTGATGCCGTGCGCACCACCGTTCGCAACCTTGCCCACGAGCTGGTCGCGCAGGCGGCTGAAGATCGCGCCTTCGAGGATGCGGAACTGGTCGTCGAAGTCCTTCTTGATGCGCTTGATCTCCATTTCCTCGATCTGCTTGGCGCGCTTGTCCTTCTCGATGCCGTCGCGCGTGAACACGCTGACGTCGATGACGGTGCCATCCATGCCCGGCGGCACGCGCAGCGAGCTGTCCTTCACGTCGGAGGCCTTTTCGCCGAAGATCGCGCGCAGCAATTTCTCTTCCGGCGTGAGCTGGCTTTCGCCCTTGGGCGTGACCTTGCCGACGAGGATGTCGCCCGCCTTCACTTCGGCGCCGATGTAGACCACGCCCGATTCGTCCAGTCGCGCCAGCGCCTGTTCGCTGACGTTCGGGATGTCGGCGGTGATTTCCTCCGGTCCGAGCTTGGTGTCGCGCGCCGAGCAGGTCAGCTCCTCGATGTGGATCGTCGTGTAGCGGTCTTCCTGGACCACGCGTTCGGAGATGAGGATCGAGTCTTCGAAGTTGTAGCCGTTCCACGGCATGAACGCGACCAGCATGTTCTGGCCGAGCGCGAGCTCACCCAGATCCGTCGAGGAACCGTCGGCCAGCGTATCGCCCTTGGCCACCTTGTCGCCAACGTTCACCAGCGGGCGCTGGTTGAGGTTGGTGTTCTGGTTCGAGCGCGTGTACTTGGTCAGGGTGTAGATATCCACGCCGGCATCGTTCTCGCCGATCTCCTCCTCATTCACGCGCACGACGATACGACCGGCATCGACCTGGTCGATCACGCCGCCGCGACGCGCGGCCGCAGTAACGCCCGAATCGCGCGCCACCGGACGCTCGGTGCCGGTGCCGACCAGCGGGGTCTGCGAACGCAGCGTCGGCACGGCCTGGCGCTGCATGTTCGCGCCCATCAGCGCGCGGTTGGCGTCGTCATGCTCGAGGAACGGCACGAGAGCCGCGGCGACCGATACGGTCTGCATCGGCGAAACGTCCATGTACTGGATGTCCGCCGCCGGGCGCAATTCGGACTCGCCCTTGAAGCGACAGGCGACCAGGTCCTCGGAAAACGCGCCGTTCTTGTCGAGCGGCGAGTTCGCCTGGGCGATCACGAATTCGCCCTCCTCGATCGCGGACAGGTACTCGACCTTGTCGGTGACCTTGCCGTTGTGCGCCTTGCGGTAGGCGGTTTCGAGGAAACCGTAGGAATTGGTGCGTGCGTACACCGCCAGCGAATTGATCAGGCCGATGTTCGGGCCTTCCGGCGTTTCGATCGTGCACACGCGGCCGTAATGCGTTGGATGCACGTCGCGCACCTCGAAGCCGGCGCGTTCGCGGGTCAGGCCGCCCGGACCGAGGGCGGAGACGCGGCGCTTGTGCGTGACTTCCGACAGCGGGTTGTTCTGGTCCATGAACTGCGACAGCTGCGAGGAGCCGAAGAATTCCTTGATTGCGGCGGCCACGGGTTTGGCGTTGATCAGGTCCTGCGGCGACAGGTTGTCGGCCTCGGCCATCGACAGGCGCTCGCGCACCGCACGCTCGACGCGCACCAGGCCGATGCGGAACGTGTTCTCGGCCATCTCGCCGACCGAGCGCACGCGCCGGTTGCCGAGGTGGTCGATGTCGTCGACCGTGCCGCGTCCGTTCTTGATCTCGATCAGCACCTTGAGCACGTCGAGGATGTCGGAGGTCTTGCCGAGCTTGCGCACCAGTTCCTTGGAATGCTCGTCGTTGCGCGCGCCGAAATACTGGTGATCGTAGAGCACGCCGGGTCCGGTGATTTCCTTGCGGCCGACGCGGCGGTTGAACTTCATGCGGCCGACCGCGGACAGGTCGTAGCGCTCGAACGTGAAGAACAGGTTGAAGAACAGGTTCTGCGCCGCTTCCTTGGTCGGCGGCTCGCCCGGACGCATCATGCGGTAGATCTCGACGAGCGCCTCGAGCGGCGTCTTGGTCGGGTCGATGCGCATCGTGTTCGACAAGTACGGACCGCGGTCCAGGTCGTTGACGAACAGCGTTTCCAGCTTGTCGATGCCCGCGTTGCGCAGGTTTTCCAGGTGCGCAAGGTCGAGCTCCGTATTCGCCGCGGCCAGCACCTCACCGGTCTTCTTGTCCACAACATCGTGGGCGAGAATGCGGCCGACAAGGTACTCGTCGGGCACTTCCAGGTTCTTGATGCGCGAAGCGACGAGGTCGCGCACATGACGCGAGGTGATGCGCTTGCCCGCCTCGACGATGACCTTGTCGCCGGAGCGCAGGTCGAAGTTCAGGGTCTCGCCGCGCAGGCGCTCGGCCACGAGTTCCAGGCGCGCACCGCTCTTCTTGTCGAGATGGAAGACGTTCTTCTCGAAAAAGATGTCGAGCATCTGCTCGTTGTTGTAGCCGAGCGCGCGCAACAGCATCGTCACCGGCAGCTTGCGGCGGCGGTCGATGCGGGTGAACAGGCAGTCCTTCGGGTCGAACTCGAAATCCAGCCACGAGCCGCGATAGGGGATGACGCGCGCGTTGAACAACAGCTTGCCCGAGCTGTGGGTCTTGCCGCGATCGTGATCGAAGAACACGCCGGGCGAACGGTGCAACTGCGAGACGATGACGCGCTCGGTACCGTTGATGATGAAGGTGCCGGTGTCGGTCATGAGCGGCAATTCGCCCATGTAGACCTCCTGCTCCTTGACGTACTTGACCGCCTTGTTGCTGGCCGGCGAATCCTTGTCGTAGATGACCAGGCGCACGAGCACGCGCAACGGCGCACCGTAGCTCTGCCCGCGCGAACGGCACTCGCGCTCGTCGAACGGCGGCTCGCCGAGACGGTAGCTGACGTATTCCAGCGCCGCATTGCCCGAGTAGCTGGTGATCGGAAACACCGACTTGAGCGCCGCATGCAGTCCATGCTCGGCGCGCTGCTTCTCGGGCACGGCCAGTTGCAGGAACTCACGGTACGAGTCGGTCTGGATCGCGAGCAGCGGCGGCACGTCCAGAACCTGCGAACGCTTGCCGAAATTCTTGCGGATGCGCTTTTTCTCGGTGAAGGAATAACTCATGGTGAGTACCACCTCGGGCTTTGCGTGGCCGGCGCGG
>JAFEFP010000174.1 GCA_018240545.1 Pseudomonadota bacterium | reverse complement strand
AACGCCGACGTCGGCGCGATCGCCACGGCACAGGGCCTGATGCAGCAGATGCAGATCAATTTCACCCGCGCCGATGAAGCCGAGGCCGACCGCGTCGGCATCCAGACGCTGGCCAAGGCGAATTTCGATCCGGACGCGATGGCCGAGTTCTTCCAGCGCATGCAGCGGGCGCTGCGTCCGGGTTTCGACGAAAACGACGTGCCGGCACTGCTGATGGATCACCCGGTCACGCTCAAGCGCATCAGCGAGGCCAAGGAACGCGCGCTTGCGGTGAAAAAGGAGGAGGCGCAGCGCCGCGCCGCGCTGGCCGCCTCGCGCGCGGTCGGCACGCAGGTTTCGCCGCTGCTGCGCCTTCCCGGCAGCCACATGAGCTCCAGTGCGATGGCCGCGGAGCTCGCACGGCCATCGGAGACGCCCGAACAGCAGCATGCGCGCTCGGCTGCGTATTACGACCTCATGCGCGAACGCGTGCGCGTGCTCGCCTCGACCCAGCCGATGAAGACCGTGGCCTATTACGCCGACAACCTGCAGAACACGCAAGGCTTCGATACCCTCGCCAACCGTTACGGGCAGGCGATTTCACTCCTCCGCGCCGGCGATGCCAGGAAGGCCGCGCCGCTGGCGGAAAAACTGGCGGCCGCGCATCCCGACCAGCTCGTCCTGCAATTGGCCGCCGGCCAGGCCGAAGCCATGTCCGGCGCACGCGATGCCGCGCTCCGTCGCTACGCCGCGCTGGAAACCGAATATCCCGACAATCGCGCCCTGGTCCTCGCGCACGCACAGGCGCTGCTGCAGGCAAACGACCTCGCCAGCGCCAAACGCGCGCGCCAGATCCTGCGCCCGCAATTGTCCAACGATGACGAGGACCCCGAGTTGCAGACCGTCTTTGCGCGCGCCTGCGAAGTGGCCGGCGATCGCGTGCGCGCCGGCGAGGCGCATGCCGAGGCGGCCTATCTCAACGGTCGCGCCGAGGATGCGCTGAACCAGCTCAAGGACCTGACCCGGCGCAGCGACCTGGATTACTACGAGCGCGCGCGCATCGAGGCGCGCATCGCGCAGATCACGCCGGTCGTGCTCGAGTTGCGCCGGCGCAAGATCAAGCCCGAGGATCAGGGGAAATTGGCACTGCACGGCGGCTGAAACCCGCATCTTGCGGTTTCGGTATCATGCCGGGCAAATGACCGCACGACGCCAGCCCAAGGCTCCCGAGCTGCACCTCAATCGCGAGCTGGCCCAGCTCGAATTCAACGCGCGCGTGCTGGCGCAGGCGCAGGATGCGCGCGTGCCGCTGCTCGAACGCCTGCGCTACCTGTGCATCGCCAATTCCAACCTCGACGAGTTCTTCGAGGTGCAGGTCGCGATCCTGCGCCATCATGTCGCGTTCGGCGACGCCATCCCGGGGCCCGACGGCATGCCGGCCGGCGAGGTGCTCGACCGCATCCGCCACCGTGCGCTCGAACTCGTGCGCGCACAGTACGCGCTGTGGAACGAGGTTCTGCTGCCGGACATGGAACGTGAGGGCATCCGCTTTCCCGAACGCGCGCGCTGGACCGCCAGGCAACGCCACTGGCTGCAGAACTATTTCCGCAGCGAAGTGCTGCCGGTGCTCTCGCCGCTGGGCCTGGATCCCGCGCACCCGTTCCCGCGCATCCTCAACAAGAGCCTGAACATCGCGGTCGCGCTGCGCGGCACCGACGCGTTCGGCCGCGAAGGCCACATCGCCCTGGTGCGCGCGCCGCGTTCGCTGCCGCGCATCGTGCGCCTGCCGCCGGAGGTGTGCACGCAGCCCTGCGAATTCGTGTTTCTGTCCGGCATCCTGCTGCAATTCGTCGACGAACTGTTCCCCGGCATGCGCGTCAAGGGCGCCTACCCGTTCCGCGTCACCCGCAACAGCGAACTGTTCGTCGACGAGGAGGAAGTCGAAAACCTCGCCCATGCCCTGCGCGACGAACTGCGCGGTCGTGGCTACGCGCGCGCGGTGCGCCTGGAGATTTCCGAGTCCTGCCCGCGCCGCGTCGCCGAATTCCTGATGCGCAACTTCGAGCTGGACGAAACCCAGGTCTACCGCTGCAACGGGCCGGTCAACATCCACCGCGTCGCCGCGATCCACGACCAGATCGACCGCCCCGACCTGAAATTCCCGCGCTTCACGCCGCGCCTGCCGGAAGCGCTCGCTGTCGAGCGCAACGTGTTTGCAGCGATCGCGGCACGCGACATCCTGTTGCACCACCCGTTCGAATCCTTCGACGCAGTGCTCGATCTGGTGCGTCAGGCCAGCGCCGATCCGAACGTGCTCGCGATCAAGCAGACCCTGTACCGCACCGGCGCCGATTCGCCGCTGGTGGCCCTGCTGATCGACGCGGCGCGCGCCGGCAAGGACGTCACCGTCGTCGTCGAACTGCGCGCGCGCTTCGACGAGGAGCAGAACATCGCCTTCGCCAACCGCCTGCAGGAGGCCGGCGTGCAGGTCGTCTACGGCGTGGTCGGCTACAAGACCCACGCCAAGATGCTGCTGATCGTGCGCCGCGAACACGGCGCGTTGCGGCGCTATGTGCACTTGTCGACCGGCAACTACCATCACCTGACTTCGCGCCTGTACACCGACCTCGGCCTGATGACCGCGAACCCCGAGATCGGCAACGACGTGCACGACCTGTTCCAGCAGATCTCGGGCCTGGGTCCGGCGATCCGGCTCAAGCGCCTGCTGCAATCGCCGTTCACCCTGCACAAGCGCGTGCTGGAGATGATCGAACGCGAGATCGGCCAGGCGCGCGCGGGCCGGCCGGCGCGCATCATCGCCAAGCTCAACGCGCTCAACGAGGCCGGCGTGGTGGAAGCGCTGTACAAGGCGTCGCAGGCCGGCGTGCGCATCGACCTGATCGTGCGCGGCGCCTGCACGCTGCGACCCGGCGTCAAGGGGCTGTCCGAGAATATCCGCGTGCGTTCCATCCTGGGCCGGTTCCTCGAGCACAGCCGGGTGTACTGGTTCGCCAACGGCGGCGCCGCCGAGACCTGGTGCGCGAGTGCGGACTGGATGGAGCGCAACCTGCTGCGCCGGATCGAGGTGTGCTTTCCGATCCTGGACCCGGACCTGGCCCGGCGCGTCCACGCCGAGGCGCTGGAGAACTACCTTGCCGACAACACCCAGGCGTGGCTGCTGCAGGCCGACGGCCGCTACACCCAGGCCACGCCCGGCGACGACATGCCGTACTCGGCGCAGTCGTCCCTGCTCGCGGGGTTGTGTCCGTGA
>JAFEFP010000173.1 GCA_018240545.1 Pseudomonadota bacterium | reverse complement strand
TCCCTTCTCCGGCATATTCCCCTGGACGGTTAGCTCAGCGGTAGAGCATTGCCTTCACACGGCAAGGGTCGCAGGTTCGATCCCTGCACCGTCCACCATCACCCAAACGCGCATTTTTCCCGACGGGGAAGCCTGGCGAGGAAGCAATCGGCAGACTTCTCGAAAAAAAGCCAGTGGCCGGGGTGGATGAAGGCGGTCCGACATTCAGCCGCAAGGGCGGCCGAACGAACATCGTGGCCAGGACTGAAAGATACATTGCCACAAGACGACGGGACGTCGTACTGCAATCAGGGCCGCGATGGACAACGGCAAGCAGACCGTGACAACGCAGGAAACTTCCCTTCCGGAATGCCGAAAGGATTGCCGGTCCGCGTCACTGACGACACCCTTCTGAAAGAACGCCGCTCCGCCCTGATCTCCGCCGCCGTCACCGGCCAGATCGACGTGCGCAACGTTATCGGTCATGGCGCATAAGTCACGAATATGCGTCAAATCTTATATTGACGTTTTATCGGAAATGACGCATAGTGCGGTGAGAGGAGACAGCCCATGTCCGACCTTGCTCGCACTCCACGACAGATCGGCACCACCATCCGCCGAAATCGCAAGCGCCTGGCCTGGAGCCAGAGCGCGTTGGGCGAACGCGTGGGCCTGCGCCAGGAAACGATCTCGCTGATCGAGAACGGCAACCCGGCTGTCCGGCTGGACACGCTGCTGGCGGTGCTCGCCGCACTCGACCTGGAGTTTCGCATCGCCGCCCGCAGCCGCAACGCCGGCGTCGACGACCTGGTCGGATAATGGCCAGAACCCGCCGCCACCCGCCGCTGCGCGTTTACCAGAACGATCGGCTGGTCGGGCAACTGCTCAAGCAGCCCAGCGGCGCGATCGAGTTCCGCTACGACCGCGACTGGCTGGATCGCAGCCAGGCGTTTCCCGTTTCGCTCTCGCTGCCCCTGCGCGAGGAACCGTGGCGGGGCGAACCTGTCGCCGCCGTCTTCGAGAACCTGTTGCCGGATTCGATCGCCTTGCGCCAACGCGTGGCCGAAAAAGTCGGCGCTGGCGGTTACGACGCGTACAGCCTGCTGGCCGCGATCGGCCGGGACTGCGTCGGCGCGCTGCAGTTCGTCGCCGACGATGCCATGCCGCAGGATCCGACAACGCCGCCCGCCGGAGAAGCGGTCGACGAGGCGGGCATCGAAAAGCTGCTCAAATCCCTCGCGCAAGCGCCGCTGGGCCTTTCCCGCGACGACGAATTCCGGATTTCGGTGGCGGGCGCCCAGGAAAAAACCGCGTTGCTGCGGCTCGACGATCAGTGGATCAAGCCGCACGGAACCACGCCCACCACGCATCTGTTCAAGCCGCAAATCGGCAGGTTGCCCAACGGCATTGACTTGTCCAACAGCGTCGAGAACGAGTTCTACTGCCTGCGCTTGCTCAAACATCTCGGGCTGCGCGTCAACAACGCTCAGATCATGACGTTTGGCCGAACCCGGACCCTGGTCATCGAACGCTTCGACCGGATCTGGAGCAATGGCCGCCTGATCCGACTGCCGCAGGAAGACTGCTGCCAGGCACTGTCCGTGCCGCCGACGCGCAAATATCAAAGCGACGGCGGACCCGGCATGCTGGCGATCGCGACCTTGCTCAAGGGCGCCGACTCGCCGGCGGACGACCACCGCACGCTGTTCCAGGCGCAATTGGCCTTCTGGCTGATCGGCGCAACGGATGGCCACGCCAAGAACTTCAGCATCTTTCTCCGTCCCGGCGGGGGCTATGCATTGACGCCGCTCTACGATGTGCTGACCGCCCAGCCCAGCCTCGATGCGCGCCAGATCGAGCGCAAGCAGATGAAGCTCGCGATGTCGGTCGGCACGAGCCGTCATTACCGCATCGACGAAATCCAGGCCCGGCACTTCCTGCAGACGGGCGACGCGGCGGGCCTTTCGCGCACACTCGTCCAGAACGCCATCGAGGACATCGCCGGCCGCATGGACAATGCCCTTGGTTCGATCGAAGCCGAGCTGCCGGCCGGCTTCCCGCCCGAGTTGCACGATTCCGTGAGTGCGGGCGTACGACGCCGCATGCGGATTCTGCGCGCTGGCCTCGACCCATCCAACTGATGCGATTCTTGGCATGGGCAACCTCGTTCCATTCGGCAACTCGAAGGAGCAGTTCGCCAGTTCGCCGGACCTGGGCAAGGCGCTGACGAACGCGATCATCGATGCGTTCGCCGCGCACAGCGACCTGAGCCGGCAGGCGCTGGATTCGGAAACGGTACGTGATGGACTGCGGAAAATCTGCTGGGGCCGGCGCAGTTGTACGAGGCGCTGAAAATGAGAGCGGCCCCGAATTCGGGGCCGTGATCCTTCGCTTGCGGCGCAAGCCGACGATCGCGCAGATCGCTATTTCCGGCTGGCTGCCTTCCTTTTGTGGGCCGCCGCGTCGCGGCGCTGGTCCTTGAGCGCGGTTTCGTACTCGCGCACGGCTTTCGCCAGTGCGGCGGCGGTCTCGCCCTTGCGCAGGCCCTTGGTCGTCAGCGACTTGCGCATGCGCTGGATCAGATCGAAGTCGTGTTCGTCGCGATACGGTTTCAGATCAAGGTCTTCCGGCACCTTCTTCAGTCGTTCGTCACCCAGGATCTTGACGTATTTCTGCATGAAGCGGTCGTAGTCGCGCCAGAGGATATTGTCCGCGCGAATGAGGGCTTCCTCGGCGCGCGTGGCGATCTGGTGCGCATGCAGGTAGTGCAGGCCGAGTTGGTCGATCAGGGTCTTTTCGACTTCCTCGTGCATGATGAGGTAGCGCGCCACGTCGATCTTGCGGCCCTTGTAGTTCATGACCCGCGGCAGGTGGCGGTCGATATAGATCGTCTGCCCGTCGACACTGTAACCGGCGAGGTAGGGGATATCGTGGGTGCGATCGAGTTTCCTTACCCGGCGCAAGATCGCGTCCATGGCGCGGTCGAGCATCAGGCTGGAGACGTACCAGTCCGGGATGCGCAGTTTTTTGTGGGCTGAAATGGGGTGGCAGCCGCAGGCGGGCATCGATTTGTCTCCTTGGGTCTTGTGCGCTCCCCGGTCCCAATACCATACCGCAACCGGCCGGAGGCCTTGTGTTGCGATGCCGCATCGGAGATGAAAGGACAAAATTCGTGCTTTTGTAAATTTTGGGTTATAGTTACGCGGCTGTGCTTGCACGGTTGGTCGTTGTGCGCGAGAAACGGACGGGTTTCCGTCCCCCATCGTCGGCGAAGGATTTTCCGGCAATC
>JAFEFP010000172.1 GCA_018240545.1 Pseudomonadota bacterium | reverse complement strand
ATCGGCAAGGTGCGGTGCGCCGCGGCGTCGTACAGGCGCGTTTCCTGCGCGAGGGTCTCGCCGTTTTCCAGCGCGCGGATCTGGCGCTCGATCTCGTATTCGATCGCCTTCTCGACGAAGCGGAACGAGTTGACGTTCTTGATCTCGGTGCGCGTGCCGAGCGGGTCCGTGCCAGTGCGCCGCACCGAGACGTTCGCGTCGCAGCGAAACGCGCCTTCGGCCATGTTGCCGTCGCACACGCCGAGCCAACGCACCAGCGTGTGCACGGTGCGCATATAGGCGACGGCTTCGTGCGCCGAATGCAGCACCGGCGCCGAGACGATCTCGAGCAGGGGCACGCCGGCGCGGTTGAAATCCAGACCGGTTGCGGCGTGGAAGGCGTCGTGCAGCGACTTGCCGGCGTCCTCTTCCAGGTGCGCGCGCTGGATTTCGACATCGAGTATGCGACCGTCTTCCAGACGCACGGCCAAGCGGCCGTCGGCGACGATCGGCCATTCGTACTGGCTGATCTGGTAACCCTTGGGCAGGTCGGGATAAAAATAATTCTTGCGCGCGAACACGCTGTGGCGCGCGATCGTCGCGTTCACGGCGAGGCCGAACGCGATCGCCTTTTCCAGCGCCGCGCGGTTTGGGACCGGCAAGGTACCGGGCAGGGCCACGTCGAGCAGCGCGGCCTGCGTGTTCGGCTCGGCGCCGTACGCGGTGGACGCGCCGGAAAACAGCTTCGACCGCGTCGACAACTGGGCGTGGATTTCCAGGCCGATGACGGGTTGCCAACTCATGCGCGGGGCTGCCGCGCATGCCAGTCGGTCGCGCACTGGAATTGATGGGCAGCGCCCAGCAGGCGCGCTTCGGCGAAGGCGGGTGCGATCAGTTGCAATCCCACCGGCAACCCTTCGCTCAACCCTGCCGGCACGGAGATCGCCGGCAACCCGGCAAGATTCACCGCGACCGTGTTCACGTCCGCGGCGTACATTGCCAGCGGATCGGACGTCTTCTCGCCGAGCCGGAACGCAACGCTCGGCGCGGTCGGTCCGGCGATCAGGTCGACCGCCTCGAATGCCGCGGCAAAATCGTCCGCGATCACGCGCCGGGCGCGCTGCGCGCGCAGGTAGTAGGCATCGTAGTATCCCGCCGACAAGGCATACGTGCCGACCAGGATGCGGCGCTTGACCTCGGCGCCGAAGCCTTCGCCGCGGCTGCGCGTGTACAGGTCTTCCAGCGACTGCGGGTCGGCACAGCGGTGGCCGTAACGCACGCCATCGTAACGCGCGAGATTGCTCGATGCCTCCGCTGGCGCGATCACGTAATAGGCGGGAATCGCCAGCGGCGCATGCGGCAAACAGATATCGACCAGCTTCGCGCCGAGGCGTTCGAATTCGCGCAAGGCAGCGTGGACGGCTGCGCCGACGCCTTCATCCACACCGGCGCCGAAATATTCGCGTACGACGCCGATTTTCAGCCCTTGCAGCGTTGTGGACACTGCGCCAACGTAGTCGTCGACCGCACGCTCGACGCTGGTCGCATCGCGCGCATCGTGCCCGGCCATCGCGGCCAGCACCTGCGCGCAATCGACGGCAGTGCGCGCCAGCACGCCGGCGCAATCCAGGCTCGAGGCGTAGGCGATCATGCCCAGGCGCGAGACGCGGCCGTAGGTCGGTTTCAGGCCGGTGATGCCGCAGAACGCGGCGGGCTGGCGCACCGAGCCGCCGGTGTCGGTGCCGGTCGCGAACGCCACGATGCCGGCGGCCACGGCCGCCGCCGAGCCGCCGGACGACCCCCCGGGCACGCGGGTTTCGTCCCAGGGATTCCTGACCGCGCCGTAGAACGAGTTCTCGTTCGACGAGCCCATCGCGAACTCGTCCATGTTCGCCTTGCCGATGCAAACCGCGTGCGTCGCAGCGAGCCTTTCCACCACGGTCGCATCAAAGGGCGGCACGAAATTCCCGAGCATGCGCGACGCGCACGTCGTGCGGATTCCATTTGTGCAAAAAATATCCTTGTGCGCAAAGGGAATTCCGGCGAGCGCCGCGGCGTTGCCTGCCGCCAGCGCGGCATCGGCACGCGCCGCGGCATCGAGCGCGGCTTGTTCATCCAGGGTGACGAACGCATTCAGGTCCGCGCGCGAGCGCGCTGCCGTCAGCGCCGTGCGCGCAAGTTCGGCTGCCGTGGTCTTGCGTGCGCGCAGCTCCTGCGCAAGGTGCGCGATCGATGCCATCGCCGCGACCCTAGCCGATGACCTTGGGCACGGCGTACAGGCCCGAACGCGCATCCGGCGCCAGCGCGAGCAGCGCATCGGCGCGGTCGTTTTCGGTCACCGCATCGGCACGCCAGGCGAGCGTTTGCGCGTGCGGATGCGCCATCGGCGCCACGCCGTCGAGCGGTGCATTCGCCAACTGCCCGGCGAGATCGAGCACGCGCGAAAGATCCACCGCTGTCTGCGCGGCATCCTGCGCCGGAAGCGGCAGGCGCGCGAGCCGGGCGATACGGGCGAGGGTGGCGGCATCGATGGACATGGGCGATCCGGCGGCTGGGCGGGCGACGATAGCACGGCAAGATCGCCGCGGCGAACCACGGAAAACGTGCCGCAGGCCGCATTTTAACGGCATTTTCCCTTGCTTGTGCGGCGCCGCGAATTTACACTGTCGCGCTTTTCGCGATCCCGCGGAAAATCCCTGAAAGAGCGCTTCATGTTCGGCTTAGGCAGATTCTTTTCCAACGACCTGTCGATCGACCTCGGCACGGCCAACACCCTGATCTACGTGCGCGGCCAGGGCATCGTCCTGAACGAGCCCTCGGTCGTCGCCATCCGCCAGGACCGCGGCCCCGGCGGCCCGCGCGCGGTCGCGGCCGTGGGCACCGACGCCAAGCGCATGCTCGGCCGCACCCCCGGCAACATCGTCACCGTGCGTCCGCTCAAGGACGGCGTCATCGCCGATTTCTCGATGACCGAGGAAATGCTCAAGCAATTCATCAAGAAGGTGCACAAGACGCGCGTGTTCCGGCCCAGTCCGCGCGTGCTGGTGTGCGTGCCCTGCGGCTCCACCCAGGTGGAGCGGCGCGCGATCAAGGAATCGGCGGAAAGCGCCGGTGCACGCGACGTGTTCCTGATCGAGGAGCCCATGGCCGCGGCGATCGGCGCCGGCATCCCGGTGCACGAGGCGCGCGGCTCGATGGTGCTCGACATCGGCGGCGGCACCTCGGAAGTCGCGGTGATCTCGCTCAACGGCATCGTCTACTCGGCTTCGGTGCGCATCGGCGGCGACCGTTTCGACG
>JAFEFP010000171.1 GCA_018240545.1 Pseudomonadota bacterium | reverse complement strand
ACACGCTGGTGTACCTTCTGATAGGCGAGGGAGCGCGCGCTCAAGGCATTGATGTAGCCCTTGTCGGCGGCCGCGTATTTTTCGTACCAGTCCAGGGCCGCCTTGTCGTCGCCCTGGCGCTTGGCGACCTGGTACAGGACCTGGTAGGCATCGGCCACGGAAGGGGCGAACTCCTGCTTGTTGGCGTGGTCGACGGCGCTATGCGCGTACTGCGTGGCGTGGACGAGGTCGCCAGTCGCAAGGTAGGCTTGCGCCATGATGGCGTGGTACAGCGAGATCGAACTGGAAGAATTCGTCGAGCGGACCAGCGCGTCGTGCGCTTCGAGATCCGCAAGTGCGGATCTGACGTCGCCTGCGTCGAATTGCGCCTTTGCCATCCACAAGCGGATGAGGCTGGCGGCCAGAATTTCGCCCGACTTCTGGCAGGCGTCGATACCGGCGCGAATCGGCGCATCGTCGGCGTGCAGTTTGCGGATGTGGTACAGCGATTCCGCCTTGAGCGTCGTTGCGTAGCACGACAGGTGCGCGTTCGAATTGGACGCAAGCGCTTCGTCGGCAAAATTCAACGCCAATTCGTACTGACCGGCCTGGTTGTACAGCTGGGCAGCCACGTCGAGACTCAACGCACGCACCGTGCGGTCTTCGACCTTGGGCAGGGAGGCGAGCAAGTCGCTCAGGTTGGCGTAGGCCTCTTCGTAATGTGCGGCATTGGTTTCGGCGCTGAGCAGCGAAATGTGCGTGCGCGCGCGCAGCACGGGGTCACGCGAATGGGTCAACAAGGCATCGAGGGCGTTCGTGCCTTCCTTGAAATTGCCGCGATACAGCAGTTGCCAGGCGTTGAGGTAGTCCAGCCAGTCGTGTTGCAGCGCCGTGAGTTGCCCGGCTTGCCCGTTCAGCTGCGCGAGCAAGTCCTGGAATTGGGCGTTGCTGGCCGTCTTGATCTGGTCGGCGCGCTGGATCAGATCGTCAGGATCAACGGCGACCGCAAAACAGGCTGCGCTTGCCAGCAGCAGCATGAGCAGGGCAAAGCGTCCGGCTGGAAATGCCGGGCGCGGAGTCTTGGCAAGCGGCATGGCGCCGTCCGTGAATCAGGCCGGAAATCGCAAAACCGGGCTCAACGCTTGCGCTTGGCCGGCGTCTTTCTCTTGGCAGGGACTTTCTTGGCCGGTTTCTTCTTTGGCGGAGCCTTGGCGGGCTTCTTCTTCGTTGGAGCCTTCCTCGGTGCCTTGGCGGGAAAGACCAGGCAGTACATTTTTTCGCTTGCGCCGGATGCAGCAACGATCGCGCAGTCAAGATCCAGAGCCTGCAACAACTGCCCACGGCTGGCATGGCGCAGGGCGGCGTTCGCGCCGGTTTGTTCCAGAAGACCGATGACGTCTTGCATGTTTGTTCCCCTTGGTCGTTTTTGAAACCACTGGCGCCATTCCGGCCGCCGCAGCACCCTGACACATTGCCCACGGTTTGCGTTGTTGCCGCCACGGCCTGGCGCCGGCAGGCCCACGTCATCGCACAAGCGGCCGGCTTTCGCGTTGGCGTGCCGATATTGCACCCAGACCGCATCGATGGGCAATGCCCGGAACGCGAAATCGATCAGGGCGGCGAGAGCTTCGCGCGCGAAGCCCTGCCCGCGTGCCTGCCGTAGCAGCATCAGGCCCAGCTCGACGCGAGCGTCCGGGGGTGGTACGGGCCGGATCGAGCACAGGCCGACAGATTGGCGCACTTCGCGACCCGCAATGACAAAGAATCGCGGCCCACCCGGTTTTCGTGCGGCCTCCACGGTGGCGCTCAGGCAGGTCCTGGCGAAGTGCGGCGTCATCGGTTTGCCGATATGGCGCATGACGTTGGGGTCGCAATACAGCGCGCGGAAGGTCGGCGCATCGCGCAGGGTCAGGGCACGCAGGCGCAGGCGCGCGGTGGTGATGACGCGCGGCATCACGAGCGCAGGCGATCCAGTTTGGCCAGTTTGGCGAGGGTTTGGGTATCTGCGACGAGCTTGCGCGCCGGTGCCAGCACCAGGGTATCGGGCGGCTCGATGCGTGCGGCGGCGAGTTCGCGCAGCGTGATGCGTTCGATGCGCGGCGCGTGGATTGGCAAGGTCGCGGCGCGGTAGATCACGACCTTGTGCGCAAGCGGATAGTCCTGCGCGAGGCGCTCGACCAGCACCTGTCGATACCGGTTGTCGGTGCGCAATCGCGCCTGACCCCGATCGCCGATCGCGCCCGCCTGCCACAGGATCAGGAAACCGCCGGTGTCGATCTGGCGCCGGTAGTAGAGCAACTGGCTGGCTTCCAAATGCTGGCAGCCGAAGGCGCCGGGATCGATGCCGAGATCCGCGTACAGGCAGTCCTCGGCCGAGATGCCCGGTTCCATGTGCGCGAAAAATCCTTCCTTGCGCGCGATGCGGATGGCCGCGTGCGGCGCCCACGCGAACACGCCGGGGTGGCCGTAAAACGCGACACAGACTTTCTTGCCCGCGCGCACTTCGGCAAGGATCGCATCGACCATCTCGCGATAGGTTTTGCTGCGCGCCTTGTTCTCGCCGTAGAACGGTTGCAGGCTGCGCACGTCCGCATTGAGCGACTCCACCCATTTTTCGACGATGCCGTCCGACACCGCCTGGAAGACCACGTCGGCCTGTTCGATGTGGCTGCGCGCCAGAGGCGTCAGGTGCGAGCCGAGCGTCAAGCCGATGCCGACGCAGGCGAGGGAGCCCTTGCGACTTTTTCCAATCGTACTACGGCTCATGCGAATTTTTTTAAGCAGCTTAGGCTTGAAATTCAGGCCGTGAAGTTGTGGACGCGGGGATTTCATGCAGACTAAGCGACGACGGCCGAAGCGCCAGCTTGGTTGCGTCGAATGCAAGTCGCAAGAAAGGGCGCGGACTTGCGTCCGCACCCTTGCGAGTCATCGACTGACCGTTACTGGCCGAAGCCGTCGGCGAAGATGCGGTCGAGGATGACCACCTGCGCGCTGGTAGCTTCCGTGTTGTGGCTATGCAGAAGCAGCATGCCGGTCGAACCGTTGGCGACGACCTTGTTGACGTCGTAGTTCACGTCGACGAGGCCGCCGTTGAGGTCTTCCAGCAACACGTTGCCTGCGCCATCCACGCCCGGGTTCGCCGGATCATAGGCATAGGGCCCGCTGAACGACTGGAAAGCGCCGGCGGGCGTGCCGCAGTTGGCCGTGCCCTGACCGCCGGGGATCCAATCCGCGGCACCGCACAATGGGTTATAGCCCGGGCACATCGCAACGCCGTAGTGGATTGGGGTTGTGCCGGGTGTGGCAATACCCAATGAGGCCGCCTGCACGCCGAGGATCA
>JAFEFP010000170.1 GCA_018240545.1 Pseudomonadota bacterium | reverse complement strand
GTGTGCGTCGGCGGGCAGTGTCGGCGTGGAGTGATCGAATGTGGCCAGCGTGCGTTCGGGCCGGCGCACGCGCAAACCGCGTGCGCGCAATTCGCTGAATGCCTGCGGCGAGGTGACTTCGTGCACGAGGTGCAGGTCTATGTAGACGATCGCCGGCGTCGCCTCGGATTCTGCGGCGACAAGATGCGCATCCCAGATCTTGTCCAGCAGCGTGCGTGCGTTCATGCCGCCTCCCGCGCCGCTGACGCGGACTGTACCGGCGTGAGCCATCCATGTTTGTCCATCGTGCTGCCGTCGAACAGGCCGTAGGACGCTTTCTGCAATGCGCGCGTCACCGCACCGGGTTTGCCGTTGCCGACCGGCTTGCGATCGACCGAACGCACCGGCGTGATTTCCGCGGCGGTGCCAGTCATGAAAACCTCGTCGGCGAAGTACAAGAACTCACGCGGCAACACCTGTTCGACGACATCGATGCCCGCCTCACGCGCGAGCGTCAACACGCTATCGCGCGTGATGCCAGCGAGGATGCCGCAGCCGACCGGCGGCGTGTACAGCTTGCTGCC
Organism: Pseudomonadota bacterium; assembly: GCA_018240545.1. Classification (GTDB taxonomy): domain Bacteria; phylum Pseudomonadota; class Gammaproteobacteria; order Xanthomonadales; family Rhodanobacteraceae; genus Rudaea. The sequence goes on along the minus strand of JAFEFP010000170.1, from coordinate 2,783 downwards.
GCGCACGATGAACAGGTTCTCGCCGGCGCCTTCGCTCAGGTTGCCGTCGGGCGCGAGCGCGATGCCCTCGGCATAACCGCCGCGCACGGCTTCTTGCGCGATGAGCTGGCTGGACAGGTAATTGCCGCCGGCCTTGACGCCCGCCGGATACGTGTTCGGCGCCGCGCGGTTCCACGAGCTTACGCACACGTCCACGCCCTGCTCGATGGCCTGCGCGCCATGCATCGCGCCCCACTCGATGGCGACGATAGCGAACTCCACCGGCACGTCGCGGCTGGGCGCAAGGCTGAACGTGAACCCCGCGCGGTACGCGATCGGCCGCACGTAGGCGCTGGCAAGTCCGTTTGCCGCGACCACTTCGGCGCAGGCGCGATCGATCGCGTCTGCCGAATACGGCAGCTGCAGGTCATACACCTTTGCCGACAGGCACAGGCGATCGGTGTGATCGCGCAGGCGAAAGAAGCGCGATCCGCGCGCAGTCGCATACACACGCACGCCCTCGAACACGGACGAGCCGTAGTGCAGCGCATGCGCACCGATGTGCACGGTGGCGTCCTGCCAGGCTTTGAGTTTTCCGTTTTGCCAGATCCATTGAACCGGGTTCATCACGATTGCTCCTCAGGCTTGATTGGCGGCGATGGGCAGCGACTGCCCGCTGTGCAGACGTTCGATGCGGTTGATGACTTCGAGTGCAGCCTGTGCAGCGGCCTCGACGATGTCGGTGGAAACCCCGCGCCCGTGCAGTTCGCGACCGTTGTGGCGCACCGTGATCGCGGCGCGACCCAGCGCGTCCGCGCCGTTGGAGAGCGAACGGATCTGGAAATCGTCGATGTCCAGCGCCATGCCCGCCGCGCGCGCGATCGCACGCAAGACCGCGTGCACCGGGCCATCGCCGAGCGCGGCCTCGGCGCACAGGCGTCCGTCGTGGTGCCTGAGCTTGACCGAGGCAGAGGCGCCATTGCCCAGGTGCGTGGTCGCATGCAGGTGTTGCAGCTTCCACGGGCCGATGCTTTCCGGGTCCATGCCCAATGCGAGTGCGTCGAGGTCGCAGTCGAAGACTTCCTTTTTCTTGTCCGCGAGCGCCTTGAAGCGCGCGAACACGGCGTCGAGCTGCGTCTCGTCGAGTTCGTGGCCGAGATTGGACATACACTCGCGCAGGGCGTGCCGACCGGAATGCTTGCCGAGCACGAGCTGCGTGCGCGAGAAGCCCACATCTTCCGGTCGCATGATCTCGTAGGTTTCGCGGTGCTTGAGCATGCCGTGCTGATGGATGCCGGACTCATGCGCGAACGCGTTCTCGCCGACGATCGCCTTGTTGCGCGGGATCGTCGCGCCGACGAGATCGCCGAGCAGGCGCGCGGTCGGATACAGCAACGGCGTGCGGATGCCGGTCTCCAGGCGAAAACGGTCGCCGCGCGTGCGCAGCGCCATGACGATTTCCTCGAGCGCGGCATTGCCGGCGCGCTCGCCGATGCCGCCGATCGTGCATTCGACCTGGCGTGCGCCGTTCGCGAGCGCCGCCAGCGAATTGGCGACGCCCAAGCCCAGGTCGTTGTGGCAATGCGCGCTGAGCACGACGGTGTCGATACCGCGCACCTCGCGCTTCAGGCGCGCGAACAGGGCGCCGATCTCCTCGGGCGTGGTGTAGCCGACCGTGTCCGGCACGTTGACCACGGTCGCGCCCGCTTCGATCATGGTCTGCAGCGCCTGGATCAGGAACTCGGGTTCGGTACGGATTGCGTCTTCGGCGGAGAATTCCACGTCATCGCACAGCTCGCGCGCGCGGCGTACGGCCTTGAACCCTGTTTCCAGCACCTGCTCGCGGCTCATGTTGAGCTTGTGCTGGCGATGGAGCGGACTGGTGGCGAGAAAGATGTGGATGCGCGCGTGCGCCGCCTTGGCGGTCGCGCGCGCCACCGCCTCGATGTCGCCGTTCTGCGCGCGCGCGAGGCCGCAGATCGCCGGTCCGCGCACGCTGTCGGCGATTGCGCGCACGGACTCGAAATCTCCATCCGAGGCTTTCGGAAAGCCTGCCTCAATCACGTCAACGCCCAGTTCCGCAAGCGCCTGCGCCATGCGCAGCTTCTGCGCCAGGCTCATGGAAAAACCCGGCGCCTGTTCGCCGTCGCGCAGCGTGGTGTCGAACACGCGGATGCGCTCGCGTGGCGGCGTCGGTACGGCCTTGACTGCGTTTTCTGGCTGCTGCATGGGTCCGCTTGCGCGGGCATGGGGCATAAAAAAACCCCGCCTCGGTTTCCCGGTGCGGGGTTTTGGTATCTTCGTCCGGTTTTGCTAGACGCGCCCTAACCCGCACCTCCGTTGGTAATGAGAAGGACGAGTACGAGCACGATAATCGCAATCTGACGCACGCTCACGAGGTCGCGAACCAGGGCGAGCTGGCCTTTGGCGATCGTGGCGGCGGCGTTGTTGCGGTGCGACATGCGAGCGACCTTAAGCGAGGATCGTTGTGCTTGTCAACAGGTTCGCGAAATTATTTTTGCGCATGTCGCGGAAGACTGCGCTTTGGGCATCCGGACGGCTGGACGTCCAAAGGCCCGGCGCCATCACGCAAACGGGTCGCGCAAACTGATCGTATCGTCGCGATCCGCTCCGGTGGCGACCAGCGCGATGTGCGTGCCGGCCAATTCCTCGACCGCGCGCAGGTAGGCGCGTGCGGCCGGGGGAAGCTTGTCCCATTCGCGGATGCCGCAGGTGGATTCTTCCCAGCCGGGGAATTCCAAGTACACCGGCTTGCACTCGTCCCAGCCGGCGGCGTCCAGCGG
>JAFEFP010000016.1 GCA_018240545.1 Pseudomonadota bacterium | reverse complement strand
TCCGTACTGCATCTACAACCCGGACGCCAACGGCGCGCAATACCACGGTGGCACGCTCAGCGGCGATTACCGGTTGGGATCGCAGACGCTGTCGCTCAACGGGTGGCGCAGCGAAGGTACGCAGAACTTCGACAATGGCGCGAGCGACGGCATCTCGCACACGCTCGATCAGGCCATCGGCGCGGCGCAGGAGGGCGACGTGAACGCGCTGTGGCATCAGCGCCTCGCGCTCGGCACCGCGCGCGAGGACCTCGACACCCCGGCTTTCGCCAGCACCTTCCGCTCCACGCGCGAGCAGGCAGCGTGGACAAATCAGATTGCGTTGACGGACGCGCAGCATCTCATCGCCGGCATCGACGCCGTACACGAGCGCGGAACGAGCATCGATACGTCCGGCTTTGGCGCTCCCTACGCGCAGTCGCGCGACAATATCGGCATTTTCTCGGGCTGGCGCATTTCGGAAGCCGTCTTCGACAGCGAAGTGGCCGCGCGCTACGATGACAACAGCGCCTTCGGCAATGCGTTTTCCGGTTCGGCGGCCGCCGGCTGGAAGCTTGGCGACGACTGGCGCCTGACTGCGAGCTTCGGCACCGCGTTCCGCGCGCCGGATCTCAATGAGCTGTATTCGCCCGGCTATGGCGGCTACTTTGCCGGCAATCCGGATCTGAAACCCGAACGCTCGCGCACGCTGGAACTCGGCGCGCAGTGGTCGCCTGACGCATCCCATCGCCTGGCCATGCATGCATTTTCCACCCGCGTGCACGACCTCGTCGATTTTTCCGGCGGCAGCGCCTACCAGGCCATCAACATCGAACGCGCCGCCATCGACGGCGTCGAACTGGCCCAAACCTGGCGTTCCGGGACGTGGTCGTGGACCAATAGCGTCACCGTCCAGGATGCGCGCGATGCCGATACCGGCGCGCAACTGTTGCGGCGGCCAAAGCGCAAGCTGGCGAGCGTGCTGACGCGCGATTTCGGCGAGCGCCTGTCTGCTGGCCTGGAATTCGTCGCCAGCAGCACGCGCCCGGACGTCGGCGGGGTCGCGCTGCCCGGCTACGCCCTGGCCAATCTGCGCGCCGATTACCGCCTGCATGCGGCGTGGCGGATCGGCGCCCGCCTGGAGAACCTGTGCAACCGCGATTACGCGCTCGCGCACGGCTACAACACGCCCGGGCGGTCGGTCTACGTCTCGATCGCCTGGCAGCCCTAGCGGCTCCTTGCTGCGCCTGCATCAACCCATGTCTGGACAAATTCTGGTGGTCGAGTACCCTGTGCCGGCATGGAACTCGCATGCGAAGTCGGGTCGCGGCGGCGCATGCGGCCCGGCGACTGTCCAGCGCAAGGACCGGAACGGCGGCGAAATAAGAGCTGATGGGGACGAAGACATGATCCAGGCGACACGCGGAACGGAATCCAGGACCGGCGACAGCGCGGCGACACCGCTCGTCCTCGCGTCACGCACCGATTGGGCGCCGCGGGTTCGCCAGCTGATCGAAGGCGTGCTCAACCTGTGCTCCACCGCGCTCGAGCGCGCCGCGGTTGGCGCGCTCGACGACACCGAAGCGCAGCTGTTCAAGCTGGCCGAGCAAAGTCGCAGCAACGAAGCCCAATACCGGTGCTTCGAGACCTTGCGCGAAATCAAGCGCGGCCGCGCGGACGTGGCCCCACGCCTGATGATCGCGATCGAGGACAAGCTCGCCCGCTTCGATCGCAACCGTCCCGGCTCGGGCGCAGACGCGGGCGCGGTGCGCCCGGGCATGCCGGTGCGCAAGGAACTGGCACTGGTGGATTCGCGCGAATTGGAAGAGACCCTGGCACTGCAGGAATTCGTGGCCAAATCCGAAATCCGCCAGGCGCCCGCGTTGTTTCTGCTTGGCCACCGGTTCGGCGTACTCACCGGCGCGCCCGCGCTGGATGCAGAGAATCTGGCAATCGGACCGGCCGGGCTGGCCGAAGCGCTGCGACACGCCTGCGCGTGCCTGGACATCAGCGCAGACCACCGCGTGTTGCTGTTCCAGGCCTTCGACCGCATCGGCCACACCGCGCTCGGCGAACTGTATGCGGGCATCAACCACTACTTTGTCGAGCATCACATTCTGCCGCATCTGCAAGCCTCGGTGAGCCGCGCCAAGGGTAGCGGCGACAATCGCGGCGCGGACGCCGAGGAAGAGCCCGCACCGGCCGACGCTCCGGCCGCGGCGCCACCCTCGCGCCGGCCCGGTGCCGCCTCTGCCTCCGCCGGACACATGCCGCCGCCCGGCATTTTCACGCCACCGGGCGCCTATCCGGCGCCGGCAATGGGCGCGCGCAACGTGGCGCCGGACGACCGCGACGCCGAGCTGTTCACCACATTGCGCGAGCTTCTGGCCGGACGACGCAGCGCCATGGGCGTCCCCGACAGCGCGCCATCGAATGGCTACCTGCCGAGCAGCGAGGATCTGCAATCGGTGCTGGGCACGCTGCAAGCCAAGCCGATCGCGCCGATGATGCTTGGCGGCAAGCTCATGCAGCGCACGGTCGGGCACCTCAAGCAAGACCTGCTCGCACAACTGCGCCAGCTCGCACCGAACGGACAGGCGCCCTATCTCGGTGCCGAGGACTCGGACACCATCGACCTGGTCGGCATGCTGTTCGACTATCTGACCAAAAACGTGCGTCCGAATGGCAGCACACAGGCACTGATGACCAAACTGCAGGTACCGCTCCTGCGGGTGGCCCTGCGCGACAAGAACTTCTTCACCCGGCGCGCGCACCCGGCGCGGCAGTTGCTCAACGCCATCGCCGAAACCGGCACGCACTGGCTGGACGACAGCGAAGGCCCCGCGGACAAGGCCCTGGTCGACAAGATGCAGGTCGTGGTCGACAAGGTCAGCCACCAGTTCGATGGCAACCTCGGCCTGATCGAGGACATGCTCACCGACCTGTCGCAGCACATGCACACGCTGGCGCGCAAGGCCGAAGTAACCGAGCGGCGGCATGTCGATGCCGCCAAGGGTCGCGAGAAACTCGCGGTCGCGCGCGAACAGGCACAGGCGGCGATCGCCGAGCGCATCGCCAAGGCCAAACCGAACAAGCTGGTCCGCACCCTGCTCGAACAGGCCTGGACCGACGTGCTCGCCCTGACCCTGCTGCGGCAGGGAGAAAACAGCGATATCTACGCCAAGCGCCTGCAGGTGGCCGACCAACTGCTCGTGGCAACCGGCACGCGCGGCGGCGAATCCAGGCCCCGGCCCGAATTGCGCGGCGAAATCGAAACCGCGCTCGACCAGGTCGGCTATCACAAGGACGACGTGCAGGCGGTGGTCAAGCGCCTGTTCACGCCGGGCGAAGGCGAGCCCGGCGAGGAAGCCGTCACCAACACCGAGATCGCGATCAAGCTCAAGAGCAAGGCGCGCCTGGGCGACGACTCCGCCACCGCGGCGCCACCGCCGGCACCCAAGAAAAAGGGGTTCGCGCCGGGCAGCAAGGAGGCCCAGGCGCTCGAACGCCTCAAGACGCTGCCGTTCGGCACCTGGTTCGACTTCCGCACCAACCAGCAAGGCGACAAGGTGCGGCGCAAGCTGGCATGGTTCTCGACCCTGACCGGAACCTGCCTGTTCGTCAACCAGCGCGGCGTGCGCGTGGACGAGAGGAATCTCGAACAGCTCGCGCGCGACATCGCCGGCGAACAAGCATGGATCGTCGAACCCGAGACCGAGACCCTGGTCGATCGTGCCTGGAAGGCAATCGTGTCTTCGCTCAAGCAGCTGGTCGGTCGCGGCCCGGAACCCGAGGCCGTTCCTGCCTGAGACCCGCACCCGGAGAAGCCGCCATGGCCGAACATCGCCGCAACACACGCAAACGCGCTCACCATGCCATCGCCGTCGCCGATGCGATCAGCGGGCACCAGATGGGACACGTGGGCAATCTTTCCGTCGACGGCATGTTGCTCATCAGCAGCCGACAGTTGCCGGAAGACGCCTTGTTCCAGGTCAATTTCGAACTGCCGAACGGCGCCACGGCCACACACCACACCCTCGAAATCGGACTGCACGAACAATGGAGCGAGGCCGCGAACGTTCCCGGTCAGTTCTGGACCGGTTTCCGCATCATCGACATCGGGCCCGAGGACTACAACATCCTGTTCGACTGGGTGAATTCGCCTGGCGGGCAGTTCGACTGAACCATTCTGCGGCACAATAGGCGCACCGCTTCCTTCGGCGCGCCGCCATGTCCGACCTTTTGGCAAGACTCTATCCGGAACATCTGCGCACGCTGCAAGCGCGCGCGGATGCGGCGCTGGCGCGCGGCGGCTTCGATCATCTGCTGATCGCTGCCGGGGTATTGCGCTACCAGTTCCTCGACGACAGTCCCTACCCGTTTGCGGTCAATCCGCATTTCAAGCACTGGTTGCCGGTGACCAAGGCACCGGGCTCGTGGATCGTCTACACGCCCGGCAGCAAGCCGAAACTCGTCTACCTGCAACCGCGCGACTACTGGCACGTGGTACCCGAAGCACCGGCGGGTTACTGGGTGGATCATTTCGACATCGTGATCGTGCACGAGGCACGTGCCGCGCGAGCGCATCTGCCGCAGGCGTTCGCGCGCTGCGCCATCATCGGCGACGACAACGCCGCACTCGGCGATGCGAAACCGAACAATCCCGAAATCGTGCTCAATTACCTGCACTGGCATCGCAGCTACAAGACCGACTACGAACTGGCGATGCTGCGCGTGGCGAGCAAGCTTGGCGTGCGTGCGCATCGCGCTGCGGAAGCTGCGTTTCGCGCGGGGAAATCCGAGTACGACATCAACACGGCGTACCTGAATGCCGTGCATGAAACCGAAAACGAATTGCCTTACGGCAACATCATCGCGCTCAACCAGCACGCGGCGACGCTGCACTACATGGACTTGAACCGTGCACCACCCGCACATGCGGAATCGTTCCTGATCGACGCCGGTGCGAGCTTCCACGGCTATGGCTCGGACATCACGCGCACCCATGCCGCGCCGCAAGCGCGTGAGTTTCAGGAATTGATCGATGCCGTCGACGCCGCGCAGCGCGGTTTCGTGGCCAAGGTTCGTCCCGGTCAAAATTACGCTGATTTGCACGTCCACGCGCATCATGTCCTTGCCGGCATTCTCAAGGATCAGGACTTCATCCGCATGAGCGCGGAAAGCGCGGTGGAATCGGGCGTGGCCTCGGCGTTTTTCCCGCACGGGCTGGGCCACCTGCTGGGTTTGCAGGTTCACGATGTGGCCGGCTTCCAGAAGGACGAAGGCGGCGGCACGATTCCGCGCCCGCCCGGCCATCCCTACCTGCGCTGCACGCGCACCCTCGAACCGCGCATGGTGACCACGATCGAGCCCGGCATTTATTTCATCGACCTGCTGCTCGGCGAGCTGAAGAACACGCCGCAAGCGCGCGAGGTGAACTGGGCCAAGGTCGACGCCTTCCGCCGCTACGGCGGCATCCGCATCGAGGACGACGTGGTGTGCGCCGCGGACGCGCCGGAAAACCTCACGCGCGACGCGTTCGCGGCGTCCGCCTGAATCCACGCCGACTGCCGGCGAAAGCGCCCTCCCTGCCGCCAAAACGCCGCGCACGGCGTGCGATAATGCGTCTTCGTCAAGAAGCCGGGATCCCCGGCCGAAGCCTGTTCGCAACCATGCGCCCGATTCGACGTTTTCCCGCCTTGATCGCTCTTGCATTGTGCGCCGCGGGCGCAGCGGGCGCCGTCGCGCCCGAGCCATTGCCTCGCGATGGCGGGCCGGTTCAAGGCGTTCGCCATCACGCACCGGAAGCGCATAGCGCGGCGTCCGCGCGCGCCGCACAGGCGGCGAAGCGCAACGCCAAGGCGCACGATCCCAAGGCCGCGCGCATTCTCGACGTCGAGGGCATTGGCGAAGTCACGGTGTACGCGCCGCAAGGCGAATCCAGGGGCCTGGCCCTGTTCGCCTCGGGCGACGGCGGCTGGGAACTGGGCGTGTGGGACATGGCGCAGACGGCGGCGAGCCTGGGCTACTGGGTCGCCGGATTCAGCACGCCGGCGCTGCTCAAGGCGCTGGATGCAGGTACCGGTGCCTGCAGCGACTCTGCCGCCGCGCTGGAGAAGATCGGCAACGAAGTAAAGACGGCAATGAATCTGCCGCAGGACTTCCGTCCGTTGTTGATCGGTTACTCGTCCGGCGCCACGGTCGCCTACGCGGCGCTCGCGCAGGCCGGCGATGAACGCTTCTCCGGCGCCATGACGCTCGGCTTCTGTCCCGACCTCGTCTACCACAAGCCGTTTTGCGAAGACACCGGCCTGACCGCGGACAGGCAGCACCGACCGCCTTTCAGTTTCGTCTTCAACACCGTGCCGCGCGTGCCGGCGCCATGGATCGTGTTGCAAGGCGACATCGACAAGGTCTGCAACCCGCCGGCCACGGTCAGCTTTGTGGAGAAAGTAAAAAATGGAAAAGTGATCAGCCTGCCGCACGTCGGCCACGGCTACGGCGTGCCACGCAACTGGATGCCGCAGTACCGCGCCGGCCTGATCGAACTGCGCGATGGCGCGGCGCCGGTGCCGCGCATGGCCGAACGCAACCGCTGAGTCGCGGCCACCGTCCATGAGCGAGGAAACCACCGCCACGCCGAGTGCCTTTGCCCGTTGGCGCCTGCTCGTACCGGTCGCTTTCCTCGCGCTCACCGCCTGGTTGTTGTGGCGCGAGGCCGGCGAATTCCCGCTCGCCGACATCCAGCGTACCCTGATCGACGTGCCGACACTGCCCGCGCTCGGCGTCGCCGCGCTGGCCCTGTTCGGCGTCACCTTCACCGGCGGCGTGGACTGGCTGATCGCGCGCTGGCTCAAGCTCGGCCTGCACGCGCGCGATTGCTTCCGCCTTGCCTTCGTCGCCAATTCCATGGCGAACACGCTCAACCTTTCCGGCGCGATGGGCGCCAGCGTGCGCCTGATGGGCCTGTCCGGCCTGAAAGTGCCGTTGTCGCGCGCCGCGGCGCTGATCGGCATGCAGGCGCTGTCGCTGCTCTCGGGTCTGTCGCTGCTCGTCATCGTCACGCTGGCGACGAGTTCGCTGCCGTTGACCAGTGGCAGCGCGCAGCGCTGGGTCGCCGCCGCCGTGCTGATCGCCGCCGCGTTGTATCTGCCGCTTTATTTTTTCCTCACCACGCGCCGCGCCCTGATGCGCTGGCTGCCGGCCGATGTCGGCATCCCACCGCTGCGCCTGAAGATCGAGCTCACCCTGGTGTCGTTGATCGACTGGCTGCTCGCCGCGGCAACGCTGTATGCGTGCATCTATCTGTCCGGCGAACATGTCAAGCCGGGCCTGTTGCTCGGCGCTTTCGCCGGGGCCGGAGTCCTTGGCCTGGTCAGCCAGGTGCCCGGTGGCCTGGGTGTGTTCGACGGCCTGATCCTGCTGGCACTGACCGAAGCCGGCTACGACAAGGCCGCCGTGGTCTCGGGCCTGATGCTGTTCCGCATCGCCTACTACTTGCTGCCGCTGCTGGTCGCCCTGTACATGGGTTCGGAGATGCTCAGCGCGCGCCTGCCCCTGCTCGCGCGCCTGCGCACGCGCCTGGCCGGACATCCCTTGTTCGGATTGCTCGGCCTGCCGGCGACCCTGCTCGCCGATTTCGGCACGCGCCTGCTCGCGATCCTGACTTTCGGCGCCGGCGCGATGCAACTCGCCTCGGCGGCGATTCCTTCGGTGAGCGAGCACATCGAAACGGTGCGCGCGCACCTGCCGATCCTCGCCGTGGAGAGCTCGAACTGGTTTTCGGTGGTCTCGGGCGTGCTGTTGCTGGGTTTGGCGCGTGGTATCGATGGCCGCCTGCGCCTGGCCTATCGCGTCGCGCAATGGCTGCTGCTGATCAGCGCGGCACTGGCCGTGACCAAGGGCCTGCATTTCGGCGAGGCCTTGTTCCTGCTCGCCGTCGCCGCGTTGCTGCGTGCGCGCAAGGGCGTGTTCTCGCGGCGCGCGATGACGCTCACCTCGGCGCGCACGTTGGGCTGGTTCGCCGGATTGCTGGTCTGCGTGCTGGTGTTTTTCGCCATCGGCGTGGCCCAGGTGCTCGGCGACGATTCCTTCGACCTGTTCTACGTCGGCTTCGGCGAACACACCTCGCGCATCGGTCGCGGCCTGGCCGCGGCGCTGCTCGGACTCATCATCTACCTCATCTGGCAGGCATTCGCGGTGAACCGGCCCAAGCTGGGGCTGCCCAATCACGCCGAATTGGAGCGCGCGCGTGATCTGTACAACGCGCATGGCGGCGGCGAGTTCGCGCACCTGACCTTCATGGCCGACAAGCACCTGTTCTGGGCCGCCGACCACCAGGCCGTGATCGCCTACGGCAGCGTGCGCGACCGCCTCGTCGCGCTCGGCTCGCCCTGCGGCGCGGATGCCGCGATCGACCGCGCGATCCTGGATTTTCGCCACTTTGCCGACGCGCAGGATCGCGTGCCGGTGTTCTACGAAGTGCTGGAACCGGACTTGTCGCGCTACCACGACCTCGGCTTCGACCTGTTCAAGCTCGGCGAACTCGCGCTCGTGCGGCTGGAAGAATTCTCGCTCGCCGGCAAGCGCTGGGAGGACCTGCGCCAGGCCACGAACCGCGCGGCCAAGGAAAAGTTGACGTTTACACTGGTGCAGCCTCCGTTCGACACGGCCTTGCTCACGGATGTCGAGCGCGTCTCCGATGCCTGGCTCGCCGACAAGGGCGGCGATGAAAAAGGTTTCTCGCTCGGCCGTTTCGATCCCACGTATTTTTCGTGGAGTCCGCTCGGCCTCGTGCACCGCGATGGCGAATTGATCGCGTTCGCCAACGTGCTGCCGCCCTATGGTCCGGGCGGACACGCCAGCGTGGACCTGATGCGCCACGTCGCGGACACGCCGCGCAGCACCATGGATTTCCTGTTCGCGAACGTCATGCAATGGGCGCAGCAGCAAGGTTACGAGCTTTTCAGCCTCGGCATGGCGCCACTCTCGCGCGTCGGCGACAATCCCTACGCGCGCGTCAACGAGCGCCTCGCCGCGCTCGCCTTCACCTACGGCAACCGCTTCTACAACTACCAGGGCGTGCGCAAGTACAAGGACAAGTTCAAGCCGGAATGGGTCGGCTCCTACCTCGCCTACCCGCGCGGACTGTGGGTGCCGGGCCTGCTCATCGACATCGCCGCGCTGGTATCGGGCGGGTATCGGCGCTTGCTGACCGGCTGATCGCCGCGATCAATCCTTGCGCGCCGGCAGCGCGCCGGCGATCGCCGCGCCCAATTTGTCGTAATCGCCGTTGTAATGGTGCGCACCGGGCAGCACGAGTTCGCGCACGTCGGGCTTGCCGAGGATCTGCTTGCAGAAGCTGTCGTCCTCGTCAGCGCCGTGGACGCAAATGACGGGCACCTGTGTTTTCGCGATTTCCGGCGCGATCGGAATGGCGCCGCTGTGCGCGGTCGAACCGAACCAGTCGCCGACATGGATCTCGAACACGGCCGTGTCATCGGGCGAGATCAGCACTTGTGCGGCGACGCGGCGGCGTGCGGATTCCGGCAGTCGATTGATCAGCACCGGTGACAGGCCAGCGCCGAACGAATAACCCACGATGATGAAATCCGCCAGCGGGTATTGCGCGCCGTAGTGACCGATGATGCGGGTCAGCGCATCCGTGGCCTGCGCCGGCGTGCGCGTTTCCCAGAAATACTTGAGCGTGTTGAGCGCGACCACATCGATGCCGCGTTGCGCGAGCTGGTTGGCGACCGCGACATCGAGCCCGGCCCAGCCGCCATCGCCGGTCAGGATGATGGCGACGCGTTGCGCGAACGCACCGTGCGCGGCGACGGTTTCCAGCGGCAGATCGGCGATGTCCTGCGGCAACGGCGGCGCGGCGCGCGCCGGGGCGGTGAGCCAATCGATGGCCGCAGCCAGTGCCTTGCCGGGATCGGGCGCGCCAGCGCTTGGCGAGACGAGCCATGACCGCAGCGTCGAAGGTACGTGACCGAGCATGCCCGTGTGCCGCGCCCCGGGCGCGAAGGGCAGCGGCAACCAGGGATTGGGCAAGCGCTTCACCGGCGCGACGCGAAAACTGCCCTTGCCATCGGCAGTGGTCATCGGGCCCGCATCGCCCTTGCACACCGGCTTGGGCAGGCGCAATTCCGCATCCCAGCCGAGCGTGACCAGTCCGGTGTAGGTGCCTTGCGGCGCCTGCGCGTCGAGGGCGTAGGCAAATGTCGCGCCCGCGCCATCGCCGACCAGAACGGGATAGACATACTTGTCCAGTTTCCGGTCGCGCTGGATCCAGTGGATCATTTCCTCGAAATGCCCGGCCGGAAACGAGCACTTGTCGTCGATCGATTCCATCTGCGCCAGATAGGCCGGCAGGTCGATGCCAAGCACCAGCGCGCCGGCATCGGCCTGCGCGTTCGCCAGCGCCTCGGCGCGAGCGTTCCAGCCCGACGCATCCGAGACGAAAACGATGGCACGTTTGGGCTCGCCGGCGGGCGACGCCACATGGACGTTGCCGAACAGGCCAAAATGGACGGGCGTGGTACCCGCCCATGCGAACGCCGGCGTGCAGAGGAACAATGCGATCCATTGACGCAGACACTTCATGCTCGTCATTCGATCCGCATTTTCATTACGGCTTCTGCGCCGAAGCCATCAGCGCTTCGATTTCGTCCGGATCGCTCGGCACGGCCGTGGTGATGACTTCCGGGTCGGCCTTCGTCACGACCACGTCGTCCTCGATGCGGATGCCGATGCCGCGCCATTTCGCGGCGACGCCCTTGGCATCGGGCGCGATGTACAGGCCGGGCTCGACGGTGACGACCATGCCGGGCTCCAGTTCGCGGAACTCGCCATCGACGCGATAGTCGCCGACATCGTGCACGTCCAGGCCGAGCCAGTGCCCGGTCTTGTGCATGTAGAACTTGCGGTAAGTCTGCTCGCGCAGGTTTTTCGCCACGCTGCCCTTGAGCAATCCAAGCCGGATCAATCCGGCGGTCAGCGTGTGCACCGCGGCATCGTGGTAGGCGCCGAACGCCTTGCCGGGTCGCACCGCGTCGATGCCCGCACGTTGCGCCGCCAGCACGAGTTCGTACAAGGCACGCTGTTCGGGCGAAAACTTGCCGTTGACCGGAAACGTGCGCGTGATGTCCGAGGCGTAACACTGGTATTCGGCGCCGGCATCGATCAGGAGCAGGTCGCCGTCGCGCAAGGACGCGTTGTTGGCGCGGTAATGCAGCACGCAACCGTTGGCGCCGCCGCCAACGATGGGCTCGTAGCTCGGCACCGCGCCGCGGCGGCGGAATTCATGCAGCAGTTCGGCCTCGACTTCGTGCTCGTTCATGCCCGGTCGCACGGTGCGCATCGCGCGCACGTGCGCGCCGGCGGCAATCTGTGCGGCCTTGCGCATCACCCGCAATTCGTTCCGGGTCTTGTACAGGCGCAGATCGTGCAGGATGTGGCCCAGCGCGACGAATTCATGCGGCGCGCGTACGCCCTGCTTCACGCGTGCGCGTACGCGGTTGACCCAACCGATCAACTGGACATCGAAATCGGTATCGCGACCAAAATGATAGTAGACGCGCGAGCGGCCCTCGAGCATGCCGGGCAGGATTTCGTCGATGTCGGCGATGGGAAACGCGTCGTCCATGCCGTATTCGGCCACCGCGCCTTCCTGTCCGGCACGCGCGCCATCCCAGGCTTCGCGTTCGGGATCGCGCTCGCGGCAGAACAGGATCGCTTCGCCATGCGCGCGCCCGGGGATCAGCGCCAGCACCGCTTCGGGCTCGGCAAATCCGGTCAGGTAATGGAAATCGCTGTCCTGCCGGTACGGGTAGTGGCTGTCGTTGTTGCGCACGCGCTCGGGGGCGGCCGGCACGATGCAAATGCCGTCGCTGCCAACGATGCGCATGAGCTGCTTGCGGCGGCGGGCGAATTCCTTGCGGTCGATCATCGGGGTCGGGTTGCGCGGCGTCACGCCATTCTAACAGGCAGCGGGCATGACAATAGGCGGTTGCCTGTGCAGCGCCGCAACCCTATTATCCGGGAGTATTCGTCTGGACAAGCGCGCAAACATGGTTTTTCCGAGGGGGTTCGGGGCCGTTGGCGGTTGGCTGGCAGTGCTTGCCGCGGTGTTCGCCGTGGCAGGCCATGCCACCGAGCGACGCTATTACTTCGATGACATGGGCAGCGGGCAAGGGTTGGCCTCGCACTCGATCACCGCACTGTTCCAGGACGACACCGGTTTCGTCTGGATCGGCACCCAGTCGGGGCTGCATCGCTACGATGGCTATGACTACCGCCTGTTCCAGCACCGGTCGCAGACCCCCGATTCATTGCCGGAGAGCTTCGTCACGGCACTGGCGCAGGATGCGCAGGGTCGACTTTGGGTCGGCGGGCTGAGCCAGGGCCTGGTGGCGCTGGATCCATCCAGCGGCAAGGTCGTGGCGCGTTCGCGCATCGGTGCGCAGCAGGCGCGGCCACGCGACGCGATCACGGCCTTGCTGTTCGACCGCGGCCGCGGTTTGTGGGTCGGAACCGACGCGGGCATCGAATTGATGGATCCCACCGATGGCAAGCGCCGCGAGGCTTACCGCTTCGCACCCGGCGGCAGGCCGCCACACGTATTCCAGCTCCAGCTTGCCGGCGATGGCACGCTGTGGGCGGCGACCTCATCGGGCCTGTTGCGTTTCCCGCCGAAGGCCACCGCCGGCCAGGCAGTCGCCGCACAGGTTCTGCCGTCGGCCCTGTGCGTGCTCGCCGGCAGCGACGGCACCGTGTTCGCCGGCGCTACCGACGGTTTGTATCGCGTCGATCCCGGCGGAAATTCGGCCCAACGCGTGTGGCCCGAGATGGCGCCGGACAGCGGCACGGCGCAGGTCCGCGCGCTGGCGCGCGACCCGCAAGGTCGCCTGTGGATTTCAGATTTCGGAATGGGCCTGATCCTTTACGACCCGGCCGACGGCCAGACCGAGAGCTTGCGCAGCAATGTCCGGATCCCCGGCTCGCTGCCGGACGATTACGTCACCGCGTTGCTGCTGGACCGTTCCGGACTGCTGTGGGTTGGCGGCAGCATCGGTGGCGTGGCCACCACACAGCCGGGCGGGGCGGCCTTTCGCTATGCCATGGATCCCGCTCCGGGCCGCGACCGCAAAGGCAACAGCATCCGCTCACTGCTGGAGGACAGTCACGACCGGTTGTGGGTAGGCACCGATGGCGATGGACTCAAGCGCTACGATCCTGTGCGCGACACCTTCGAATACTTTGACGGCATCTTCGGCAGCGACGCGGCGACCGCTCGCGACGACCTGTTCCCAGGCGTCTTCGTGTTCGCGCTGGCCCACGCTGGCGGCGACAACGTGTGGGTTGGCACCAACCATGGTGCCTTCCGGTTCGACCCCATCCGACGTCAGGCGACTCCGGTCCCATTCGACCCGGATCACGGCAATGGTCTGCCCGGTCGCGCTGTCCGGTCGCTGCTGGTCGCGCGCGACGGCAGCATCTGGTTCGGAACCTATGGCCAAGGCCTGGCGCATTGGCAACCCGCGACGGCAGGCCGGCCCGAAGCCTGGCAACAGTTTCGCCGCCAAGGCAACGATGCCGACAGCCTCGCCAGTGACACGATATTGGCGCTGCTGGAAGATGGCGCGGGCCGCCTGTGGATCGCGACGACCGACGGCCTGAGCACCCTGGATGAAAAGAGCGGACGCTTGCGCTCGTTCCGCCACGATCCGGAAAAGCCGGACTCCCTGTCGGACAACCTCGTGCGCAGCCTGCTGCTGGATGGCGACGGGACCTTGTGGATCGGCACGCAGAGCGGGCTGGACCGTGCGGACGACCCGAATCCGGAAACCCTGCGTTTCACCCACTACTCGACGATCAACGGCCTGCCAAGTGCGACCATCTACGCCATGCTCGAGGATGCGCAGCACGACATCTGGCTGAGCACGAACCGTGGCGTCGCCGCATTCTCGCGCGGCCTCGGCAAGTTTGTGCCGTATTCCCTGCGCGACGGCCTGCAGGGCCTGGAATTCAACAGTGGCGCGGCCTGTGCGCGCAACAACGGGGAACTGGCGTTTGGCGGCTTGCGCGGCATCAACCTGTTCCGTCCAAGCTCCATGAGTCATGACCTGTACGAACCGCCGACGGCAATCACGGCAGTGCTCATCGGCGATGCCATGGCCGAACTGCCTGTTTCGAATTCCGACTTGCGCATGCGCCAGGGCGAACGCGTGGTGCGGTTCGAGTTCGCCGCCCTCGACTTCGCCGCGCCGGCGCGCAATCGTTTTGCCTATCGCCTGCACGGTTATGACCCGGACTGGATCGACGCCGGCACCCGTCACGAGGCCATCTACACGAATCTGCCGGCGGGCGACTTCACGTTCCAGGTGCGAGCGGCCAACGCGAGCGGCATCTGGAGCAAGAATCCGGCAACATTGAACCTGCAGGTAATTCCGCCCTGGTGGGCATCGGCGACGATGAAAACGCTGTATCTGGCCCTCGGCGTTGTGGCCCTGCTCCTGCTCTGGATCTTCTATCGCCTGCGCCACGAGCGCGAAGCGCGCCATGCCCGCGAATTGCGCGAGCGCGAGGATCGCCTGCGTCTGGCGCTGTGGGGATCGGGCGACGAGTTCTGGGACTGGGACCTGCGCCGCGGCCAGGTTTACCGGATCGGTGCCGACCAGCTCATCGGCGGACAGCATGAAGAGTCGCTGCCGCAGGATGCGTGGAAGGACAAGGCCGTGCACCCGGATGATCTTGCACAAATGGAAAAGCGCACCTACGATCACCTCGCCGGTCGCACCGACCACTTCGAATCCGAACATCGCGTTCGCAACGCGCAAGGTGGCTGGACCTGGGTCTTGTCGCGCGGCAAGGTCGTCGAACGCGACGCGAATGGCCGCGCGTTGCGCATCTGCGGCACGGCACACAACATCACCGACGCCCGCCAGGCCGATCGCGAACGCCGCATTGCCGGCGAGGTAATCGACAGCATGAACGAGGCGGTCACGGTGACCGACCTGGATTTTCGCTTCGTCTCGGTCAATCGCGCATTCACGCGCATGACCGGTTACGCCGAAGCCGACTGCCTCGGCCAACCCGCACAGATGCTCAACAGCGCCAACTATTCGCCCGAGGTCTTTCGCGCGATGCGCGAGGAATTCGCGCGCAACGGGCACTGGCGAGGCGAGCTGTGGCAGCGCCGTCGGGATGGCGAGGATTTTCTGGCGTGGCTCGAGCTGAGCCAGGTACGCGACGAATCCGGGCAGATCACGAACTTTGTCGGCGTGATGAACGACATCACCGACCGCAAGCGCGCCGAGCAGGAATTGCGTTACCTGGCCAACTACGACACGTTGACAGGCTTGCCCAACCGCACGTTGCTCGGCGAGCGCCTTGCCCATGCCGTCATCCGCGCACGGCGCACATCGCGCAAGGTTGCCGTGCTGTTCCTGGACCTGGATCGCTTCAAGCATGTCAACGATTCGATGGGTCATGCGGCGGGAGATCGCGTGCTCAAGGCCGTCGGCGAACGCCTGTGCGAAAAGGTTCGGGAATCGGCCACCGTGGCGCGCCTGGGCGGTGACGAGTTCACCGTCGTGCTCGAAGACGTGCAGCACATGGATCAGGTCCTGCGGGTTGCCAACGATCTGCTCGATGTCTTTGCGACGCCATTGACCCTGGACAGCGGCCAGGAGGTCATCATCTCGCCGTCGATCGGCATCAGCCTGTACCCGGACCACGCCCAGGTGCCGACGGATCTGCTCAAGTTTGCCGATACCGCGATGTACCAGGCCAAGGAGCAGGGCCGCAACATGTACCAGATCTACACGGCGGAAATGGACACGATCACCCGCCAGCGTGCCAATATGCTCGGCGCCCTGCGCCTGGCGCTGGATCGCGGAGAATTGAGCCTGGTATTCCAGCCGATGCTGTCCCTGGATGAGGGGCGCATCACCGGTGTGGAGGCCTTGTTGCGCTGGAACAGCGCCGAGTTCGGTGCCGTACCGCCGGCAGTCTTCATCCCGCTCGCCGAAGAAGCGGGACTGATCGAGCGCATCGGCGAATTCGTGCTGCATCGCGCCTGCCAGCAATTGCGCCACTGGCAGGATCGTGGCCTGAACAAGGTCACCATGTCGGTCAACCTGTCGGCATTGCAGCTGCTGCGCGACGAGTTGACGCAACGATTGTGCGAGATCCTGGCCGAAGTGCAACTGGATCCGCAGCACCTGGAGCTGGAATTGACCGAGAGCGTCCTGATGGCCAACCCGGAACGCGCGATCCACACACTGGATCGGCTGCACGCCGTCGGCGTGGCCATTGCGATCGACGATTTTGGCACCGGCTATTCCTCGTTGAGCTACCTCAAGCGATTGCCCATCGATCGGCTCAAGATCGACCGCAGCTTCGTTGGCGACATCACCACCGATCCCGATGACGAGGCCATCACCAAGACCATCATCACCATGGCCCATTCCCTGGGGCTGGACGTGGTCGCCGAAGGCGTGGAGACGCTGGAACAACTCGAGTACCTGCACGAGCAGGGCTGCGACGAGATCCAGGGACACTGGCTTTCGGTCCCGCTGGACGCGGATTCCTGCTTCACGTTCATGCGTGAATTCGAGCGCAGCCGGCCACCGGAGCGTTCGCGGCTGACGGTGCGTTGACCCTGCGCCCGCGCCCGCCTATAGTCTCCGTGCCATGTCCAACGCCAATCCCGCCTTGAATGAACTGTACGAGGTCAGCGGCCGCATCGACCGCCTGCTCGAGCTTTGCCGGCGCCTGGCCGAGGAAAACCGCGGGCTGCGCCAGAGCCAGGAACATCTGGCGACGGAGCGCTCGAATCTGCTGGCGAAGAACGAGCAGGCGCGCACCCGGGTCGAGGCGATGATTGCGCGCCTGCGATCCCTGGAGAACGGCGCATGAGCGAAGGGCCGATCGCGGTCAGCATCCTCGACCGGGAGTTTCTGATTGGCTGCACGCCTGAGGAACGCCCCGGGCTGATCGCAGCAGCCGGCTATCTTGACGGCAAGATGCGCGAAATCCGCGAGCACTCGCGCGCCGCGGGAGTCGATCGCATTGCCGTCATGGCCGCCCTGAACATTGCCCATGAATTGATCCAGCTGCGCCAGCATCGCGACACCAACGACGGCACGTTGGCACAACACCTGCAAATGCTGCGCGCCAAGCTTGATGGCGTGCTCGCGACCTCGGTAAAATGATGCGGCGTCCCCTGCGGTGTGCGAGAGTACATCCAACCATATTGCCTTGTTCCTATATACGACCCCGGGGTGGCAGTGTTCGAGTCCGTGTGCATGTCCGCCATGAGCGGAAAGCCTGACGACCGGCGAGCCATCCCACCTGATCCTCGGGATCAAGGTCGTTCGGTGTGCAACGGCATCGCGGAGGGCGCCCTTTTTCTTCCCCGCAACCGCGTCGCGTGAACGCCGATCCCGTGCGTGCACCATTGCGCCGGCAGTTGCGCGCCGTGCGCTCGCAACTGCCTGCTCGCGAACGCGCGCTGGCTGCGGTCGCGTTGGCGGCAACACTCGAACAGCTTCCGGAATTCCTCGTCGATGCGCGCATTGCCGGTTATTGGGCGATGCGCGGCGAGATGCCGCTGCACGCTGCGTTCGCCAGCCTTCGCTCGCGCGCGCAGACCTATTGCCTGCCGATGCTGTCCGACACCAGGTCACTGTGCTTTGCGCCATGGCAATCCGGGTTGCCATTGCGCAACAACCGTTACGGAATCCCGGAACCCGATGTGCCCGTGGGTGCGCGCCTCACGCCAATGGATCTTGATCTCGTGCTCGTCCCCTTGCTGGCCTTTGATCGCCTTGGCAACCGGCTCGGCAACGGCGGTGGCTGGTACGACCGCAGTTTCGCTTTCCTGCGCGAAGTGGCGCAGCCCGCGCGTCCGATCCTGGTCGGCATCGGTTACCATTTCCAGGAAGTTCCGGATCTGGCGGCGCAACCGTGGGACGTGCGCATGGATTACATCGCCACCGACAAGGAACTCATCGACTGCACGCAATTGCCCGCATGAACCATTGGCTGATGAAATCCGAGCCGGACGAATTTTCCATCGATGCGCTGGCGAAGCGCAAATCCGAGCCCTGGAGCGGCGTGCGCAATTACCAGGCGCGCAATTACCTGCGCCAGATGCGCGTCGGCGACGATGTGCTCTTCTATCACTCCCGTTGCGCCGAACCAGGAGTCGTTGGTATCGCCAAGGTCACGACGGCAGCATACCCGGACCCTACGCAGTTCGATCCGAAAAGCGACTACTTCGACGCGAAAGCCACGCGCGCAGCGCCGCGCTGGTCGCTGGTCGACGTCAAGTTCAAGCGCAAGCTCAAGCGTGTCATCGCGCTGGCGGAATTGAAGAATCACAAGCAACTGCATGGCTTCGCGCTGATCCGTCCCGGCAACCGGCTGTCGGTCATGCCGGTGACGGCGGCGCATTGGGAATTCATCCTCGGACTCGAATGATGGCCATCGATCGCGAAGAGCAAAAGCGCCTGGCCGCCGAACGCGCCATCGGCTACGTCGAGGAAGGCAGCGTACTTGGCGTCGGCACGGGCTCGACCGTCGCGCATTTCATCGATGCCCTCGGTGCGCGGCGCGGCCTGATCGAGGCGGCCGTATCCAGTTCCGAGCAGAGCACGGCACGGCTGAAGAAACACGGCATTCGCGTCGTCGACCTCAACAGCGTCGGCACGCTGGCGCTATATGTCGACGGCGCCGACGAATGCGATCCGCACAAACGCCTGATCAAGGGCGGCGGCGGCGCGCTGACGCGCGAGAAGATCATCGCCGCGGCATCGAAGACTTTCGTCTGCATGGTCGATGCGGCCAAGCGAGTGGATGTACTCGGCAAGTTTCCGCTTCCCGTCGAAGTGATTCCCATGGCGCGCGGCCTGGTGGCCCGCGAAATCGCCCGGCGCGGGGGCAATCCAGTCTGGCGCGACGGCTTCGTCACCGACAACGGCAACATCATCCTCGACGTGCACGGCTGGCACATCGAAGATCCGGTTGCCCTGGAAGCCGACCTGAACCAGCTTACCGGAGTCGTCTGCGTCGGGCTGTTTGCCCGGCGCCCTGCCGACATCGTCTTGATCGGCAATTCGCAAATGCCTTGAGGCTACGTCTGCTTTTCCATTTGCTTGATCATGCCGGACAGGCCGCCGTGCAGGGCGAACACCTGGAATCCGAGCTTGCTGAGGATGAAGGCAGCGGCCGCGCTGCGTTCGCCGGTATTGCAGTAGACGATGTATTTCTTCGCCTTGTCGTACTCGGTCATGTTCTCGCGCAACGTGTACAGCGGCGTGTTGATCGAACCCTTGATCGCGCGTTCGGCGTGTTCGTCGGGCATGCGCACGTCGAGGACCACTGCGCCCTGGCGCGCCATGATCGAGGCCATGCCCGGCGTGAGCCATTCGACCACCGGTGGTTTGAGTACCTCGTCGAACGACTTCTTCGCCAGCCGCATCAGCCTTCCGTCCTTGATCATCGTCACCGTGGCGTTGCGCACGGTGTTCGCGAGCAACGCATCCTCGCCGAAGGTATCGCCGCGAACCAGATAGGCGACGATCGCATTGCCGGTTTCCAGGCTTTTCGACACGGATGCGGTGCCGTCCTTGATCGCGTAGAAATAGTCGGCCTCCTCGCCCTCGCGGATGACGACATCGCCGGCCTTGACCGCGATTTCCTCGAAGCGCTGGAACATGCGCTCGATGTTGCCGGTCGGCAGCTTGTGCAGGGCACGCGATTGCAGCAGACGGAACACCCAACGGTTCGCGTCCGGGCTCGGATCCACGTGACGGAAATTCTCGTTGCGCGAAAGCTGGTCCCAGGTTTGCACTTTTTCCATGTAGCGCCGGTCGAGCTTGACCAGGGTGGCGCTGCGCGAAGTCACGGTGGCCGTGAAGCGGCGTGGCTGCAAATCGCCCAAAGCGTAGCGGCCCTGCAACGTGCTCGCATCGATTTCCTTGAGTTTGCCGTCGGGGTAATCGCCACGTACCCGCCCGGTCCGCACGAAGATCGTCTGATCGTCAGTATCGCCCGCCTTGAACAACACCGTGCCCTTCGCAACGTCGACGCTCTCGGCCTCGCGCGCGAGCTGTTCGAGGTTTTCCGGCAGAAGTTTGTCGAGCGGATAGAATTTCGCTAATTCGGCGGCTTCGATGCTCATGGCGCGCTCCACGAAAGCGGCGGCCAGTGTATCCCGCCGGCCGGCCAAACAAAAACCCCCTGCGGGTAAGGCAGGGGGT
>JAFEFP010000169.1 GCA_018240545.1 Pseudomonadota bacterium | reverse complement strand
GCAGTGTACGCGCACGGACTGGATGTCGCGGTCAGGCATCCGGTCTACCGGGCGCTGTGGTTGCCGGCGATCCGCCACATGGATCGGGTGATCGCCAACAGCCGCGCCACCGCGCAACGGTGCCGCGGCATTGGCGTGGATCCCGCGCGCATCGGCATCGTGCACCCGGGCGTGGATCTGCCGACGGCGGCGGATGCGGGGCAGGCGCAGGCATTCCGCGCCCGGCACGGCCTGGGTGCGGGTCCGCTGCTGCTGTCGGTCGGCCGCCTGACCACGCGCAAGGGCCTGCGCGAATTCGTCGCGCAGTCGCTGCCGCGAATCGCGGCCGTGCATCCGGAGGTAAATCTCGTCATCGTTGGCGATGCGCCCGCACAAGCCCTGCATGCGCAAGCGCAAACCGCCGCCAGCATTCAGGCCGCTGCCGATGTGGCCGGCGCAGGCAAGAGCATTTCCTTCCTCGGCAGGATCGACGATGCGGAATTGCGCGCGGCCTACGCCGCCGCCGATGTGCATGTCTTCCCCATCCGCGACGTTCCCGGCGATCCCGAAGGCTTCGGCATGGTCGCCGTGGAAGCCGCCGCGCACGGCTTGCCGACCGTGGCGTTCGCTACGGGCGGCGTGGTCGATGCCGTGGCGCAGGGGATTTCGGGCAGGCTGGTGCCGCCCGGCGACCATGAGAAATTTGCGCAGCAGGTGGTCGAATTGCTTTCGGAGCGACCGTCGGCCGCGGCCAGGGAAACGGCGCGATCGTTCGCGCGCGACTTCGCCTGGGATCGTTTCGGAACACGCATCGCGCGGCAGTTGTTCCAGGATGGCGGCGCATGACGAGCGCGCCTTCCGATTCCGGCAAGCCGCGCCTGCTCGTGGTCACCTCGATGTTTCCGCGCTGGGCAGACGACACCGAGCCCGGTTTCGTCTTCGAGTTGTGCCGCCGCCTCGCCGCGCGCTTCGAGGTGCGCGTTCTGGCGCCGCACGCGCCGGGCGCCGCGTTGCGCGAAACGCTGGATGGCGTGGAGGTGATCCGCTATCGCTACGCGCCGCGACGACTGCAGACACTGGCCTATGGCGGCGGCATCGTGCCGAAACTGCGCCGGCAGCCATGGAAATGGCTGCTCGTGCCGGTGTTCCTGGTCGGACAATACCGCGCGATCCGGCGTGAGTTGCGGCGCTGGCGTCCGCAAGTGGTGCATGCGCACTGGATCATCCCGCAAGGCGTGCTGGCGGCGCTGGCCGTGGGCAAACGGCCGCGGCCCGCATTCGTCGCCACCGCGCACGGCACCGACCTGTTCGCGTTCAACGGCAATCTGATGCGGCGGCTCAAGCGCCTCGTGCTGGATCGCTGCGCTGGCGCGACCGTCGTCAGCGGCGCGATGCGCGATGCCGCCATCGCCCTGGGCGCCGACGCCGGCAAGATCGGCGTCGCGCCGATGGGGGTGGATCTGCGAGATCGATTCACCGTCGATGATCGCATCGTGCGCTCGCGCAACCAGATCCTGTTCGTCGGTCGCCTCGCGCCGAGCAAGGGCCTGAACATACTGCTCGATGCCATGCCGCAGATCCTGTCGGCGCAACCCGAGGCCACGCTCACCCTCGCCGGCTTCGGGCCCGAGGAAGACGCGCTGCGCGCGCAGGCGCAGCGCTTGAACATCGACCCGCGCGTGACGTTCGCGGGCCCCTTGCCGCAGTCCGCCCTGCCGGATTGGTATCGTCGCGCCGCGGTTTTCGTCGCTCCCTATGTGCGCACGCAGGCCGGCGAGCAGGAAGGCTTCGGCCTGACCATCGTCGAGGCCATCGGCTGCGGTTGCCCGGTGGTCGCCACCGACATGCCCGGATCGCGCGATATCCTCGGCGAGGATGCCGATTTGATCGAACCCGGAAATGCGCAAGCTTTGGCGGCGGCGGTGGTGAAGGTTCTCGCCGGCAACGATGCCGCGGCAGCGCATCGCGCGCGATGGCGCGAGCGGGTCGCGGAAAAGTTCGACTGGCGACAGGTGGCCGATCAGTATGGCAATCTGCTGGCTGCCGCCGCAGGCAGACGGTCGCGAGAGTGATGGCATGGAGAATCCGGGAACGCTGGCGGTCGTCACGGTCACCTACCACCCCGATGTGGCAAGACTGCGTCTCCAGTTCGACGCGTTGCCTGCAGATTGCCGGTTGGTGTTGGTCGACAATGCCTCGGATGCCGCAGCAGTGGCAGAGATTGAGCGTCTGGTCGAAGCCCGCAAGAATTCCGTCCTGCTCCGGAATACGGAAAATGCCGGTCTGGGCGCGGCCCTCAATCAAGGCGCCGCGCATGCGTTGCAGGTTTCGCCGACGCTCGATTTCCTGCTGCTCATGGATCAGGACAGCGTGCCCCGACAAGGTGCCGTCGCCGAACTGATGCGCGCATTCCTTGCGCTCGAAGCGTCCGGCGCGCGCGTGGGCGGCGTCGGTCCCCGGCTCATCGACGAATCGACGAATTTGCAGCATGGGTTCCACACCGTGTGCGGATGGCTTCTGCGCCGCGTGTTTCCATCCGAGGATTCGACCACGGCGATCGATTGCCTCGGAATCAACGGCAGCGGCACGCTGGTTCGCGCCGCGCTGTTCCGGGAACTGGGTGGACTCGAAGCCGATTTTTTCATCGACCAGATCGATACGGAATGGTCCTTCCGCACGCGGGCCGCGGGTTACCGTTCCTATGGAATCCCGCAGGCCCGCTTCGACCACTGCATGGGCGAACGCGGCGTCGCCTGGTGGTTCTTCGGCTGGCACGTCTGGCCGCACCGCTCGCCGCACCGGCACTACTACCTGTTTCGCAATGCGCTGCGGCTGTATCGTCGCCCCTACGTGCCACGGGTGTGGAAATTCTGGAACGTGATCAAGCTCTCCGCGACTTTCTGCATCCATGGATTGTTCGACACGCAACGCAAGGCGCAGATGGCGAATATGCTCAGGGGGGTGAGGGATGGACTCTTGCGTCCAGACGCAGCCAAACCGTCCAGGCCACCGGGCACAAGTAAATGATGGTAGTGTTTGAAAATTGATGGAACTCCTTGGAAACCGACCTTTCCGCGTCCGGATGATTGTCAATTGCCGTGTGCTTAGTCGATCGACTGCCTCTTTGTTGCCTGCAGTCATGTTGTGACATTCATTGCACGGATTGGTTATGTATTTGGCAGTCA
This sequence comes from Pseudomonadota bacterium, assembly GCA_018240545.1. GTDB lineage: Bacteria > Pseudomonadota > Gammaproteobacteria > Xanthomonadales > Rhodanobacteraceae > Rudaea. The sequence continues at coordinate 190 of JAFEFP010000169.1, read as the reverse complement.
AGATTTGATGGGCGCGCATTGATCCCGAAATCATCGGAACACGGCCTTGATAAAGCTCTCTCTCTGCATCGCCACCCGCAATCGCGGGGACTTCATTGGTGAGACGCTTCAGTCCATTGCAGTCCAGTGCGACAAGTACCGTGAAGACGTTGAAATTGTCGTTCTCGACGGCGCCTCCACCGACAATACC
>JAFEFP010000168.1 GCA_018240545.1 Pseudomonadota bacterium | reverse complement strand
GCCATTGACCTCGGCGATCTCGATGATGGAAATGTCGAACGTGCCGCCGCCCAGGTCGTAGACCGCGATCTTGCGATCGCCGCCCTTTTTGTCGATGCCATAGGCGAGCGCCGCGGCTGTCGGCTCGTTGATGATGCGCTTGACCTCGAGACCCGCGATGCGGCCGGCGTCCTTGGTCGCCTGGCGCTGCGAATCGTTGAAGTACGCCGGTACGGTGATGACCGCTTCGGTGACGGACTCGCCAAGGAAATCCTCGGCGGTCTTCTTCATCTTCATCAGGATCTTCGCCGAGATCTCCTGCGGCGACAGGTTCTTGCCGTCCGCGGTCGCGAGCCACGCGTCGCCGTTGTCGTGCGCGGTGATCTTGTACGGCACGAGGTTGATGTCTTTTTGCACTTCGGCGTCGGTGAACTTGCGCCCGATCAGGCGCTTGACCGCGTAAAACGTGTTCTTCGGATTGGTCACCGCCTGGCGCTTGGCGGTGGCGCCGACCAGCACTTCGTTGTCCTTGAACGCGACGATCGACGGCGTGGTGCGATCGCCTTCCGAGTTCTCGATGACACGCGCGGTCGTGCCTTCCATCACCGACACGCAGGAATTGGTGGTGCCGAGGTCGATACCGATGATCTTGCCCATGGTTCCAGTCTCCGGGAGGATTGATTGCGGCAGCGCCGCGAATGGCTTGCTAATGGGGTTGTCGGCAGGTCAATTCAAGCGCCAGGCGTCTTGGCGACCATGACCAGGGCCGGCCGCAACAACCGGTCGTTGAGCACATAGCCCTTCTGCATGACCGAAACCACGGTATTCGGCGCTGCCTGAGGCGCTTCGACCATGCCCACGGCCTGATGCAGTTCCGGATCGAACGCCTGGCCGAGCGGATCGACCGGTGTCAGACCGTTGTTTTCCGCCACCTTGAGCAGGGCCTTCAGCGTCAGATCCATGCCTTCGCGCAAGGATTTGACATCGCCCGTTGCCGTGGCGATTCCACGTTCCAGTCCATCGCAAACCGGCAGCAGGTCGCCGAGCAGGCGCTCATTGGCAAATTTGCGGGCCTGTTCGAGATCGCGCTGCAACCGCTTGCGCTGGTTCTCGATTTCGGCACGCTCGCGCAGCAAGAGGTCGCGCATCTCGCCAAGCTTGGTCTCGTATTCGTTGACCAGCTTGCCGAGTTCGTCCGTGTCTGGCGACGCAGACTCGCTGCCATCATGTGTTTGGATTGGATCGGTGTTTTCCATTGCAAGAATCTCTTCGAAACAAAAAGGACTCCGTCATGCCGGCACGGTCGAGTGTCGGCGACAGTCGACCGAAGGGCATCCAACTCGCCGTCGCTGGCAACTGGATTCCCCTCAGCTCGCTTTCGCGAGCTTCGACCCTGCCGGAATGACGAGCAAAAGCTTATGGGGCTTGACGAGCCTGATTCAAGGCGCCGGAAAGCAGTTGCGCGGTCGTCTGCACGACGGGTATCACACGCTGGTAGGCCATGCGTGTCGGACCGATCACGCCGAGCACACCCAGCACACGCCCCGCGATGCCATAGGGCGCCGTGACCAGGCTCAGCCCCTCGAGCGCGGCGAAGCCGGATTCCTCGCCGATGAACAGGCGCACGCCCTCGGCCCGCGCACATCCCTCCAGCAGGTTCAGCAGGTCGCGCTTGCGCTGGAATGCCTCGAACAGTTCGCGCAGGCGGTCCACGTCGGCCACCCCCTGCGCGCCCATCAGGTTGATCTGCCCGGCCACCAGCATGTCGGTGCCGGGGTGTTCCGGGAACGCCTGCTGGGTGACATCGGCCGCGGCGACCATGAGCTGGTGCAGGCGATGGCTGGTCTCGCGCATCTCGCGCGCCAAGCGCTCGCGGATTTCGCTCATGTGCAAGCCGGCGTAGTTCGCATTGAGGAAATTGGCGACCTGTTCCAGTTCGCCCGGCGCATAGGCGCGCTGAGTGGAAATCACGCGGTTTTGCACTTCGTTGTCGGCAAACACGAGGATCACCAGCACGCGATGGTCGCCCAGCGCCACGAAATCGATGTGCCGGAACGGAAATTCTTCGCGCTGGGGCACGGTGACGACGCCAACGAAGCGGGTGACCTCGGACAGCAGCGACGAGGCGCCGCTGAGCAAGTCCTGGGTGGCGCCGGCGACAGGCAGTTCGCGGCGCATTTGCTCGACCTGCGGCGGTTCCAGCGGCTTGAGTTCGAGCAGGCTGTCGACGAACACCCGGTAGCCTTGTGCGGTCGGAATGCGCCCTGCCGAGGTGTGCGGCGCGGCCAGAAGGCCCAGTTCCTCCAGGTCCGCCATCACGTTGCGGATCGTGGCCGGGCTGACGTCCAGACCGGCACTGCGGGCGAGCGTGCGCGAACCCACCGGCTGGCCCTCGGCGATGTACTGGGCGATCAGCGCCCGCAACAGTTGTCGGGCGCGTGCATCGAGCGTGTTGTGCAATCGGGAGGGCATGTCTGCTGGGAGAGCCGGTGACGACGACAAGATGGGGCGAGCGGGGATTCTATTCAATAACGCTGGACTTGCGCAGGCAAAGCCTTTACGCTTGTACCGCAATACGGACATACCTTGCGTCGGCATGCGCAAGACGGGGCCGCGACAAGCCTTCGCGACGATACACCCACGCCCGGTTCTTCGGTGCGTGCGAATGACGGCAGACGCAGCATCGAACCGAACGGGTTCGCGGTTGCTCCCGTTCCGCCGGATTCACGAGATCTCACAACGCTATCGGAAAACGCTTCGTGAGAAGCGCGCTGCATGACGAATTCGCACCCATGAGTACGCAGGCCGCCACCGCTCCCGAGTCCCGGGAAGGCGCCGCCATTTTCTCGCCCCCGCCGCAGCAGCAGGAAATGCCGCTCGCGATCGTGCGCGGCCAGCCGGTGCTGCAGATGCCACAGGATCTGTACATCCCGCCGGATGCGCTCGAGGTCATCCTCGAAGCGTTCGAGGGACCACTGGACCTGTTGCTGTACCTGATCCGCCGGCAGAACCTCGACATCCTCGACATCCCGATCGCCGAGATCACGCGCCAGTACGTCGACTACATCGAACTGATGCGCGACCTGCGCCTGGAACTGGCCGCCGAATACCTGGTCATGGCCGCGATCCTCGCCGAGATCAAGTCACGCCTGCTGCTGCCGCGGCCGCCGGCCGAGGAAGGCGTCGAAGACGATCCGCGCGCCGAACTGGTGCGGCGCCTGCAGGAATACGAGCGCTTCAAGAAGGCCGCCGAGGACATCGAGGCGCTGCCGCGCCTGGAACGCGATTTCGCGCTCGTATCGGCCTTCGTGGCGGACAAGGCCGTGGTGCGCCTGCCGCCCCCGGTCGACCTGCGCGAGTTGCTGCTGGCGCTCAAGGACGTGCTGAAGCGCGCCGAGCTGGCCGGCCACCATGCC
>JAFEFP010000167.1 GCA_018240545.1 Pseudomonadota bacterium | reverse complement strand
TGCGGGCGTGAGCCTTGCCATGGCATCGACCAGATTGCCGGCGCGATGGCGCGCGCGCATTTCCAGGTAACGCCCGGTCAGCAGGAAGAACACGAACATGCTGACCGAATCGAAATACACTTCGCCGCCGCCGCGCAGCGCTTCGACGAGGCTGGCGCCGTAGATCAATGCGATCGCCAAGGCGACCGGCACATCCATTCCCAGCGTGCGCGCGCGCAGGGCGCGCGCGGCGCCGGCAAAGAACGGGCGCGCCGAGTAGAGCACCACCGGAGTCGCAACCAGCAGGCCGAGCCAGCGCATCGCCTCGCGCGTGGCCGCATCCATTGCGGTGAAGGCGCCCAGGTACAGCGCGCTCGCATACATCATCGCCTGCATCGCGCCGAATCCGGCCACGGCCAGTTGCTTGAGCGCGGTGCGCGACTCGCGCCGGCGCGCGTCGTCGAGCGCGGCGGCATCCAGCGGCAATGCCGCGTACCCGGTCTGCGCGAGCGCTCCCAGGATCGCGGGCAGATCCGTGCGCTGCGGATCCCAGACCAGGCGCGCGCGTTGCGCGGCTGCGTTCACCTGCACCGATTCCACGCCCGCCACGGCAACGAGCGCGCGTTCGATCAGCCACACGCAGGCCGCGCAACGGATGCCATCCACCAGCAGCAGGGCTTCGCTGCGCCCCGCATCCAGCGCGCGCACGACGTGGCGGGCCAGTTCCGGGCGTTGCCAGGTCTGCGCATTGCGTTGCGCGGCCTGCGGATCGGGCGCGCGCGGCGGCGTGGCGCTGCGCAGGCGGTAGTAATCGCCCAGGCCCAGCTTGTCGATCCACTCGGCCGCGGCGCGGCAACCGTGACAGCACACGCCGTGCGCGACGCCCGCGACCATGGCTTGCGGCGGGTTGGCCGGAAGCGGCTCGCCGCAATGCCAGCAAACGCCGCTCATGGCGGGCTTGCCGGAGGCAATGGCCGCGCCACCGGCACTTTCATGATCTGCTGTCCGGCGACCGGCAGCGGCGGATCGGCGTAGCGTTCGGCGACCAGGATCAGCCAGACGCAACCGGCGATGGATGCGGCGAAAATGGCCGCGCCCAGCCAGACGATGCCCTGGCGATACCACGCGCGCGAATTGTCGCGTGGCGTGTCGTCATTTCGTGTTGGTCGGATCGCCATGGGATAGCGAATAGACGTAGGCGGCGAGCACGCGTGCGTCGTTGTTGCCAAGGCGCACGCGCCAGGCCGGCATGGTGCCGCCGCGGCCATCGCGGATGCTGGCCTCCACGCTTTCAAGGTCGCCGCCGTAAAGCCAGATCGTGTCGGTCAGGTTGGGCGCGCCGAGCGCCGGATTGCCCTTGCCTTCGGGTCCATGGCAAGCGCTGCAGACCGTGAACAGCGCCTTGCCGGCGATCGCCTTGGCGGCATCGTGCGGCGCGTTGGACAGGCTCAGCACAAAGTTGGCGAGGTTTTCCACGCCCGCCTCGCCGAACTGCGGACCCCACGGTGGCATGACGCCATGGCGACCGTCGAGGATGCTGGTTTCGATCGCCTTGCCATCGCCCCCGTAAAGCCAGTCGTTGTCGGCCAGATTCGGCGCGCCGAGCAGATGATTGCCGCGCGCATCGCGACCGTGACAGGCCGCGCAGTTGTCGCGGAACAGGACCTCGCCCATGGCCAGGGCCTCGCGGTCGCCCGCGAGCTGCTCCACGGTGTACTTGTCCAAGCGCTGGAAGGCGGCGTCGAGCCTGGCCTCGTTGCTGGCCGTCTCCTGCGCCAGTTGTGCGTGCGAGGTCCAGCCCAGCACGCCGGCATGGTTGCCGAATCCCGGATACAGCGTCAGGTACACGAAGGCGCTGAAGAACATGGCGAAGGAAATCACGATCCACCAGCCGGGCAGGCGATGCATGCCCTCGCGCAGCGCGCCGTGCGCCCAGACGTGGCCGGTGGTGCCGTCGGGCAATACCGGAACCTTCGCGCGTGGCCCCCACAGGAACAGGAAGAACGTCACGCAGAGGTTGAACACGATGAGAACGATCACCCACCACGACCAGAAACCGCTCATGGCTTGTCCTCCGTGGCGACGCGGGCCGCACTGTCGTCCTGCATCGGCATCCTGGCGAGCGCGTCGAAGGTGCGCTTGTGGTATGGCAGCCAGGCCCAGACCCAGATGCCGATGAAGGCGATCATCATGGCGACGATGAACACGCCGGCGACTTCGCCCCAGACCGGATTCATGGCGCACCTCCGTCGGCGGCGGGCGTCGTGGCCGCCGCCACGGGCTGCTGCGGTTCGTTGTCGATGCCCAGGCCCTGCAGGTAGGCGATCAGCGCATCCAGTTCGGTCTTGCCGGCCACGGCCTTGGGCGCGGCCTTGATGTCGGCATCGGTGTACGGATCCCCGAGCAGGCGCAGCACGCGCATGCGCGCGGCGATGTCCTTGCCGTCGATCAGGCGCAATGCCAGCCACGGGTAGTCGGGCATGTTCGATTGCGGCACGACGTCGCGCGGCGCCATCAGGTGCAGGCGCTGCCATTCGTCCGAATACTTGCCGCCCACGCGCGCCAGGTCCGGCCCGGTGCGCTTGCTGCCCCACTGGAACGGACGGTCGTAGACCGATTCGCTGGCGGTGGAATAGTGACCGTAGCGCTCGGTCTCGAAGCGCAGCGCGCGGATCATCTGCGAGTGGCACAGGTAGCAGCCTTCGCGCACGTAGATGTCGCGTCCCGCCAGGCGCAGCGGCGTGTACGGCTTGACGCCCTCGGCCGGTTGCACCTTGTTCGCCTCGATGAACAGCGGCGTGATTTCCGCCAGTCCGCCGAGCGAGACCATGATCGCGGTGAGGATGCCGAGCGTCCACGCGTGCTTTTCGATGAATTCAAAATGACGATAGGCCATCGTTCGGTCCTCAACCGTGCGCCGGCAACGGGGCCGGCGACTGTTCGGAAACCGGTTCGGGGATCGGCACCGGGATCGGGGAGATGATCGGCTTGCGCGCGTCGGCGGCGGTGTACCACAGGTTCCACGCCATCACCCACATGCCGAGCCAGATCAGCACGCCGCCGAACCAGCGGAAGACATACAACGGCCTGATCGCGATCAGGCTGTCGAGGAAGGAATAGGTCAGCGCGCCATCCGGGTTGGTCGCGCGCCACATCGTGCCTTCGGTCACGCCGGCGGCCCACATCGCGATGACGTAGAACAAGGTGCCGATCAGGTGCAGCCAGAAGTGCAGCTCCATGCCCTTGCGCGAGTACATTTCCGGCCGGCCCAAAGCACGCGGCGCCATCGCGTAGAGCGAACCGATCGTGATCATCGCCACCCAGCCGAGCGAGCCGGAATGCACGTGGGCGATCGTCCAGTCGGTGTAATGCGACAGCGAGTTGACGGTCTTGATTGCCATCATCGAGCCTTCGAAGGTCGAGGCGGCGTAGAACACC
>JAFEFP010000166.1 GCA_018240545.1 Pseudomonadota bacterium | reverse complement strand
GCGAAGCCTTCGAGCAGGAAATGCTCGACCGAATGCAATTCCGTCGACGACAGGAATTGGCCGGCGTTGGGCCGGCGCACGCGCAGGTCGACGCAATAGATCGCCTCGTTCGCACCACCCGTGCGCAACGAGCGCAGCTTGACACTGGGCGCCTTGAGCCGGCGATGATCCAGTTCGCCGACGAGGTCGCAGGGCCAGCCGAGCTGGGCGGTGTCGATCATCGCCTTACGCCGAACCGACGATCGGTGCCAGGTGCCGGTAACTGTCGTCGAGCGCCTTCTGCCACGACGCCACGTGGTGATAGAGCTCGACCGAACCGTAGCCGGAGAAGCCGGCGTCCGTCAGCGCCTTGAAGCTGCCGGCGAAATCCAGCGTCCCCGCGCCCGGGATCTCGTGGAAATGCGTGATGCCCGTCAGCGTGTTGGCGAGCATGCGCTCGACGCGCGGCGTCCCCCCGGCGCCGCGCAGGTAATGGGCGATCGGGCGCGTGCGCTCGAGCACGTCGAAGGAAACCCCGGGAACGGAAATCATCCAGGTGAAGATTTCGTCGTCCAGCGGCGACGAACCGGCAAACAGGCGCGAATAGTCGACGACGGCCAGGTCGTTCTTGCTGTCGCATTGCTGCAGCAGCGCGTCGATGCGTTTCTCGAGCGCCGGCGTCAGCGCCCCTTCGCGAAAATAGATGGGGCGTTCGCGATCGAGCAACAGGAACTCGGCCGTGTCGGAAAAATGCACCAGCACGGAGGCAAAGCCGAGGTCGGGCGCCAGGTCCGGTCGATCCTCGACCACCGTGAGATTGTAGCCGGCGCGCGCGTCGGAGATGTGCAGGTAGCGCGCATGCGGCGCGGCTTCGCCCAATGCGCGCAGGTAATCGGATTCGGAGCAATAGGCGTGGCAGATGTCGATGTGCAGCTTGAACTTCGGCGAATCGACGGCACGCATGAGCGCAAGCCCCTGCGCCAGCGTCTGGATGTGCATGCCCGGCTCGGGCTCGATCAGCAGCGTGATGTCCTCGTCGTCGCGGATCTCGCCCAGGCACTCGCGGATGGAATCGGCCAGCAACTCGCCCGGATCGACGCCGGGATTGGCGACGTGCTCCGCGCGGATGAAGCCGCTGCCGAAGGTGACGAGGTTCACGCCGAGCTTGCGCGCCACGTGGATGCCGCGCTTGACCAGGTCGATGCGACGCTTGCGCGCGGCGCGCGAGAGCGCCATGAGCGAGGGCTCGTGCGGTCGCAAGGGATCGAAAAAATGCGAAGCCGTGGCCACGCACGCCGCCTTGACCCGGCACGCATCGAGGCGCCTTTTGACTTCGGCAAGGTAGTCGTCGTCGATATCGAAGACGTTGAACTGGTCGCGGTGAAAGGCGATCTCGATGCCCGAATACCCGGCTCGGTCGACCGCCTCGATGGCATCGAGGAAACCGAGCCGGGTCAGTCCGAACGTGCTGTAGCCGAGTTGGATGGCACCCATGGCGATACCGGAAGCGTTGCGGCGCGAGGCCCGCCCGGTCGCCGATACGGCAACGGGCGGGCAGGTCCTCGCCAGCGACGCCGATGCGCGCGGCGAGTGATTCCGGTCGCGATGTTTGCAAATATCGAACCCGTCCCGCCATGACTCAAATCAAGCCGCGCGGAGGCGGCCACGCACCGGCATGACCCTGCGCGCACGGCTCCGGCGCTTGGGCGACGGGATTCGGCGCGGCTCAGGGCCCGGCAAACAGGTCCAGCGCCTGCGCATGCAATGCCGGCGTTCCAGCCAGCACACTCGTCGTGTCGAGCGACAATTCCGCGCCCTCCAGCGTGGTGAACACGCCGCCCGCTTCGCGCACGATCACCGCGAGCGCGGCGATGTCGAGGATGTTGACGTCGGATTCGACGACGAGGTCGATGCGGCCGCTGGCGAGCAGGTGGTAATGCAGGAAATCCCCATAGCCACGGATGCGCCCGTTGCGGCGGATCAATTCACCCAGCAGGTTCCAACGCGCATCGCGCGTTAGCGTCTTGACGTTGCCGATGGAGACCGCGCTGTGCACATCGAATTCGCGCGCTGCGGAAACGCGGATCGGGTTGCCATCGAGGAAGGCACCACCGCCCTTGCGCGCCCAGGCCGCCTCGCCCGCTGCGCCGCCGTACACCGGCGCGCTGGATACGCCCAGCACCAGTTCGCCGCGATGCATCAGCGCGATTTGCGTGGAGAACATCGGATAGCCGCGCACGAAGGCGCGGGTGCCGTCGATGGGATCGATCAGCCACCGGAATTCGCTGTCGCCTTCGCGGCCGAATTCCTCGCCGTGGAACGCGTGCTCCGGAAACGCCGCGCGCAACACGTCCTTGATCGCGATTTCCGCCGCGCGGTCGGCGACGGTGACCGGCGTCGCGTCGGCCTTGGTCTCCGCGACCACGCCACGCGCGTAGTGGCGGCGGATCCCATCCGCCGCCACGGACGCCGCATCGCGCGCGACGCCAAGGGCGCGATCGAGAAACGCGGCAAATGCGGCATCCATCAGAAGAGTCGAAGGAACTTGCCGTGGATCAGCAGCAGCGTCGTGCCGTCGCCCTGCGGCTGGCCGATGTAGCGCAGCGCATCGAGCACCTGCGGGTTGCCGTCGCGTGCGCCAAGGACCGCCCGGACATCGTAACCGCCTGCATCGATCTTGAACGTGCCATCGAGTTGCAGCGGACCACCCAGATCGTGCGCGTTGCCGGTGATGCTGCCATCCGCCGCGGTGGCGAACTGCGCCTGCAAGTCGCCGAGACTGGCCTGCGCGGCGCCGGCAACGGCGGCATTGCGCCAATGGATTTCGCCTTGCGCGGCCGTCGGCCATGCGCCTTGCACGCGCAACTGCGCGATGTCGATTTCGAGCGTGCCGAGCAATTGCAGCATCGGAATATCGAGCGCCGGCGCGGCCAGGCTGGCCGGCATCTGGATTTTCGCGTTGGCGACGCGCACAGCGCCATTGGCGGCGCGCTCGACCGTGCCCGATGCGGTGGCCGGGCCGCCATGAAGGCTTGCTCGCGCGGATGCAACACCGCGCAACAATGGCAACGGCGCCAGTTGCCAGTCCAGGGCACCGAGTTCATTGCCGAACAGGCTGGCTGTTGCGGCATGGCCATTCCAGATCGTGCCGCTCACGCCGCCGAGTCGGATTGCGCCCGCCCGGTCGGCAAGCCGATTCCAGGCCAAACGCGCCGGACACGTCGCCACGCCGATGGCGACGAGGGCGACCAGGACGAGCAGCAGAACGAGCAGACGCCGCAGGGTTTTCATTGCTTCGAATCTTGCAACGTCACCCGTGCATTGACCAAGCCCAGGCCTTCGGCCTTGTCGGCCGAAAAATCCGTGACCGTCACGCCGTAGTCGCGCGCCAGGCCATCCATCCAGTTGGCGAGCGTATCGAAATCGGCGACCTCGAAGGTC
>JAFEFP010000165.1 GCA_018240545.1 Pseudomonadota bacterium | reverse complement strand
CTCGACAAGATGCTGTTCAAGGTGGCCGAATTCTACGAGCAGGAAGTCAACAACGCCGTGGATGCGCTGTCCAGCCTGCTCGAGCCGTTCATCATGGTGATCATCGGCACGATCGTGGGCGGACTCGTGGTCGGCATGTACCTGCCGATCTTCAAGCTCGCCGCCGTGGTCGGCTGAACGCCGTACCGTTCCGACGTGGATTACCTGCTTGCCCATCCCGGCGCGGCTATCGCCTGCGCCGGTATTCTGGGCCTGATCGTCGGTAGCTTTCTCAACGTCGTCATCCTGCGCCTGCCGGCGCGGCTGCTGCACGCCTGGCGCATGCAGAGCCGCGAGATGCTGGAAATCGACGAGGTTGACGGCGACGCCGCCCCGCCCGGCATCGTGCGCGAACCGTCGCACTGCCCGCACTGCAAGCATCCGCTCGGCGCGCTGGAGAACATCCCGCTGCTGAGCTGGCTCGCCCTGCGCGGGCGCTGCCGGCATTGCCACGCCCCGATCTCGATCCAGTACCCGCTGGTGGAACTGCTCACCGGCGTCTGCTCGGCGGTGATCGTGTGGAAATTCGGCGTCGGCTGGCAGGCCGGCGCGGGCCTGGCGCTGACATGGACCCTGGTTGCGCTGGCCGGCATCGACCTGCGCACGCAACTGCTGCCCGACCAGATGACCCTGCCGCTGTTGTGGCTGGGTTTGCTGCTGTCGCTGCTGCCGCTGTTCGTCGCCAGCCGCGCCAGCGTGATCGGCGCGGCACTAGGCTACCTGAGCCTGTGGAGCGTGTACTGGCTGTTCCGGCTTGCCACCGGCAAGGAAGGCATGGGCTATGGCGACTTCAAGCTGCTCGCCGCGCTCGGCGCCTGGATGGGACCCTTCGCCCTGTTGCCGATCGTGCTGCTGTCGTCGTTCATTGGTGCGATCGTCGGCGGCGCCTTCCTCGCCGTGCGCGGCCATGATCGCGCCACGCCGATTCCGTTCGGCCCCTTCATCGCGGCGGCCGGCTGGGTGTGGTTCATCGCCGGCGACCAGCTGGGCTTGCTCTACCGGCAGTTCTTCGGCCTGGCCTGAGCGCAGCGACGGTGACCGCCGCGTATGCCATCGCCCTCACCGGCGGCATCGCCACGGGCAAGAGCGCCGTGGCGCAACGCTTCGCGCAGCATGGCGTCGCGGTGGCGGATGCCGATGTCGTGGCGCGCGATCTGGTCGCGCCCGGCCAACCGGCCTTGGCGGAAATCGTCGCCGGCTTCGGTGCGCAGGTGCTGGCCGCGGCCGGCGGGCTCGACCGCGCGCGCTTGCGCCGCGTCGTGTTCGCCGACGCCGCGGCGCGCCGGCAGCTCGAGGCGATCCTGCACCCGCGCATCCGCAGCGCGCTGATCGAGCAGGCGCAGGCCTGTCGCGGCCGCTATTGCGTGCTCGCGATCCCGCTGCTGGCCGAGTGCCGTGCGGACTACGCGTGGGTCGACCGCGTCTTGTGCACGGATGCGCCACGCGCGGTGCAGTTCGAACGCCTGACGCAGCGTGCCGGCATCGACGCGGCGACCGCGCAAAACATGCTCGACGCGCAAGTCCCGCGCGGCCAGCGCCTGGCCCTGGCCGACGACGTGATCGACAACACCGGACCCTTGCCGGCGCTGGATGCGGCCGTCGCGCGACTGCACCAGCGTTATTTGCAACTAGCCGCCGCGCGGCCAGAACGCTGATATTCCCGCAATGCCCTGCGCGCCGGCGCGCCGTGCCGCCGCCAGATCGTCGCGGCGCATGCCGCCCAGCGCATACACCGGCAGCGCTGCCGCCGCGACGAGTGCGGCGAAACGCTCCCAACCCAAAGCGCTCGTCTGCGGATGGCTCGGTGTCGGCAGCACCGGTCCGAGCACGGCAAAATCGGCGCCGATGGCAGCGGCGTGTGCGAGTTCGCGCGCATCGTGGCAGGACGCCGCGACCCAGCGCCCCGGCGGCAGTGGACGCGACGACAGGCGCAGCATGTCTGCCGCGGGCAGATGCAGGCCGACGCCCAATTCCCCGGCGAGCGCCGCATCGCCATTGACCAGCACGGTCGCATGCTTCCTCGCCGCAAGTTCGCGAACCGCTTGCGCCAGCACGCGCATCCGTGCCGGTCCGATTGCCTTGCAGCGCAACTGGATGCAGCTTGCACCGGCGTCGAGCACAGCGCCGAACCGGCGCAGGAACGCGGCGTCGTCGGTACCGGCTTCGGGCGTGATCGGATAGTGCGTCGGCAGGCGCAACGCGGACACGACGGGCTTGTCGGCAGGCGGCATCGGCAACGCGGGCAGGTCCGCGATTGCCGACCAACGCAGCGCCTGGCCTTCGCGCCCGTGCGGGGCGCCACGCCAGTCGCGCACGTCGAACACATCGAGCAGGACGGATTTTTCGGCATACCGCCAGGGTACGGCGATCAGCGGTTCGATGGCGCCGACGTCGATGCCGATTTCCTCGGCCAGTTCGCGGCGCAGCGCCGCGTCGGGGGTCTCGCCGGGCTCGCGCTTGCCGCCGGGAAATTCCCACAGCCCGGCCAGATGCTTGCCGGGCGGGCGTTGCGCCAACAGAACGCGATCTCGTTCGTCGCGGACGATGCCGGCGACGACAGGGACCACGCGGGTTTGAATCAGGCCAGTTTCCCGTGGCACTGCTTGTATTTCTTGCCGGAACCGCACGGACACGGATCGTTGCGGCCGACCTTGGGCTGGTCGCGATGCACGGGGCTGTGCACTTGCGGCATGGCTTCGGCAACCGCCGCCGCCTGCGGCAGCGCCGCCGTGGCCACGCCGGCGCTCTCGGCGTGCTGGAACTCCAGCGCGCGGCGCGCGGCTTCCTGGCGCTGGCGCTCTTCCATGGCCTCGACCTCGGCCTGGCTCTGGATGCGGATGCGCGCCAGGCGCTGCACGACTTCGGACTTGACGTCGTCGAGCATGCGCTGGAACAGCAGGAAGGACTCGCGCTTGAATTCCTGCTTGGGCTGTACCTGCGCATAGCCGCGCAGGTAGATGCCCTGGCGCAGGTAATCCATCGCCGCAAGGTGCTCCTTCCAGTACTGGTCGAGCACCTGCAGCAGGAAGAATTTTTCCGCCGCGCGCAGGATCTCCGAGCCGTACATCGCCTCTTTCTCGCGGAAGAAGCGGTCGACTTCGCCGATCACGTGCTCGCGCACGCCATCGGCCGACAGGTCGTGCTGCTGCTCGACCCAGCGCGGCAGGTCGAAGTTGAAACCGAATTCGCCTTGCAGCGCGCGCTCCAGGCCGGCAATGTCCCACTGCTCGTCCACGCTGTCGGGCGGCACGAAGCGCTGGCACAGGCCGGAGAATACGTCGTAGCGGATGCCGATGATGTTCTGCGAGATGTCGTCCGAGTCGAGCAGCTCGTTGCGCTGCTCGTAGATGACCTTGCGCTGGTCGTTCGCGGTATCGTCGAACTCGAGCAGG
>JAFEFP010000164.1 GCA_018240545.1 Pseudomonadota bacterium | reverse complement strand
CGGCATGGATGCGAACACGCACCTGCACGTCAGCTTCGACGTGGATTTCCTCGACCCGGACATTGCGCCCGGCGTCGGCACCACCGTGCCCGGCGGGCCGAACTACCGCGAGGCGCAGCTCGTCATGGAGATGATCGCCGATACCGGCCGGCTCGGTTCGCTCGACATCGTCGAACTCAACCCCGCGCTGGACGAGCGCAACCAGACCGGCAAGCTCGCGGTGGACCTGGTCGAAAGCCTGTTCGGCAAGTCGACGCTGATGCGCGAGTAGCTACGGTTCGAAACCGTTGGTGAAGATATGATCGAAGCCGGGACAGCTCAGCGGCGGCGTTGTGCTGTAGTCCGGACACTGCGCGCTCGCGTTGCCGATCGCCAGCGATCCGTTCGATGGATAGAAGACGGTTTGCCCGTGACTGTCTTGAAAAGCGAATGCGTAGCGATGGCAGCCACTGGCCACGCCAGTGATCGTCGCATGCCACGCGCCATTGGTTTGAGAGCCACGCGACAGCGCAAGGTTTGTACACGCGCCATCGATGTTCACCAGGTGCGTGATCGGTCCAGCGGCATCGTACCAATTCACCCAGATGTCGACGCTGCTCGCCTGTTGCGGGTAGTGACTGCCGGATGGAATTTTCGGGTTCGTGGTCGCCGTACCGCCGAAATCCATCGTGGCATAGCTGGAATACATACCTGCCTGGCCCGTGTTTGGCATGTATCCACCACCCGCTAGCTGCCCATAACCATTGGTAAGGATCAGGTAGCGGTGGCCGTTGGTCGAGCCGAAACCACACGTGCTGCTACTGGCCTGCTCGTACTCCCATGCATAGAACGTGGCATCGGGGCCGCTATAACCGGCGGCGATGATTTCCCCGTTTCCCGACGCGCCAAAATAGCTCATGCGCGTGAATGGATCTGTCGATCCCGTCAGCGTGCCGCCAACGCAAGAGCAACTGGCCGATCCATCGCAGCTGGCGGGATACAAGCTGCCTATGTTCGTGACAAGCGTACATGCCGACGGATGGCTGAAGTAGTTGTTGATGAGCATGTGACTCGAATGGAACCGGGAGGAATGTTCGAAATTGGAATCCAGGTAGCGTGGCGGACTCGCGGTGCTGTAGCACGCTGCTTCGAGGCAAAATCCCGCCGGGCATCCAGCAAGATCTGCTTGTGGATCCGAGCGCGCGCGATTAACCCATTCGAGCAGTACGCGCTCACTCCAGTTGGGGAACCCGTTTACGGCTTCGCCATATGCGAAAACACGCGGCGCGACCGCGAACAGGCACAGCAGTAATCCGACAAGAACTGGACGGCGCATGACAGTACTCCCCCCGCCAATGGACGCCACCAGTCTATTCCCGTTCCGCATCCGGCGCATCTGAACGACTTGGCAGTCCCGCGCTAGCCCGCCGGATCCGGCACGAAACCGTTCGGGAACGGCTGCGGCTCGCGGGCGATCGGCCGCGGCGCCGGGATCACGCCGCGCGCCACGAGGTTACGCCGGCTGTCGTACCAGATCGAATCGACCTCGTCCGGGCTGGCGCTGGCGCGCACGAACTGCGTGTAGCGCACCTCGGAACGTTCGCGCGCGCCGTGGCCGGTGCCCAGCGATTCCTCGGGCTGCGACGCGGGAACCGGGCGCATGGCCTGCGCCATTGCGGGGGCGGATTCGGGCTTGGCGCGTTCGGCGCCGGCATCTTTCGGGGCAGGCATGCCCGCGGCGGGCGCGGGCGGGTAGCGGTCGCCCAATGGCGCTTCGGCGATCCTGCCCTCGCGCCAGAACAGCGGCTTTTCGCGGAACACCGCCACGCCGATCACGCCGACGTTGTCGGGGCGGCCGGTGCGCGCCGCGTAGCTGTTGCCGAGGTTGGTGAAATTGAATTGCGCGATCTCGCTCATCGACTTGCGCCAGCCATCGACATGCGTGCTCTGGTAGCCATCGAGCACGTAGCCGGATTGATCCGGACTAGCGGTTTCGCCGCTGATCGCGTTCACGCCATCCACCGACAGCACCGCGAGCACGCGCATGCCGGTGCGGTTGGTCAGGCGCACGCCGTAGCGATGGCCGGGCGTGCCGGCAATGTAGAACTTGCCGTCGTGGGCGTAGGCGGGCAGGGTGGCGCCGGTATCGCGGTCGACGACGGTCACGTCGACCAGGGCACCGGCCTGCGCGGCGGCGGACACGGACAGGGCGGCACAGACAGCGAGCGACAGCAGGGTTTTCATCACAATCTCCAGCGTGGCGGGGGAACGATGGAGCATGCAACGCGACACGACGGGCGCCGGGGTTGCGGTTGCAACCGGCGCTGGCGCGGCATAGACTATGCGCATATTGGTTGCGCATGTGAGATGTGACATGGCCAAGGCAGCGGCACTCAAGAAACCCACCAATGTCAGCATCCGCAGCGATTTGCTCGCGGACGCACGCGAGTTGGGCATCAACCTGTCGGCCGAACTGGAACACCGCTTGACCGAAGTCGTGCGCCAGCATCGCGCCGAGCAATGGCTCCGCGACAATCGCGAGGCGATCGAAGCCTACAATCGGCATATCGAGGAACACGGTTTGTGGAACGAGGAGTTCCGCACGTGGTGATCCGCCGATTCGACGTATTCCGCAACGAAAGTCCGCATACCGCGCGACGCTTTCCGTTCTTCCTTGTCGTCCAATCGGACTTGCTGGGCAGCCTGGTCACGTGCGTGGTGGTGCCGTTGGGCAAACCGTCCATCGTGAAGAACAAGCTCGCGCAAACGCTTATTCCGATGCTCGACATCGGTGCAGACAAGTTCGTGATGTACACACCGGAAGTAGGCTCCGTGCCGTCAGCCATTTTGCGCAAGCGTGAAACCAACATCGAAGCCCAGCGCGGCATCATCGTGCGCGCGCTGGATTTTCTGTTCGAAGGAATCTGAACGTGCCGCACGCATCAACCAAGACACGCATCCTCACCGGCATCACCACGACCGGCACGCCGCACCTGGGCAACTACGTCGGCGCGATCCGCCCGGCGATCGCGGCCAGTCGCACGGCGGATGCCGAATCGTTCTATTTCCTGGCCGACTACCACGCCCTGGTCAAGTGCGACGATCCGGCGCGGATTCGCCGCTCCACGCTGGAAATCGCCGCGAGCTGGCTCGCCTGTGGCCTCGATCCGGAAAAAGTGTACTTTTACCGGCAATCCGACATTCCGGAAATTCCGGAACTGACCTGGCTTTTGACTTGCGTCACCGCCAAGGGCCTGCTCAACCGCGCGCATGCCTACAAGGCCGCGACCGACGCCAACCGTGAAAAGGGGGATGACGCCGATGCGGGTGTCACGGCGGGCCTGTACATGTATCCGGTGCTGATGGCCGCGGACATCCTCGTCTTCAACGCGAACCGGGTGCCGGTCGGGCGCGACCAGGTGCAGCACATCGAGATGGCGCGCGACATCGGCCAGCGCTTCA
>JAFEFP010000163.1 GCA_018240545.1 Pseudomonadota bacterium | reverse complement strand
GACGGCAAGGATCGCCGCCGCAAGGACAGTACGCTTCATGAAAGTCTCCATCGTCAATTTCTGATCGACACGTCGCGCGCGGGATCGGCGGTGTCGGTGATCGGGTCGTAGCCATCCGTGAGCGTCTTCAGGAACGCGATCACGTCGTCGATTTCTGCATCCGACAGTGCCGGCGCCTGGCCTGGCTTGCGGTTGTAGGGCACCTCGGTCGTGTTCACGTTGCGCACGTACCGCGCCGGCAGGTCGTCGAATCTTCGCGGCACGC
This sequence comes from Pseudomonadota bacterium, assembly GCA_018240545.1. Classification (GTDB taxonomy): domain Bacteria; phylum Pseudomonadota; class Gammaproteobacteria; order Xanthomonadales; family Rhodanobacteraceae; genus Rudaea. Next base: position 3,186 of record JAFEFP010000163.1, on the reverse strand, counting down.
CGTGGCTGTCCAGCGGATACCACTGTTCCGGATTGGTGTCGCGGCGCACGTAGAATTCGAGCACCTTCCTCAGGTCGTGGAAATAACCGTTGTGGAAGAACACGTGGCGCGTGGCCACGTTGCGCAGCGTCGGCACCTTGAATTGCCCGCACAGGTCGCCGCGATGGGCCAGGTCCTTTCGGAATGGCCCGCACAGTCCCAGGTCGAAATAATTCGGGTCGGCGTTGGCGGGAATTTCCATGTTGCGCGGCACGCCAAGGTTGTCGTAAGTGTAGTCGGTGAATACGGGCGGCTGGCCATCCGGCTGGCGCGTGCTCAAATGGCAACCGGCGCAATTGCCCTTGTCCTTGCGGTTGAACAGCACGAACCCGCGCAATTCCGCTGGCGACAACATGATCTTGCGCTGCAGGAACCGGTCGAACTTGGAATCGAAGGGATGGAATTCCGGATCGGTCGACTGATACTCGGACAGCGAGAACTGCGCCGCAAGCAAGGTCAGGTCGGCATTCGCAAACACGTCCGCGCCGAACACCGCACGGAACTCATTTGCGTAGCTCGCCTGCGCAAGCCGCCCCGCGAATCCCGCGGCGTCCACATTGTCCATCTCGTGCGCCGCGAGCATCGGCGTATGCGCCTGCTCCACCAGATCGCGAGCGCCACCGTCCCGCGTGAAGCCGCCGGTTGGGGTACCGTCGTTGGCGAAGAAGAACGGAAGGTTCAGGTTCATGTAGCGCAGCGACGGCACCGCCCGGAATCCCGGCGTCGTCAGGTCCGGGCCGCCGAAATGCACGGCCAGGTCGTTGTCCTGCGCATGCGCGCTGGCCGGATCGTGGCAGGTCGAACAAGCCATCTTTCCCGAGGACGACAAGGACTCGTCGTGGAAGATCTTCTCGCCGAGGCCGGCGACGCTGGGCGCGGAATCCGCCAGTGCCGTCGCGGTCACGGCCAGGCTTGCTGCCAGCAGCAACGACAACGGCACGATTCTGGACACGGACGCCTCACGGACCGGATGCAAGTGAGAATGATTCTCACTTGTTTCAACCGGCGCTGTCAACACCCGAGTGCGATGCCGCTCAGTCGCCGCGATCGTCGCGCGTGAAGATCGCGCCGTCCTCGACCTTGACCGGGAACACGGGTACCGGCGCATACGCCGGCGGATTCAACGCCCGGCCATCGCGCACGTCGAACCTGGAGCCGTGGTAGATGCACTCGATCGTGCCGCCGCGCGCATCGAATTTTCCCGAGGACAGCTCGTAGTCCTCGTGCGTGCAATGGTCTTCCAGCGCGTACAGCGTACCGTCGTAATTGAACACGAGGATGGGCGTGTCGCCATCCCAGGCGACTTTCATTTCGCCCGGCAGCAACTCCGACGCGGCGCAGACACGAATCCATGGCGTCACAGCGATTTCTCCAAAATCTCGAAGCGCAGGTCGGGGCGTTTGGGAATTCCAAAGCGCGCGTCGCCATACGGAAACGGCTTGTACACCCTCGTACGCCGGAAGCCATGACGCTCATACCAGGCGACCAATTCGTCGCGCACGGAAATCACGGTCAGCTCGATCCGCGCACAGTGCCACTCGTCGCGCGCGATGCGCGCCGCTTCCGCCAGCATTCGTTTACCGATGCCGCCGCCTTGCCACGTCGGCCGCACCGAAAACATGCCGAAATAGCACGCCGTCCCCTGCTTCTCGATGTGCGCGCACACCATCAAGGTACCGGCAGATTCGCCCAGCAGCACGCGGCTATCGGGCCTGTCGATGTCTTCTGCCACGCCCTGCGCGTCGATGCGCTGACCGTCGAGCAAGTCCGCTTCGGTGGTCCAGCCGGCACGGCTGGCGTCGCCGCGATACGCGGATTCGACCAGGGCCACGATGGCCGGGATGTCGGCGGCGGCGGCCGCACGAAATACGAGCGGCATGCACGCCGCCTCCACCACGCCAGTTTCCATGTCCGCTCAGCCCAGCATCTTGCGCACGCGCGCGATTCCCGCCACGAGTTTATCGACTTCGGCGCGCGTGTTGTAGAACGACAAGGACGCACGCAGCGTCGCCGGCACGCCGAAAAACTGCATCAGCGGATGCGCGCAATGATGGCCGGAGCGCACCGCGATGCCTTCGTGATCGAGCAACGTGGCCAGATCATGCGCATGCGTGCCGTCGACCAAAAACGACAGCACCGCCGCCTTGCCCGGCGCGGTGCCGAACCGGCGCAGGCCGGGCACGGATTGCAGCGCGGCCGTGGCGTAGCCGAGCAGCTCGTGCTCGTAGGCCGCGATGCGCTCGCGGCCGACGGATTCGACGTAGTCCAGCGCCGCGCCGAGTCCGACCACCCCGGCGATGTTCGGCGTGCCCGCCTCGAACTTGTGCGGCGCATCGGCAAAGGTCGTCTTCTCGATGCGCACCTCGCGGATCATCTCGCCGCCGCCGAAAAACGGGGGCATCGCCAGCAGATGTTCGCGCCGTGCCCACAACATCCCGGTGCCGGTCGGGCCGAACAGCTTGTGTCCGGTCAGGGCATAAAAATCGCAGCCCAGCGCCTGCACGTCGATGGGCATGTGCGGCGCGGCCTGCGAGCCGTCGACCAGTAGCGGAATATCACGCGCGCGGCAAGCACGCGCCAGTTCACGGATCGGATTGATGGTCCCCAGCACGTTCGACACATGCACCACGCCGGCAAGCTTCACGCGCGGCGTGAGCATCTCGACGAAACGCTCGACGATCAACTCGCCATTTTGCGTTATCGGTGCGGCTTTCAGCGTCGCGCCGGTGCGCTCGCAGACGAGCTGCCACGGCACGATGTTGGCGTGATGCTCCATCGTGGTGACGAGGATCTCGTCGCCCGGTTGCAGGCGCGGCATCGCGAAACTGTAGGCCACCGTGTTGATCGCCTGCGTGGTACCGCTGGTGAACACCACTTCGTCGCGCGATGGCGCATTGATGAAGCGCGCGAGCTTGTCGCGTACCGCCTCGTAGGCGCTGGTCGCTTCCTCGCCCAGCGCGTGCACGGCACGCGCGACGTTGGCGTTGCGGCGACGGTAGAAATCGGCTACCGCCTCGATCACCACGCGCGGCTTCTGCGCGGTATTGGCGTTGTCCAGGTACACCAGCGGCTTGCCGTGCACCTCGCGTTCGAGCAAAGGGAAATCCGCGCGGTAGCGCAGCGGGTCAAAGACGCCCGGCTTCGGAT
>JAFEFP010000162.1 GCA_018240545.1 Pseudomonadota bacterium | reverse complement strand
AAGTGCTCTTGCAGGGCGAGGATGTGCGCCAGTTCCTGCATCGGGTGCGTGATCGTCTCCATGTTGATCACCGGTACCGTCGCGTACTGCGCGAACGCGCGAATCACGCGATCCTCGCGATCCACGGCCCAGTCCTGGAATTTGGGAAACGCGCGCACGCCGATCAGGTCGACGTAACGCGACAGCACGCGCGCGACCTCGGCGACGTGCTCCTCGGCCTCGCCATCCATCACCGTGCCGATGTCGAATTCGATCGGCCAGGCGTCCTTTCCCGGCTGCAACACCACGGCGTGACCGCCGAGCTGGAACGCGCCAAGTTCGAAACTCGTGCGCGTGCGCATGGAAGGGTTGAAGAACAGCAACGCGATGGACTTGCCCTTGAGTGCGTCGCCGAGCTTGTTGCGCTTGTAAGCCGCCGCACGCGCCAGCAAGGCATCAAGCTCGGCTCGGGACCAGTCCTGGGTGCTCAGAAAATGTCGAATCGTCATCGGAATACTCGCGGGTGGTGGACACCGCCGAGTCCCAAAACGACAAACCCGGCGCGGGGCCGGGTCTGTCATCAAGTCACGTGTGATTTGTGCGTGACGATTATCCGGCCGGAATGAAGCTTTCCGGTCGGCGCGCGCGCGAGGTCATGCCGGCGGCCATGCGGGCGCAGGTCAGGACGCTTGCGGTGGCGAGTGCAAAATTCATGGCCGACACGTTACACGAAGATTTTTTGCGGCGCAACACGTTTTTCGAGATATCTGGAAGGCTATTCCGCCGGCGTCACGCTGACGCGCACGCGCAGGCGATCGCCGGGATCGTAAGCCAGGCGCGACCGGTAGACATCGCCGCGATACCGGTATTCGACATCGTAAGCGACGACCTTGCGCTGGCTCGAAGCCGACGGCGGGCAGTGTCGCACCGTCTTGTACTGCGGCCGGCCCGCGTCGCCCTCACCCGCCGTCGCGATGTTGCTGCCCGCCACGCCGCCGGCGACGGCGCCAGCCACGGTCGCCACCGCTCGTCCCTTGCCCTTGCCGAACTGGTTGCCGAGGATGCCGCCGACAAAGGCGCCAATCGCGGTGAAAACGCCGCGCTTGTCTTGCGCGGCCGCATCCGGCGATGCATCGACAGGCACTTGCTCGTCGTAGCACGGTTGCGCGGGGCCATCCGTCGCGTCCGTGGCATACACCGGATCCACGCGCAGCACGTCCGCCCAGCCAAAATGCGAGTTTTCCTCGGACGCCGTGGCAGGCGCCGCTGTCGGCGTCTGCGCCATGGCCGGCACCGATAGCAGCGACGCCAAGACGAATGAAAATGCACGCAACAGCTTCATGACACGTTGGCAATACGCAGGTAATCGGGAGTTTCGGGCATCCGGCCACGGGGTCTTTGGATCCGTTGCAAGGCACACATCGGCATCCGGATGTTGCGGATTTAAGCATCCATAGTCTGAATGAGACTTAAGGCGGAGCGCGTCCGCAAGCCGTTCGCGGGTCGCGTGAACCTGAACGATGCGCATGCCTGCGCTACAATGATGCATCGCAAAAACGGCCCGCCGATGCAACTGCGCCTGCACAATTCCCGCACCCGTCGCGTAGAGGATTTCGTCCCCCTGGATCCGCGCCGCGTGACCATCTACCTGTGCGGGCCGACGGTTTACAACTATGTCCACATCGGCAACGCACGCGGACCGGTCGTGTTCGGCCTGCTGGTGCGGTTGCTGCGGCGGATCCACGGCAAGGATCGCGTCGTCTTCGCGCGCAACATCACCGATGTCGACGACAAGATCAACGCCGCGGCCGCCGAAGCGGGCGTGCCGATCGACGCCATCACGCGGCGCTTTGCTGCCGCCTACGACGAGGACATGGCGAAACTCGGCGTCGATGCGCCGGACATCGTGCCCTATGCGACGATGCATATCCCGCAGATCGTCGCGATGTGCGAAACCCTGATCGCGCGCGGCCACGCGTATGCGGCGCAGGGCCACGTGCTGTTCGATGTGTCCTCGTATCCGGATTACGGACACCTGTCCGGCCGCTCCACCGACGAGATGATCGCCGGAGCGCGCGTGGACGTCGCGCCGTACAAGAAGAATCCCGCCGACTTCGTGTTGTGGAAGCCGTCCACGCCGGACCTGCCCGGCTGGGACAGTCCCTGGGGTCGCGGGCGCCCGGGCTGGCACATCGAGTGCTCGGCCATGAGCGCCGCGCACCTGGGCGAAACCATCGACATCCACGCCGGCGGCAACGACCTGATCTTTCCGCATCACGAGAACGAGGTCGCACAATCCACCTGCGCGCACGGCGGAAAACTCTTTGCGCGATTCTGGCTGCACAACGGCATGCTCACCTTCGCCGGCAAGAAGATGTCGAAGTCGCTCGGCAACACGTTGCAACTGCACGAATTGCTGCAACAGCATCCGCCGGAGCTGCTGCGCTACATGCTGATGAAGGCGCATTACCGGCAGCCGCTGGACTGGTCCGATGCCGCGCTGGCGCAGGCACGCGCCACGCTCGATGGCTGGTACACGGTGCTGCGCGATCTGGCCGGCGTCGAGACGCAACCCGGCGGCGCACCGGAAGCCTTGCTCGCCACGCTGGCGGACGACCTGAACACACCCGAGGCCCTGGCCGTGATCGCGCAATTGGCCGACGCCGCGCGCAAATCCGCCAACCCGCATGACAAGCAGGCGGCGAAGGCGGCACTGCTCGGTGCCGGTGCATTTTTGGGCCTGCTGCAGACCGACCCGGAGCAATGGTTCAAGGGTGCCGCCGATGCGATCGATGTGGCGTGGATCGAAAGCCGGCTCGCCGCGCGTGCCGATGCGCGCAAGCACCGCGATTTTGCCGCCGCCGACCGCATTCGCGATGAACTCGCGGCCAAGGGCGTGGCGATCGAGGACGGCCCGCAAGGCGTGCGCTGGAAACTGGTCGATGCCAATGAATGCGCAGCCTGATCTTGCCCGCGCGGATTCGGCACAGGCGGAACAGGACGCCATCGCCGAGGAATTCGCTTTCTTCGGCGACTGGACCGAGCGCTACCAGTACCTGATCGACCTCGGTCGCAAGCTGCCGGAATTCCCGGACGCGCTGAAAACCGACGAATACAAGGTCTCCGGCTGCCAATCGCAGGTTTGGCTGGTGCCAGGCGGCGACGCGCAAAAACTCGATTTCCGCGCAATCAGCGATTCGGCCATCGTGTCGGGCTTGATCGCGCTGCTGCTGCGCGTGTACTCTGGCAGGCCGGCAAGTCAAATCCTCGACACGCCCCCGCGCTTCATCGAAGCCATCGGCCTCGCGCAGCACCTGTCGCCGACCCGCAGCAATGGCCTGGCGTCGATGCTGAAACGGATAAAAGACGAGGCGAGAGCAAGAGTCTAGAGCCGCAGTCAAAATCGTCGCGAGCGAAGGCAGTTCGCGGGTCGCCGGAGCGCAGGAACCGGAGTGTACACGTCAGTACATGAGGATTCCGAG
>JAFEFP010000161.1 GCA_018240545.1 Pseudomonadota bacterium | reverse complement strand
ACGGGAATGGTGGTCTGCGGGATTTTCGTATCGAGAATTTCGCGGTAGCTGTTCGCGCCGTAGATGCGCTCCAAACCGGATTGCTCGATCGGCTGCTCGCGCGGCAGCAGGTCCAGGTGTACGACGAGGCGCAGGTATTTGGACTGCTTTACGGCCGTCTGGCCGAACATTTCGCGCACGTTGAGGATGCCCAGGCCGCGCACTTCGAGCAGGTCCTGCAGCATCTCCGGGCAGGAACCGTCGATCACGTCGGGTGCGATCTGGATGAATTCCGGCGCGTCGTCGGCAACGAGGCGATGGCCGCGGGTGATGAGTTCCAGCGCCAGTTCGCTCTTGCCCGAGCCCGATTCGCCGGTGATCAGCACGCCGATGGAATATACCTCCATCAGCACGCCGTGCAAGGTCACGCGCCGCGCGAGCAGGCGCGCGAGGTGGTATTGCAGGTAGGTGAGCAGTTCGTGCCCGCGCTGGCTGCTCACCCATACCGGCGTGCCGGATTCATTCGCCGCGTCGCGCAAGTCGGCGGGTACGGCCTGGTCCTTGGTCACGATCAGGGCGGTCGGCGAAAATCCCATGATCTTCTCGACCATCTCCCAGCGCAGGCGCGAGTCGAGGCTGTCGAGCCAGTTCAGTTCTTCGGCGCCGACGATCTGGATCTTGTTCGGGTAGATGATGTTCAGGTATCCGGCGAGCGATGGCCGGCGCGGCTGCTTCTCGGCCGGCACGATGGCACGCTGCTCGCCGCGCTGCCCGGCGACCCAGCGCAGGGCGAGGCGCTGGCCGACCTTGTCGAACAGTTCGCGGGCGGTGAGGCGTTCCATGCGGGTATTCTGCCAGCAAGTGAGGTTTTCGTCGCGCGCTTGCCAAAGATGGCTGTCGCCTCTCCCGCCAGCGGGAAAGGGGGAAACGAACTTGCCGACATTGGACGCTGGACGCCGGGCGCTATACCGACGTCAGGCCAGCGGCAGCAGGATTTCGACCTCCAGTCCGCCGCCATCGGCATTCTGCGCGCGGATGCGCCCGCCCTGGCGCTCGATGGCGCGCTTGGCGATGGCAAGACCCAGGCCGCTGCCGCCGCTCTTGCGCTGGCGCGCGGCGTCGGTGCGGAAATACGGCTCGAAGATGCGCGCGCAATCGGCCGCCGGCACGCCCGGACCCATGTCGCGCACGCGCAAGCGCGCCTGACCCTCGACGCGGTCCAGGCGCAGGTCCACTTCGCTGTGCGGCAGCGTGTAGTGCACGGCGTTGCGCACCACGTTTTCGACCGCGCTGGCGAGCAGTTCTTCTTCCGCGCGCACGGTCAACGGTGCGCTCTGCGCGACGCGCAGCGTGCACGGGCGCGCCTGCGCCTCGAACGCGGCGTCGGCGGTGATGTCGGCGACGAGCTCGTCGAATGCGACATTGTCCACTTTTTCCGGTAGCGTGGCCTCCATGCGCGAGAGCTGGATCGCCTGCCCGATCATCTCCTCCAGACGCTCGGACTCGCGTTCGATGCGGTCGAGTTGGGTGGCGGCATCGCCGCTGGCCTGTGGTCGCGCCAGTTCCAGCGCCACGCGCAGGCGCGAGAGCGGCGAGCGCATCTCGTGCGAGACGTCGCGGATCAGGCGGCGCTGGCCGTCGACGAGATCCTTCAGGCGCGCGGCCATCGCATCGAATTCCTCGGCGAGCGCGAGCACCTCGGCACTGCGGCCGAAGCGCACTTCACCCACGCGCGCCGACAGATCCCCGCGCGCGACGCGTCTTGCGCTGGCGCGGATGCGCGACAGCGGCGCGGCCACGTACCAGGCGAGCAGGGCGCTGGCCAGAGCGCACACCAGCACGGCAATGCCGATGCTCGACCAGAATGTCGCCGGACGGCGCCAGATCAGGCGCGAAAGAAACGAGCCGCCAAAGACCGCGACGGCGCGGTATTGCGCGGGTTCACCACGCTCGCGCAACGCGCGCAGGCGCACGCGCTCGGGCATGCCCGTGTCTGGCGTCGCGGCGAGTGCCGCGCGCGCGGCGTCGGGCAGGACGCGATCCAGCAGGTCGCGGCCCTGCGCATCCACGACATAAACCGTGCCCGGGCCGTAGCCCGCGGAGCTTTGCAGCCAGTCGCGCAATCCATCCGCGCCGTGATGATGGAATTCCATGGATGTGCGCAGGAGCTGGTCGTCCATCGCCGCCTGCAGCCGCGTGATGCCGAGGCCGGGGATCTTCGCGCTCTCGAAATGGCTGGTCGAAGTCCACGACAGGGCGACGATCAGGGCCACGCTGACCACCCAGAACGCCGCGAAGATGCGCCAGAACAGGCTGCGCATGTCAGCGTTCTTCGACTACGCGAAAGACATAGCCGCCGCGGTGCACGGTGCCGATCAGCGATTCGCCGTCGGCGGCGTGGCCGAGCTTGCGCCGCAATTTGGAAATGTGCACATCGATACTGCGATCGAACGGCCCGAGCGGGCGGCCGAGCACGTCCTGCGACAGGGTTTCCTTGCTGACCACGCGGCCGGCCTCGCGCAGCAGCACGGCGAGGATGTTGAACTCGGTGCCGGTGAGCGGAAGCGCCTCGCCGTGCAGGGTCACGCTGCGCGATGCGGCCCGCAACGATACCGGGCCAGCGCTGAGATCGGTCAGCCGGGCCGAGTCGCCGTCGCCGCGCGTGCGGCGCAGGATCGCGCGCAGGCGCGCGGCAATCTCGCGCGGATTGCAGGGTTTGGGCACGTAGTCGTCGGCGCCCAGTTCCAGCCCGAGGATGCGGTCGAGGTCCTCGCCCAGCGCAGTGAGCATGAGCACGGGCAGGGCATGGTCGCGACGCAGTTCGCGCAAGAGGTCCAGGCCCGAGCGCCCGGGCAGCATCACGTCCAGGACCAGCGCGTCGTAACCACCCGCACGCGCCCGCGCCAGCGCCGCGTCGCCGTCGTGGCTCACGTCCACGGCAAAGCCGTCGCGCGTGAGGAAATCGCGCAGCAGTTGGCACAACTCCTCGTCGTCGTCGGCCAGCAGGATCTTCGCCTCGCTCATGCGCGCGAAGTGTACGGCAAGGCCCCGTCGCCGGGGCCACGTTTGCAATTGCTTACGTTCCGTTGCGGCGCGGTTACTTGCTCGCGCCGTGGTGCGTGGCCGAAAGCTTGTTCATCAGCGGCAGTACGGCGATGGCAATCACGGTGCAGGCGATGCCGGCATAGCCCAGGTTGGTGAACAGGTGGGTGTAGATCGGCAGCGATTGCAGCGGATCGGTCACGTCCTGCGGGATCGCCGCGTAGTTGGCGACGATGCCGCCCAGGTACTGCGAGATGCCCACGCCGACGTAGTAGGCGCCCATCATGAAGCCGCCCATGCGCGCCGGTACGTAGCGCGCGATCATGGCCAGGCCCAGGCCCGAGACCAGCAATTCGCCCAGCGAATACAGGCCAAAGCCCCAGATCAACACCCAGGTCGAGGCCTTGCCGGCGGCATCGGCGTACAGGCCCGCCATGCCGTAAACGAAATAGCCGGCGGCGACCATGGCGAAGCCGAGCGCGAACTTGGCGGCGATGGAAATGTCCTTGCCGC
>JAFEFP010000160.1 GCA_018240545.1 Pseudomonadota bacterium | reverse complement strand
CCCGATTTTCGTGGCGGCGAGACCCTTGCCGCCTTAAACTACCCGGTCTCCACGTTGAAGCTCCCGCCATGTCCGGCAAGTTGTTCATCAAGACCCACGGCTGCCAGATGAACGAGTACGACTCGGCCAGGATGGCCGATGTGCTGCTGGCTTCGCACGGCCTGGAATTGACCGGCAACGAGGCCGAGGCGGATGTCATCCTGATCAACACCTGCTCGATCCGCGAGAAGGCGCAGGAGAAGGTGTTCAGCCAGCTCGGGCGCTGGAAGGAACTCAAGCGCGCCAACCCGCAACTCGTCATCGGCGTCGGCGGCTGCGTCGCCAGCCAGGAGGGCGAGGCGATCGTCCGGCGCGCGCCCTACGTGGACCTGGTGTTCGGTCCACAGACCCTGCATCGCCTGCCGCAGATGATCGAAGCGCGCAAAAACACGCAACGCGCGCAAGTCGACATCTCGTTCCCCGAGATCGAGAAGTTCGACCGCCTGCCCGAGCCGCGCGCCGAAGGCCCGACCGCGTTCGTGTCGATCATGGAAGGCTGCTCGAAGTACTGCTCGTATTGCGTGGTGCCGTACACGCGCGGCGAGGAAATCAGCCGCCCGTTCGATGATGTGATCGCCGAAGTCGCCGCGCTCGCCGACCAGGGCGTGCGCGAGGTCAACCTGCTCGGCCAAAACGTGAATGCATATCGCGGACCGATGCACGACGGCAGCGTCGCTGATCTTTCGTTGCTGATCCACGCCATTGCTCAGCTCGATGGTATTGGCCGCATCCGCTTCACCACCTCGCACCCGCTGGAATTTTCCGATTCTCTGATCGAGGCCTACGCGAACATACCCAAGCTCGCCAACTACCTGCATCTGCCGGTGCAGTCCGGCTCGGATCGCGTGCTCGGGGCGATGAAGCGCGGCTACACCGCGCTCGAGTTCAAGCAGAAGATACGCAAACTGCGAAAGGTACGTCCGGATATTTCGGTTTCCACCGACATCATCGTCGGCTTCCCCGGCGAGACCGACGCCGAGTTCGAGCAGACCATGCAACTGGTCGAGGACATCGGCTTCGACCAGAGTTTTTCCTTCATCTACTCGCGCCGCCCCGGCACGCCGGCGGCAAACCTCGCCGACGACACGTCCGACGCCGTCAAGCATGAGCGCCTGGCGCGCCTGCAGGCGACATTCACCGCCAATGCAAAGAAAATCTCCGAGGCGATGATCGGCACGGTGCAAAGCGTGCTCGTCGAAGGCCCGTCGAAGAAGAATCCACACGAGATGACCGGACGCACCGAAAACATGCGTTACGTGAATTTTCCCGGCGACCCACGCCTGATCGGGCAATTCGTGGACGTGCAGGTCACGCAGGTGATGAGCAACTCGCTGCGCGGGCGCCTGCACGCATCGCTGCCGGCCACCGCCATCGCCTGATGGCCGCCGCCCTGTCCCACCGCGACTTCGCGCTCGAACCCGCCGACGGCGAGCGCTTGAGCAACCTTTCCGGCCCGTTCGACGAGCACCTGCGCCAGATCGAGTTGCGTCTCGGGGTCGAGATCGCCAATCGCGGCAACGTGTTCCGCGTCAATGGCGACGCGGCGAACGTGAAGCTCGCCGAGCGCGTGCTGCGCGAGCTGTACGATGCCACCGAATCCGAAACCCTGAGCGGCGCGCAGATCAATCTGCGTTTATCCGAATCCGGGATCGACGCGCTCGATGACACGGCCGACGACGCGCAGGACGTCGCGATCAAGGTCAAGCGCGGCACCATCCGCGGGCGCGGCGCGAACCAGCAGCGTTACCTGCACGCGGTCGCCACGCACGACATCAATTTCGGCATCGGCCCGGCCGGCACCGGCAAGACCTACCTCGCCGTGGCGATGGCGGTGGATGCGCTCAACGAATCGCGCGTGCAGCGCCTGATCCTGGTGCGCCCGGCGGTCGAGGCCGGCGAGAAGCTGGGATTCTTGCCCGGCGACCTGACGCAAAAGGTCGATCCGTACCTGCGCCCGTTGTACGACGCGCTCTACGAAATGCTCGGCATCGATCGTGTAACCAAGCTGATCGAACGCAGCGTGATCGAGATCGCGCCGCTCGCCTACATGCGCGGACGCACGCTCAACGATGCGTTCGTGATCCTGGACGAGGCGCAGAACACCACGACCGAGCAGATGAAGATGTTCCTGACCCGCATCGGCTTCGGCTCGGTTGCCGTGGTCACCGGAGACGTGACCCAGATCGACCTGCCCCGGCACATCAAGTCCGGCCTGCGCGACGCGATCGAAGTACTGCGCGATGTCGAGGGCGTGAGTTTCACTTTCTTCACGGCCAAGGACGTGGTGCGCCATCCGCTGGTGCAGAAGATCGTGCGCGCTTACGAAAAGCGCGAAAACGACGAAAAGAAGGAATGAGCAACGACCGCGCCACTTTGCCCCGCTCGCGGGGGAAAGAAATCAAACTCTTTCTGCGCAACGAGATCGGCCACCGCGGCGTGCCCGCCAGGCGATCCTTCCAGCAATGGATTGACGCCATCCCGCGCCTGCCCCGTGGCGCGCAGGTCAACATCCTCATCGTCGGCAGCACGGAAGGCCGGCGCTTCAACCGCCAGTATCGGCAAAAGGATTACGCCACCAACGTGTTGAGTTTCCCCTGGGAGCCGACGCCCGGGGACAAATCCCGCCTGCTCGGCGACCTGGTGATCTGCGCCCCGGTCGTCGCCCGCGAGGCCGCCGAACAGGGCAAGCGCCCGCGCGAGCACTGGGCGCACCTGACCATCCACGGCGTGCTGCACCTGCTCGGCCACGACCACGAAATGCCCGCCCAGGCCCGGCGCATGGAGGCGCTGGAGATCCGGGTCCTGGCCGGTTTGGGCATCGCCAATCCCTACGAATGACCCACGCCATGACCTCATGTTGTTGATTTGAATGAATTAATATCGAAAACCGCGCAATCGGCTAAACTAGCCTGCCGCCCGCGAGGGCCACGCACGCAACATGATGAACGAGGACCACCCCAGTCCCCCACCGGCCAGGTCCTGGTTCGAACGCATCGGCCAACTGGTTTCCGGCGAACCCCGCAACATCGACGAACTGCTCGAGGAACTGCGCGACGCCCGAGCCAATGGCTTGTTGTCCGACGACACCTTGTCGATGGTCGAAGGCGCGATCGAGGTTTCCGACCTCACCGTCGCCGACGTCATGGTGCCGCGCGCCCAGATCGTGGCCCTGCCCGCCGATGCGGGTCTGGCCGAAATCCTGCGCCGCGTGATCGAATCCGGACACTCGCGCTTTCCCGTCCACGACGAGGACAACGACGACATCATCGGCATCCTGCTCGCCAAGGACCTGCTCAAGTGCTACGCGGGCAAGGATGCGCCATGCAGCATCCGCAGCCTGCTGCGGCCGGTCGCGATGATTCCCGAATCCAAGCGCCTGGACATCCTGCTCAAGGAATTCCGCCTGTCGCGCAACCACATGGCCATCGTCGTCGACGAATACGGCGGCGTCGCGGGCCTGGTCACCATCGAGGACGTGCTCGAGGAAATCGTCGGCGAGATCGACGACGAGCACGA
>JAFEFP010000015.1 GCA_018240545.1 Pseudomonadota bacterium | reverse complement strand
GCTGACCACGATGTTGGCCGGGGCCACGCCCGGGAAAGCGAACAGGTTGATGTCGGTGACGATCCTGGTGCCGCCGGTGATGTTGTCCGTGCCGGTGCTCTGGGCCCAAACGCCGGTGACATGGCCAAGCGCCGAGACCGGATAATTCAACGTGGTCGAGGCCACGCCGATGCTGTTCGTCGTCGCCGGCGAGGTGATGTTGCCGATCTGCGCGCGGCCGATGATGTACGGCAACACCGGGCCGTAGTTGACGCTCGAGCCGGTCGTGTCGTTCAGGTTGAACGGCATGGTCACGGTCAGGTTCTGCGCGTTCTGCACCGAACGCACCGTCGCGGCGCTTTCCAGATCCGCGTTGCCGTCGACCAGCTTGCCGAACACGAGCAGCGTATCGCCCGGGCCGGCGCCGCCGCCGGCCGTGGTGAACAGGCCATCCGAGGCCGAGAACAACGTGCCGCCTTCCTGCGGATCGCCCTTCACGCCGCTGATCTGGTAGTTGCCGTTCACGTCGACCGGCGAGTCGATGGAACCGAACTTGATTTGCGTGCCGGGCAACACCGGATTGCCCTGGCGATCGGTGCCGATCGCGCTGACGGTGAAACTGTAGGTCGCGTTCGGATCGGGCGGAATCGGCGTCGAGCCCTGATTGATCAGCGTCGCCTGCGTGGAAACGCGGTTGACCAGGATCGCCGGCGCATTCGAACCCGGCGATGTCAGGGTCAGGCTGTAGAGTTTGCCGTCGGAGACGACGACGGTCGCCGTCGCGCTGACCGCATCCTGGATGCCGTTGTCGACGTTGCCGTCGGCACGGTCGATGGTGGCCTTCACCTGCACCGGCCCTTGCTGGTTGCCCGGCAGGAAACTGACGGCCGCCACGCCGTGGTGGGTAGTACTCGCGACCGTGGTGCCGGTAGTCGTCTGGCCTGCCGCGTTGACGCCACTCAACAGCCCATCGGCACCAGCCGGCCCGGCAATGGAGAATTGCACATTGTCAAAGCTCGAGGGGTCGGCGACCAAGGCACCGCTGCCATCGGTCACCGTTGCCGTCACCAAGGTTCCGATGCCTCCGGACGACTTGACGTACGCGCCCCCATTACTGGTCGCCGTCACGGCCGCCGGAATGCCGGAAGCTCCACCGGCAACGGTAATCTGCAGTTGCGACGTGATGGTCTGGCCGCTGTCGGGATCAATCGCGGTGACGCTCAACGTGCCCACGCCGGGGGTCTGCCCGGAATGGACGTAGATCGTGCCCACGCCCGCCGTAACCGCCACCGGACCGCTACCGGCCAGGTTGTGGAAAAGGTCGCCCGTGGAAGGATTCGGAACGCAGCTGCCGCCGCCAACGAGTTGCGAAAACGTGATCGTCGTGGTCGGCGAAACCGAGACGTTGACGCATTGCGTGCCGGTTACCAGCTGGCCGTTCGCATGCCGCCAGGTGACGGTGACTTCGGAGATGTAGGGAGAACCGAGGAAATTGCACGGATACGGCGCGCTTTGCTGGTCGGCGATGCTGCAGGGGTTGAGGGGCAGCGTGGTCGCCGTGGCAGTCAGCGCAAGGCGCGGATCCTGGGTGTTGCCAGCCGTTACATTGATGTCGATGGACGCATTGCTCGAGGCCGCCGTCGCGGTGATGTGCGCCGTGCCGGTCTGGTTGGAACTGTTGAACAAGAAGGAAGCCGTGCCGCCGGTGACCGTGCTCGACACCGTGGCGCCTGACGCGGACCCGCTGCTCAGGCTACCGATGGTCGACGGCGACAGGCTCGCCGTGACCGTCGTGCCATCGGGCGCATTGGCGCCGCCGGGATTCTTGACGCTCACGGTCAAGGTGGTGAACGAGTACGTCGTGACTGACGTCGGCGATGCCGAGATCGTGATGTTGAAGGCAGGGTTTCCGCCGAATGCGGAATTGCTACCGCTGCCGCCGCCGCCACAGCTCGCCAAGACCAGGCTCGCGAGCAACAGTACGAAGAGGTTGCACAGGGCTTTCATGTCGAATCTCCGGGCTCGCGATTTCATGTACTGGTTTCTCCGGCAACGGTCGTCGCTGCCAATACGGTCGTATGCGTCGGTCATTTCAGGCTTTCATTGAGGATGCGGGGAGTCACGAAGATCAGCAACTCCGCCTTGCTGTCCTTCTTCTTGGTGTCGCGGAACAAGGCCCCAATGCCGGGAATGTCGCCCAGGAACGGCACCTTGGCGATGTCGGTCGACTTGTCGAATTCGTAGACGCCGCCAAGCACCACGGTCTGGCCGTTGTCCACCAGCACCGACGTGGTGATCTCGCGCTTGTCCAGCTGCGGCACGAAACCGCCGCCGGGATTGGGCACCAGCGAGTTGATCGCATCCTTCTTGACGTCGAGCGTCAGGTACACGCGATTGTCGGCGGTGATTGTCGGGGTCACCTTCAATTCCAGCACCGCTTCCTTGAACTGCACGGTCGCCGTGGAAGCACCACCGCCGGACGTGCCGCCCGTGAAGGTGACGTAGCCGATTTCCTGGCCTTGCTTGATGTCCGCCTCCTGCTGGTTCGCGGTGATGACGCGCGGGCTGGAGATCAGTTCGCTGCGGCCTTCGGTCTGGGCAGCGGAGAGTTCAAGGTCCAGCAAGTAGTCCGCACCCAGGATGGCCAGCCCGAAACTTCCGGTGGGACTGGATGCCGGCAGGTTCACGTTCAGGCGATTGCCGATATTGGGCACGAGAATGCCGCCGCCCACGCTGCCGGGGGCCGAAATCGGCAAACCGCCGAGCCCTGCCACGCGATTGGCGAGCGCAATGTTCGACATCTGATCGGCAGTTGCCAGCGATCCCGACGTCGATACGATCGTGTTGCCGGTCTGGTAGCCACCGCTGATGCCGAACTTGGCGCCGAGTTCGCGCGCGAAATTGTCGGTTGCAACGACGACGCGCGATTCGATCAGCACCTGCTGCACGGGCTTGTCGAGTTTCGAGACCAGTTGGCGGATTTCCTCGACCTTCGACGGCGTATCGACCACCAGCAGGGTATTCGTCCGGTCGTCGGCGCTGACGCGACCGCGCGCGGACAGGAAGCCGCCCGTCGTCTGTCCGCCACCGCCTTGAGCCTGTTTTGACTTCTGCGTGAGCAGGTCGGCGATGTCCTTGGCCTTGCCGTAACTGATCGGAATATAAACCGTCACGGTCTGCTCAACGTCCTGCAGCTTCTGCCTGGCCTCCGCAAGTGCCTGTTCGCGCGCCGCGATTTCGTGTTGCGGGGCGATCCAGATGACGTTGCCGTTCTGGCGCTTGTCCAGACCCTTGGTTTGCAGGACCAGATCAAGGGCCTGGTCCCACGGCACATTGATCAGGCGCAGGGTCACGTTGCCGCTGACCGAGTCGGAAACCACGATGTTCAGGTCCGAAACATCGGCAATGAGCTGCAGCACCGAACGCGTCGGGATGTCCTGGAAATTGAACGTCACGCGGTTTCCGGTATAGACCGGCGGAGCGTTCGGGTCCTTTTTCGGCTCTTCCTTCTTCGGTGAAACCTCGACGACGTATTCGTTGCCGGACTGGTAGGCGAGCTGATCGAATGAACCACCGGCGGTGATCTCCATTTGCACGCCGCCACCCTTGCGCCGCGTTTCAATCGATTTGACCGGCGTCGCGAAATCGAGCACGTCGAGCTTCTGCGCCAGCTGCGCTGGCAGGCCGACGTTGTACATGTTCACGTCGATCTTGTCGCCGAGGCGTTGCAGGTCGACGCCCGCGCCCTGCCCGCTGAACGTGACGATGACGCGGCCCTCGCCGTGCTGGCCGCGGCGAAAGTCGACGTTCGTGACCTCCATGCCGGCGGCGACCGCCGCCTTGGTCGGGTCGGTGACAGCCACGGCAGCCGCGGTCGCGGAGGCCGAACTTCCGGACATCGTGTTGTTGACCGTCAGGATGAAATTGTTGCCTTCCTTGCGGGTTTCGTAACCGGAATTGTGGAACAGGTCGATGACCACGCGCGTGCGCCCCGCCGCCTCGACCGCGCTCACGGATTGCGTGGCGCCGGTGTTGATGTCGATGCGGCGCTTGCTCATGGCGTCGTGCGTGTCGGGCATGTCGATCGCGATGCGCGCCGGATTCTGGGTGGTGAAAATCTGCGGCTCACCCACGGGCGACGCGAATTGCATGGTGATCTGCACCTTGTCGCCGGCAAGCGGCGCATAGGTGATGTCCTGCAGGGTGTTCTGCGCCAGCACGTTCGTCGCCAGAACGCTCCCGAGCAGCATGAGCATCCATGCCAGGCCGCGGCGATTGCGCGCGGACGTTTCGGGTCTGGACGTACGTCCCTGGAAGTTAGCAACTGTCATGGTCATCTCTAGTTACCCCCAATGGGTCGTCTATTTCTCGCCCAGCGCGACTGACGCCTGGCGCTTCATCCAACCGCCGCTCCCGTTCGGGATCAGCTCCACGAGATCGATATGGTCCTCGGCAACGGCAGTGATCTTGCCGTTGTTCTGGCCCATGTAATTGTTCACATGCACGCGGTGAATCACGCCGTCGGGATCCTTGATCAAACCCTCGATCGTGGTCCCGGTGCCGATCGTGCCAACCATCTTCAGGCTGTCCAGCGGATAGCTTTCCAGCTGCTCCCGAGGATGCTTGTCCGGCATCGGGCCATTGGCGCTGGCCTGGGCCTCGCGCTGTTCCTCGAGGCTTGGCCCGAACGGATCGCGCTTGTCCTGGTCCTGGTAGACGAAGGTCTCGAATGTCTTGAGTACCGGCAGCGGCGCCACCGGCGTGCCCTTCTTGGCCTTTTCCTGCGCAACCCATTGCTGCAGGTCGTTCTTGCCGCCGGTACAACCGGCAATCGCGGCCAACGTGGCGGCCAGCATCAATGCGCGGGCCGGATTCGGAACGTGAACGTTGCGCATGTTCACTTTCCTCCCTTGTTGGCCGGTTTCTTCGCTGCACCGCCGTCGCCTTCTTCTTCCTCGACGTAGCGGTACGTCTTGACCGTGCCTTCCAGCGACAGCTCGCTGCCAACGACCGGCTTGAGCGAAACATCGTGCATGGTCAGGATGACCACGCGCGGCAAGGCAGCGACCCCGCTGATGAACGCACCGAACTGGTGGTAGGTACCGGTCATGCGCAACTGGATCGGCTTTTCCGCGTAGAACCCTTCCTTGATCGATTCCGGTCCGGGCTTGAACAATTGCGTCTGCAAGCCGGCCGACAGCGCGGTTTGCGAGATGTCCACCAGCAGCTCAGGCATTTCCGTCTTGCTCGGCAGTTGGCGCAACAGCTGGCGCAGCATGTCGCGCATTTCCTCGAGTTGCTGCTTGAGCTCTTCCAGGTTGACGACCTTGGCCTGCTTTTCGGAAAACTCCTTCTTCAACTGGGTTTCCTGGCCTTGCCGCTGCTGCAAGTCGTCCTGCTGCGCGCTGATCGCGAACCACCAGCCTGCGAGGACGATCAATCCAAACAACAGGGCGCAAAACGTGAACTTGACGCCCTGTGCCCATCCGCCGACGTTGTTGAAATCCAGATTGCGGAAGTCCGACAGTTTCATGGCTTGACCTCCTTGCCGGAGCTTTCCGCAGCGGGAGGCGTCGCCGCGTGCGCGGAAACCGGCTTTGCGCCCAAGCCGCTCGCTGCCGCTGCCTTGGCCGCCTTTTCCTGTTCCTTGGCCTTCTCGTCGGGGTTCGTCAACTTGACCGTCACGCCGAAATCGAAGCGATCGCGTTTGTCGTTCTTCTTGGCTTCGGTCATGACCAGATCCGAGTGCGTCAGCCAAGGCGACGCATCCAGATTGCGCATGTAGGTGGCAACGCTGGCATTGGACTGGGCCAGCCCATCCAGCGTCAGGGAATCGCCGTTCTGCTTCATGCTGAGCAAGCGCACGCCATCGGGAATGGTCTTCACCAACTCATCGAACAGGTGCACCATCTGCGACCGGCTGGCCTGGAGCTTTTCGATGATTTCCTTGCGCGCCAGCAATTTCGACTTGGTCGTCTCCAGCTGCTTGATTTCGACCAGTTTGCCGTCGAGCTGGTGGATTTGCTCCTTCATGTAGGCGTTACGCGAATCCTGGTTTTCCAGGCGCATGCCCATCCAATACCACCAGATGAACACCACGAATACCGCGGCGACCGCGGCACCGGCCAGCATCACGTAGAACTCGCGTTGGCGCTGCTTGCGCAGCTCGTCGCGCCAAGGCAGTAGGTTTATCTTGGCCATCAGTCGAAACTCCTCAGCGCGAGGCCGCAGGCGATCATCAGCGCGGGCGCATCCTGGGCCAGCGTCTGGGCCTGCACGCGCGATGACAGCGACATGTTGGCGAGCGGATTGGCGACCACGCAGGGCACGCCGAGTTGTTCTTCCACCATCTCGGCCACGCCAGCGATCGAAGCGCAGCCGCCGGCGAGGACGACCTGGTCGACCTTGTTGTACTCGCTGCCGGCGAAGAAGAATTGCAGCAGACGGCTGACCTGCTGCACCATCGCTTCCTTGAACGGCTCGAGCACTTCGATCTCGTACGACTCCGGCAACCCGCCCTGGCGCTTGGCCAGGCCGGCCTCCTCGTACGACAGGCCGTAACGGCGCATTACCTCGTCGGTGAGCTGCTTGCCGCCGAACACTTGCTCGCGCGAATAGATCGTGCGCTGGCCCTTGAGCACGATCAGCGTGGTCATGGTGGCGCCGATATCGGCGACCGCGACGACGGCATCCTTGGGCACGGCCAACTGATCGGCGACCAGCTTGAACGCGTTTTCCATCGCGAAGGCCTCGACTTCCACGACCTTCGCGGTCAACCCGCCCAGATCCAGTGCGGCCACGCGCAGGTCCACGTTCTCGGTGCGTGAGGCGGCGAGCAGGACGTTCATCATCTCCGGGTTGTCCTTCACCGGCCCGACGACTTCGAAATCCAGACTGACTTCCTCGATCGGATACGGAATGTACTGGTTCGCCTCGGACTGGATCTGCGCCTCGAGGTCTTCCTCCGAAAGGTCGGCGGGCATCGGGATGATCTTGGTGATGACGGCGGATCCCGCAACGGCCGCGCAGGCAAACTTGGTCTTGGCGCCCGAACGATTCAGCGCACGCCGGATCGCTTCACCGACGGCTTCCACCTCGACGATGTTCTTTTCGACCACAGCATTGGGAGGCAACGGCTCGACCGCATAATGCTCGACGCGGTACTTGTTGCCGGACTGAGTCAACTGCAACAGCTTCACGGCAGTCGAACTGATATCGACCCCGATCAGCGGCGGCGCTTTTGCACTGAGTAGGCCCACACTTTTTCCCCTTCCCACGCGCCCTTACGAGCGATATATGCGCATCCACATTAAATACGAACTTTAACGGATTATCAACAGTGTCGTGAAAATTATCGCAATCCATTGATTTTCCACGACAAAGTCAGAAATTTGCCCGCAGCCGCGTTGTATTCTCCTACCGAACGTGTCGTCGGCCACCTATACTGACCCGGCGATCTTCGCCCGGAAGTTCGCCCGCCATCCTTGACTGCGATCACAACTCACGCCACGCATGAGAATATTTCGACGTTTGCTTCGTTGGTTCTTGATTTTGTGCGTGCTGGGCGTCGTGGCTGGCGCTGTAGCAATCGGAATCGCCTACTGGCTTATCGAACCGCGCCTGCCGTCCGTGGACGTGCTCAAGGATGTGCGCCTGCAGGTTCCGCTGCGGGTGTATACGCGCGACGGCAAGCTCGTCGCCACCATCGGCGAGACACGGCGCATTCCCGTCAAGATCGAGGACGTCCCGCAACCGCTCCGGAACGCGTTCCTGGCCGCCGAGGACGCGAACTTCTACAGCCATTCGGGCATCGATTTCACCGGCATCCTGCGCGCATTCGGCTACATGATCGCCAAGCGCAGCCTGCATGTACCGGGGGGAAGCACGATCACGCAGCAGGTCGCGCGCGGATTTTTCCTCAGTCCCGAGGTCAGCCTCACACGCAAGGCGACCGAGATCTTCCTGTCCTTCCGCATCGAGCATGAGCTGAGCAAGGACGAGATCCTGCAGCTTTACCTCAACAAGATCTTTTTCGGCAATCGCGCCTACGGCGTCGCCGCCGCCGCGGAGTTCTACTATGGCAAGACGCTGGATCAACTCACCCTGGCCGAATGCGCAATGCTCGCATCGCTGCCGAAATTCCCGTCCAGCAGCAATCCGTTGAGCAATCGCGCCCGGGCGACCGAACGGCGCAACTACGTGCTGCAGCGCATGCTCGACAACCAGTTCATTACCGCAGCGCAGTTCAAGCAGGCCAGCGCCGAGCCCGATCAATCCTTTGCCCACGAGCCGCCGATCGAGGCCGATGCGCCCTACGTCGCCGAACAGGTTCGTCTGGAAGCCCTCGACCGTCTCGGCAACGATGCGCTGACCGACGGCTACAGCATCTACACCACACTCGATTCGCGCGACCAGATTGCGGCCAACCAGGCCATGCGCGACGACCTGATTGCCTACGACGAACGCCACGGCTTCCGCGGTCCGGAGGCGCACTTCAGCCTTGGCGCGCACCCACTGCCGCCGGAACTGGACAAGCGCCTGGACGCGGATTCTTTCCGTCCCGTGCTCGGTCTCATTGCGGGGATCGTCGTGGACAGTTCCGAAAAATCCGCCGACATTTATCTGCAGGACGGACAAAGCGTGGCGCTGGAAATGCCCGCCGTGCGCTGGGCGCAGCGCTACAAGGATGAAAGCCATCGCGGCGCGCCGCCCAAGCGCGTCGATGATGTACTCAAGTCCGGCGATGTGGTGCGATTGGCGCGCACGGCCGACGGCGTGTGGAGACTTTCGCAGATCCCGAAGGTACAGGGCGCGTTGATTGCCCTGGATCCCGATGACGGCGCAATCCGCGCCGAAGTCGGCGGTTTTTCGTACGCGCGCAGCAAGTTCAACCGTGCCGTGCAAGCCAGCCGCCAGCCGGGTTCCGGCTTCAAGCCGTTCTTCTATTCCGCGGCGTTCGAGCACGGCTTCACGCCGGCATCGATCATCAACGACGCGCCGATCGTGTTTGCCGATCCGTCGAAGCCGAACGGGCTGTGGGAGCCGAAGAACGACGACGACAAGTTCGAAGGCCCGATGCGCCTGCGCGAAGCCCTGGTCGAATCCAAGAACCTGGTCTCGGTACGCCTGCTCGACGCCATCGGCGTGCGCTATGCGCGCGAATTCGCCACGCGCTTCGGGTTCAGCCCGCAGCAACTGCCCGACAATCTCTCGTTTGCGCTTGGTACCGCATCGGTATCGCCCCTGGCGATGGCACGCGGCTACGCCGTGTTCGCCAATGGCGGGTTCCTCGTCAGCCCGTATTTCATCGACCGCATCGTCGACCGCGACGGCAAGCAAATCTACAAGGCGCAGCCGGTGCTGGCGTGCCGGCATTGTCCGCAGCGTTTGCTCGAAGACGCGCGCGAGCAGGCCACCGCTGCCGCGGCGGCCGCCACGAACGCAGCGCCGCCGGTGAAGGTCTCCCTGCCGGCCGCGCCCGCCGCGCAAGCCGCCGCGGCGCCAGTGGACCCGAATGCCCCCAGACTTGCGCCGCGTGTGCTCGATGCGCGCACCGCGTACCTGATCGGCTCGATCCTGCGCGATGTCGTGCGCCGGGGCACGGGCGCCGGCGCCATGGTGCTCAAGCGCAACGACCTGGCCGGCAAGACGGGTTCGACCAATGATCATCGCGACGCCTGGTTCAACGGCTACAACGACAATCTCGTCGCCAGCGTCTGGGTCGGGTTCGATGATTTTTCCTCGCTCGGCCGCAGCAACGGCGTTGGCGAATTCGGTGCGCAGGCCGCGCTGCCGATGTGGATCCAGTTCATGCGCACCGCGCTGCAGGGCACACCCGAGCAAGCCTTCGAGATGCCGCCGGGCATCACTACCGCGCGCATCGACAAGGCGACCGGCCAACTTGCACCGGCCAACGACCCCAACAGCATGCTGGAAGTATTCAAGGTCGAGGATGTCACGCGTCTGGCGTCGGGGCCAAACAACGCCACGGATGCGGAAAAAAAGGTCCAGCAAGACGCCTACGGGATCTTCTGATGGCAAGGCCTGCAGCAAGCCTGCGCCACCGCATCGCGCTGGAAGCCGCGCGCCTGATCAGCGAGCACGGCATTCGCGACTATCAGCTCGCCAAGCGCAAGGCGGCCGAGCGCCTGCGTGCGCGCGATGAATCGAGTCTGCCCAAGAACCGCGAAATCGAAGACGCGCTGCGCGAACACCAGCGCCTGTTCCACGGCGACGATCAGCCAACGCAATTGCGCGTACTGCGCGAAGCAGCTTGCGAGGCGATGCGCTATTTCGCGCGCTTCGAGCCACGCCTCGTCGGGCCGGTGCTGGACGGAACCGCCGATGTGCATTCGGCGGTTTGCCTGCACCTGTTCTGCGACACCCCGGAATCGGTAATCGACATGCTGGGCGATGCCGCCATCGCGTTCGCAGAAGACCACCGTCGTTTGCGGATCGACGGCGAGCGATTCGGCGATTTTCCGGTGTTGAAAATCCGCCAGGCGGATGTTTGTTTCGATTTGACCGTGCTGCCGGCGGATGCGATCCGCCAGGCCCCGCTCGACCGCGCGGGGGAGCGACCCATGCGCCGGGCGGCACTGGCCACCGTGGAAGGCCTGCTCAGCGCTTCGTGATCGCCACGTAGTCGCGCGTCGTCGCGCCGGTGTAGATCTGGCGCGGACGGCCGATCTTGGTTTCCTTGTCGGTATGCTGTTCGAGCCAGTGTGCGACCCAACCGGCGGTACGTGCAATCGCGAACATCACCGTGAACATCTCGGTCGGGATCTTCAGCGCCTTGTAGATGATGCCCGAATAGAAATCGACGTTCGGATACAGCTTGCGCTCGACGAAGTATGGATCCTTCAACGCCACTTCTTCCAGTGCGAGCGCGACCTCAAGCAATGGATCGTTCACACCCAGTTCGCTGAGGACCTGATGGCAGGTCTCGCGGATGATGGTCGCGCGCGGATCGAAATTCTTGTACACGCGGAAACCCGAATTCTTGTCTTTCGCCTTTTCCACCGCCTTGCCGACGTTCTTCGCATCGCCGATCTCGGCGAGCATCTTGAGCACCGCCTCGTTGGCGCCGCCGTGCGCCGGCCCCCACAGCGCGGCGATGCCGGCGGCGATCGATGCATAGGGATTGGCGCCGGTCGATCCGACCAGGCGCACGGTCGAAGTGCTCGCATTCTGCTCGTGATCGGCATGCAGGATGAACAGCAGGTCAAGCGCCTTGGCAACGACGGGATTGAGCGCGAGCGGCTCGCTCGGCACCTCGAACATCATGTGCAGGAAACGCGTGACGTACTCGAGGTTGTTGCGCGGATAGCGGATCGGCCAGCCGATCGAATAGCGATAGGCGGCAGCCGCGAACGTCGGCATCTTGGCGATCAGGCGGATCGCGGCCAGGCGCCGCTGTTCCGGATCGGAGATGTCCAGCGTGTCGTGGTAGAACGCCGACAACGAGGCGATCGATCCGCACAGCATCGCCATCGGATGCGCGTCGTAATGGAATCCGTGCAGGAAGTTCTTCAGCGACTCATGCATCATCGAGTGATGCGTCACCTGGTCCTCGAATGCACCGAAATCGCGCGCGTTCGGCAACTCGCCATTGATCAGCAGGTACGCGACTTCAAGAAAACTCGCTTGCTTGGCAAGCTGCTCGATCGGGTAACCGCGATACAGCAGCACGCCCTTGTCGCCATCGATGAAGGTGATCGCGCTGCGGGTGCTGGCGGTGGACACGAAGCCGGGATCGAAGGTGAAGTACCCCAGGTCCCTGTGCAATTTGCCGATGTCGATCGCCGGCTCGCCCATGCTGCCGGTGACCAGCGGCATCGTGGTGGCCTTGCCGGAGACGCTATCGGCGAGCAAAACGGTCTTTTCGGACACGGCAGACTCCTTGTCGGTTCACGCGGGGACGGCAGGCTGGCGCACGCGGGTGATACCGCCCGCAAGAACAGACCGGCGCAGCGGGCTCAGCCTTGCTTGGCACCGTAGCGCTTGCGGAACTTGTCCACCCGGCCGCCGGAATCGACGATCTTGTGCTTGCCGGTGTAGAACGGGTGCGACTTGCTGGAGATCTCCACCTTGATCAGCGGATACTCCTTGCCGTCTTCCCATTTCATCGTTTCCTTGGCGGTCATCGTGGACCGGGTCAGGAACGCGAAATTGGACGAGACATCCTGGAAGATCACCGGCGCGTACTTGGGATGGGTGTCGGCTTTCATGCTGCAACTCCACGAAAACGTGCGGAAAAGACGCCTATGGTATCGTTTCGACCTTCGTTCACGCAAGTCTTGGCAGTGAATTGTCTTGGATAATCCGATAGCTACGCGGGTCCTCGGGTGTGCCATGCTGGTCTTGGCCGGCCTTTCGGGCGGAATCTGGTTTCCCGCCCCGGCCGCGTGCGCCCAAGGCGCAGGGCCAGCGCCGGCCCAGGCCGACGCAGGCCAATCCCTGCCCGCGTCGAACGCCGCCGCCGTCGCGGCCGCGCTGCGCGCGCTGCCCAACCAGCGCGGGCTCGCCGCCGACGCGCGCAAACAGGCTGACGAACTGCTGCAGCAGGCGCAGGCAGACGAAACGCATGCGGACGACCTGGCGCAGCAATGGCAGCGCCTGAACCAGACTGCGGCCAGCGCCGATGCCGAGGCGCAGAAGCTCGAACAGGCGGCGCTGGCGGCAGACCCGACCGCGACGCTGGTGACCTGGAAGGCGGCCTTGCCCACGCGCGCTACCGCCGAGCAACTCGAAGCCCTGCTCGCCCGCGAACGCGACGCGGCGGCCAACGCCCGTGCCGCGGTCGCCGCTGCGCAGGACGAACTGGCGCGGCAGACGATGCGGCCGGCGCAATTGCGCGACGAGCTGGCTGCCGCGAATGTCGCGCTCGCTGCCAACGCCGCCACGCCCGCGCCGGCCGACCTGCCCGCCGCGCTCGCGCATGCGCGCAGCCTGCGCGCACAGGCGGCGCGCCGGCTGGCGAATGTGCAAATCGCGCTGCTCAATCTGGAAAACCGCAGTTATGAGCCGCGCATGCGCCTGCTTTCGGCGCAGTTGCGCGCGCAGCAGCGCGCTGCCAGCGATGCGGCGCAACGCGTGGCGGCGCTCGAAAACCTGCTGCTCGACCGCACCGGCGCGCGGGTCAAGGCGCTGCAGGATCAAGTGACCGCAGATCGCAACGGCCTGGATTCCCGCGCGCAAACGCTGATCGCGGCGGCGGACGCGAACATCGCTTTGGTCGATCGCCTGTCCGGCGTCGTCGCCGACACGCGCGACCTGCGCACGCGCAAGCAGGCCTGGGATCGCGCCATGGCCGACACCTCGCAAGCGCTGAAGAATACCGAGGACCGCATCCGCATTGGCGGCGTCGATGAGGCCGTGGGCCTGATCCTGCTCGCGGAAAAGCGCAAGCTGCAGCCGCTGGCGCAGATCAAGCGGCAGCTCGACGAGCTGCAGACCCGCTATGCGCAAACCCGGCTGGGCCTGATCGACGTGCGCGAGCAGCAAAACGCGCTCGGCGACCTGGATGCCGCCACGACCGCCGCCCTCGCCCGGTTGCCGGACCTGCCACCGGAGCGGATGAAGGTCGTGCGCGAGACGATGTATCGCCTGCTCGCCACGCGTGCGCAGATCCTCGTGCAGCTGAACGCGCTACAGACCCGGCTGGCCGGTGTGCAGGGTGACGCGGAACCGGAATTGCGCGCGCTCGTCGCGACCACCGCCCGACTCGACGCGATCCTGGACGTGCGCTTGTTGTGGACACCGAGCCACACCCCGGTCGACGGCAACTGGTTCGCCAACCTCTTCAGCGACCGCAGCGGTTTTCTTTCCGGCTCGCGCTGGCGGCGCACGTTGCGCGATGCCGGTACCGCCATCGCCGAAGCGCCGCTGCTCGCCGCGCTCGGCGTGCTGGTTCTCGTGTCCTTGCTGGCCCTGCGACGGCGCGCGGTCGCGCAATTGGCCGCCATCGCCACACCGCTGCGGCGCATCCGCAGCGACCGCTACCGCCACACCGGCATGGCGCTGGTGTGGACCGTGCTCGCCGCCGTGCCGCTCCCGTTCGCGTTGTGGCTCATCGGCCAAGCCTTGCGTGCCGCACCGGGCAACGCGGCCGCGCTCGAAACCGGCTCGGCGCTCGTGCGCCTTGTCCCCGACGTCTTCGTCCTGGCGTTCCTCGGCGCGCTGACCTGGGAAAACGGCCTGGCGCAATTCCACTTCCGCTGGCCACGCCCGCGCCGCGCGGCCCTGTCCGCCGCGACGCCCTGGCTCGGGCTGGCCATCCTGCCGGCGCAGTTCCTCGTCGGCCTGATGCTGCTGCGCGCCGACGCCGCGGCGACCGACGAATATGGTCGCGCATTGCTCGTCGCGGCGCTGCTCGGCATGGCCGTGATACTGGGCTGGCTGCTGGCGCCCGGCCGCCTGTGGACCGCGCGCTATACCGAGCTCGCCGAGCCGCTGCGCCTGCGCCAGTGGTTGCGCGCGGTGCTGGTCGGCGGCCTGCTCGCGCTGGCCGTGCTCGTGCTGCGCGGGTATTTCGTCACCGCGATGACCCTGAGCCTGCGCGTCCTGCAAAGTCTCATCGCCCTGCTCGCCGCCAACGTCGTCTATAACCTCGCCGCGCGTTGGCTGGTGCTCGGCGAGCGCCGCCTCGCCTTGCAACGCATGGAGCAGCGCCAGCAAGTCGATGCCGTGGACGCGGCAGCCGATCCGGGCGAAACGCCGCCCGAGATCCAGCCCGAGGAAATCACGCTCGCGAGCGTGAATGCGCAAACGCGGCGCCTGTTGCGCGCGGTCATCGCGGTCGCGTTCGCGGGCGCGCTGTTGTGGATCTGGTCCGACGTCGCGCCCGCGCTGAACCTGCTCGGCGACGTCAACGTGTGGACGTCCAGCGACCAGATCGACGGCAAGACCGTGGCCCTGAGCGTGAGCCTGCGCGACGCGCTCGAGGCGATCCTCGTGCTGGCGCTGACCTGGATCGCCACGCGCAACCTGCCGGGCCTGATCGAGCTGACGCTGCTGCGCCGACTGCACGTGGACGCGCCGACGCGCTACGCCATCACCAGCCTGACGCGCTACGCGATCGTCGTCACCGGCACGGTCGCGGGCCTGGCCATGCTGGGCTTGCACTGGAGCAACCTGCAGTGGCTCGCGGCCGGCTTTTCGGTGGGCCTGGGCTTCGGCCTGCAGGAAATCTTCGCCAATTTCGTGTCCGGCCTGATGGTGCTGTTCGAACGCCCGTTCCGCATCGGCGATGTCGTCAGCATCGGCGATGTCGAGGGCACGGTCGCGCGCATCCGCACGCGCGCTACCACGATCGTGGACTGGGACAACAAGGAAGTGATCGTGCCGAACAAGAGCTTCATCACCGAGCGCCTGACGAATTGGTCGCTGTCGAACACGACCACGCGCCTGGTCCTGCGCATCGGCGCCGCCTACGCCAGCGACCCGCGCCAGGTGCGCTCCCTGTTGCTGGAAATCGCCCGCGCCGAAGCGCTGGTCGCGGACGAGCCGGCACCCACGTGCTGGTTCATGCAGATCTCCGCCTGCACCTTCGATTTCGACCTGCGCGTGTTCGTCGCCGACATCGGCGAGCGCAACCGCGCGCGCGATGCGCTGTACACGCGCATCGCCGAGGTCTTCCGCGCGAAGAACATCGAGATGGCGTTTCCGCAGACCGACATCTGGTTCCGCAACGCGATGCCGCAAAAGTAACTACCGCGGGCATCTCGAACCGGAATTCCGTTCGCGTTGAGCGTAGCGGAACGAAGTTCCGCGAAGTCGAAACGCACGTACTGCGACCCTTCGGCTTCGCGCCTGCGGCGCGAAGCCTGTCCCGAGCGCAGTCGAGGGACTCAGGGCGAACGGCAATTTGAAGCAATTACGAGCCCGCACCGAGCGCCGACGCCGCCAGCGCCTCGAAGCGCGCCTGATCCAGTTCCATCACGATGCGCGCATTCGTGGCCGCGCCCGAACGATTGTCCCAATCGACCACCGTCGCACCACGCGCCAGACCATCCAGGGCAACCGCGACGTGATGTTCGCCGGTGCGCACGACGATGTCCGGCTGCAACGCCACCGCCATCGCCAGCGGGTCGGCCAGGGCCAGCTTGGGACGCCCGCGCTCCTGCGACCACGCGCGCGTCTTGCGCGAAATGGCATCAAAAAAGCGCGCCTGCGCATTGTCTGCCGATGACCAATGCTCGATCGTGCCGTACGCAATTGCATGGCGCACGGTCAGTTCCCAATCGACCAGTTCGAATTTCGGCCAGGCCGAGAACACGATGTGCGCAGCCTCCGGATCGAAGCCGATGTTGAACTCGGCGGATACCGTCGTATTGCCGCGTCCGGTCACGGCCCCGCCCATGACGACGAGGCGCGCCACGCGCGACGGCAATTCCGGATCGAGCTTGAGCGCCAGCGCGAGATTGGTCAACGGCGCCATCGCCACGATCACGAGCTTGCCGGCATGCTCGCGCGACAGGCGCAGGATCGCCTGAGCGGCAGGCTCGGCTTCGGCACGCCGCACGCCAGGCAGGTGACCTGAGTCGCCGAAGCCATCGAGGCCATGCACGAACGCCGCGCTTTCCGGCGGATGTGCCACCAAGGGCCCGGCACAACCGGCGAAGACCGGCGTCGCCGCGCCAATGGTTTCCACCAGCTTCAACGCATTCGCAACCGTGTGCGCAAGACCCACGTTGCCCGCGGCGATCGTCAGGCCAACGACATCGGCGTGGCGATGCGCCATCAGGATGGCGAGCGCATCGTCCACGCCAGGGTCGGTATCGATAAGGATTTTCGCTTTGTCCATTTTCCTGCTCTCGCGTGCCATCAACGCCGCGCGCATACGACCGCACGCGCGTGGCCCCAGTACCCGTGCGCCGCATCGGCGGACTCGATCCAGGCGCCCGAGAATCCCGCCGCGAGCAGCCGCGTCACGATATCCGCGCCGTAATCGCGGAACACCACAATCGCTCCGCCCCCGCGCAGCGGGTCGCCATGATACGCCGCCGGCAGCAGGTGCTCGATGGCGCCATGGCGCAAACGCGCGCGTTCCCGCGTCGGCCCTTCGTGCAGGGGCACGGTGAACAGCATGAGTCCGCCGGATCGCAACACCCGGCGCAATTCGGCAAATGCGCGCGTATCGTCCGCCACGTGTTCGAGCACTTCGGTGTGGGTGACCAGGTCGAAACTGGCATCGGCGTAGCGCAGGCTTTGCACATCCTCGCAGCGCACACCATCGCGTTCTGCGCCGGGTGTCACATCGGACCGGTATTCCGACAGCGCCGCGCTGCGCGCAGCGCACGCCAGATGGCGCGCCAGCGGGCCGCGCGCCGACAACTCGCAGACCGCGCTCGCCTCCAGTCGCGGCGCGTAACGGCGCAACGCCCAGCCGATGGCCAGATGCACGGCGCTCGCGCCGCAACGCACGCAGCGCACGCCGGTTTCGTCGCGGCGCAAGCGTACGATCAGGCTGGGGCCGCAATACGGGCAGCGCTGTGCGCGCAAGGCGAAGTCGCGAACGCGCAAGGATTGCCATGCGCTGACCAATCGCCGCATGTCAAGCCCCGGCATAGCGCGTCGCCATGCCAATCCAGCGTTCGATCAGTTTATCCGCGCGCTCGGGATATTGTCGCAAGAACGCCTCGCCGGCGCGCTGCACCCACGGCAGCAACGCGGCGTCGCGCACCAGGTCGGCGATGCGCAAGGTCATTTGCCCGGTCTGGCGCGTGCCGAGCACTTCGCCGGGGCCGCGCAGTTCGAGGTCTTTTTCGGCGATGCGGAAGCCGTCGTTCGTCGCGCGCAGCACGTCCAGGCGTTGTCGCGCCATGGCCGAAAGCGGCGTTTGATACAACAAGACGCAACTGGATTCGACGCTGCCGCGGCCGACGCGCCCGCGCAACTGGTGCAGTTGCGCCAGGCCCAGGCGTTCGGCGTTCTCGACGATCATCAGGCTCGCGTTCGGCACGTCGACGCCGACTTCGATCACTGTCGTCGCCACCAGCAACGCGATCTTGCCCGCGGCGAATGCATCCATCACCGCCTGTTTCTGCGCGGGCTTGAGCCGACCATGCACAAGGCCGATCGCGAGTCCGGGCAGCGCCGCGGTCAATTCCGCATGCACGGCCTGCGCGGCCTGCGCCTGCAGAAGATCGGATTCCTCGATGATGGTGCACACCCAGTACACTTGCCGGCCACCGGCGCAGGCGGCGCGGATGCGCTCGATCACCTGCTTGCGGCGCGAATTGGCGATGGCCACGGTCGTCACCGGCGTGCGCCCGGGCGGCAGTTCGTCGATGACCGACACATCCAGGTCTGCATAGGCCGTCATCGCCAACGTGCGCGGAATCGGCGTGGCGGTGAGCACGAGCTGATGCGGCACGCGGTCGCCAGCGCGGCCTTTTTCGCGCAAGGCCAGGCGCTGGTGCACACCGAAGCGATGCTGCTCGTCGATGATGACGAGTGCGAGATCACGGAACGCGACGCCTTCCTGCATCAGTGCGTGCGTGCCGATCACGATTTGGGCGGACGTGACAATTTGCGCCAGTGCTTTGCTGCGCGCACGGCCCTTGAGCTTGCCGGCCAACCACACGACTTCGATGCCAAGCGGTTGCATCCATCTCAGGAAATTACGGAAATGCTGCTCGGCCAGCAGCTCGGTCGGGGCCATCAGCGCGGCCTGCGCGCCGGACTCGACCGCGGCAAGTGCCGCCAGCGCGGCGACGACGGTTTTGCCCGAGCCGACGTCGCCCTGCACCAATCGCAGCATCGGCACAGGCTTTCCCAGATCGCGCGCAACCTCGGCGGCGACGCGCGTTTGCGCATGCGTTGGCGCGAACGGCAGGCTCGCAAGAAAACGACGGCGCAAACCGCCATCGCCGTGCAACGCGGGGGCAGCGTGTTCGCGCACGCGCTGGCGCAGGCGTTTCAGGCTCAGGTGCTGGGCCAGCAACTCCTCGAACGCGAGGCGCTGCTGCGCCGGATGCGCGCCGAGCGCGAGCGTAGCCAAATCGGCGTCCGGTGGCGGCCGGTGCACGTATTCGAGCGCCGCGCGCAGGGAAGTCAATTTGTGCGCCTTGCGCAACTCCGTCGGGATCAATTCGAGTTCCGCATCCGGTGGCAGGCGTTGCAGGGCGCGCTCGATCACGCCGGCCAGGCGCGCCGTCGACAAACCTTCCGTCACCGGGTACACCGGCGTCAGGCGCTCCTCGACGGTGGCGGATTCGGTCACGCGCCGATACTGCGGATGCACCATCTCCAGGCCCTGCGCACCATGGCGCACCTCGCCATAGCAGCGCAGGTGGGTGCCGACGACGATCTGGTTCGCCTGCGCGGAATTGAAATGGAAAAAGCGCAACAGCAAGGTCGCGCGCGAGGCATCGCCGATCGCCACGCGCAATTGCGGCCGGTAGCGGAATCCCTTGTCGATGGCTTCGACGCAGCCTTCGACCTGCGCCGTGTCGCCTGGACGCAAATCGCGGATGGCCGTGATGCGCGTGCGGTCTTCGTAGCGCAGCGGCAGATGGAACCACAGGTCCTGCAACGTGCGCAGACCGAGGCGTTCAAGCGTCTTCGCCAGCGCCGGGCCGACGCCGGCCAGCGTCGTCAGTGCCGCGGCGGATGGAACGACGGATTCGCGCATGCGCGGTGCGGCGCGCTCAATCGAACACCGCGATCATGTCGATCTCGACCTGCGCGTTGAGCGGCAACGACGCGACGCCGATGGTGGAACGCGCGGGGTAAGGTTCGGCGAAATATTCCTTCATCACCGCGTTGACCGCGGCGAAGTTGGCCAGATCGGTGAGGTAAATGCCCACGCGCGCAACCTGCGCGAAGCTTGCGCCGGCCGCACCGGCAACGGCCTTGAGATTCTCGAAAACGCGCCGCGCCTGCGCCGTGATGTCGCCCGGCACCAGCGCGCCGGTGGCCGGGTCGATCGGCGTCTGTCCGGAAAAATACACGGTGTTGCCGCAGCGCACGGCCTGCGAATACGGGCCGATGGCCTTGGGTGCATTGGGCGAGGCGATGATCTGGCGAGGCATGGGCGCATCCGGTCTCGGGACGCACACAAGCATAGCATCCGCGCCACCGGATTACGGATAGCGATATACCCCGTGCACCACCGCCGCATTGCGCACCCCGCGCATCACGTCGGCCAGGTGCTTGCGGTTGCGCACCTCGATCGTGAACATCAGCGTGGAGGTTTGCGGGTCGCGCTCCTGGTACTCGACGTTTTCGATGTTGGAGTTGCGCTCGGCGATGGCGGTGGCGACGGTGGCGAGCACGCCGGGCTTGTTGTCGACGACGATGCGCAGGCGCGCACGGTAATCGCCGGTCACCTCGCGGTCCCAGGCGATGGCGACGATGCGCTCGGGCGTCTTGCGGTACTCGGGCAGGTTCGGGCATTCGATCCGGTGCACGACGATACCCTTGCCCGCCGACAGGT
>JAFEFP010000159.1 GCA_018240545.1 Pseudomonadota bacterium | reverse complement strand
AGCAGGGACAGG
Organism: Pseudomonadota bacterium; assembly: GCA_018240545.1. Classification (GTDB taxonomy): domain Bacteria; phylum Pseudomonadota; class Gammaproteobacteria; order Xanthomonadales; family Rhodanobacteraceae; genus Rudaea. The sequence goes on along the minus strand of JAFEFP010000159.1, from coordinate 3,559 downwards.
ATGCCGGCCGGTTGCAGCGTCGTTTCGAACGCGAACACGACCGAGGTGAGCAAGGCGCGCGAGGCGCCGGCGAAGATCGCGGCCATGCCGACGAGGCCGGCGATCTTCGGATCGATGCCCAAATGGGGAAAAAGCGACAAGGCGGCGTAACCGGCGACACCGCCGAACGCGCCGCCGATCGTGAACAGCGGCGCCAGCGTGCCGCCCGAAGTGCCGCTGCCGAGGGCGATCGACCACGACAGGAATTTCATCACGCACAGGAACATCAGCGCCTGCGCGGTGAAATTGCCGGACACGATCTGCTCGATGTTCGTGTAGCCGACACCGAGCGTCAGCGGTGCGAAATACCCGACCACGCCGACGACAACGCCGCCGATCGCCGGCCACCACATCCAGTGGACCGGCAAGTGATCGAATGCGTCCTCGATGGCGTACACGAGCCAGGTCACCCCGACACTGATCGCGCCAAGCAAGGCGCCAAGGCCGACGTAAAATGCCAATGCGCCGCCAGCGGGTGCCGCGATGGGTGGCATCGCAAACACCGCCTGCGAACCGACCATGGCGTAGCGGATGCCGGCGGCCGTGGTCGTGGCCAGCGCGACCGGAATCAGCGAGCGCGGACGCATTTCGAACAACAGCAGTTCGACGGCGAGGATCACGGCCGACACCGGCGAGCCAAACACGGCGGCCATGCCGGCGGCAGCTCCGGCGGCGAGCAGGATCTTGCGCTCGGTGGCGGTCACCCGCAGGATCTGGCCGATCAGCGAGCCGAGCGCGCCGCCCGTCGCAATGATCGGGCCTTCCGCGCCAAACGGGCCGCCGGTGCCGATCGCGATCGCCGACGATATCGGCTTGAGGAAGGTGATGCGCGGTGCGATCTTCGATTCGTTGAGCAGCACCTGCTCCATGGCCTCGGGGATGCCGTGGCCGCGGATCGCCGCCGAACCCCAACGCGCCATTGCGCCGACGGCGATGCCGCCCAGAACGGGGATGGCGACCACCCACAGGCCCAGGTGGTTGCCCGCCGGCGACGAAAAGGCCGTCGACCAGCGACCATAGAAGCTCAGGTTCGTGACCAGGCCGATCAGCGCCTTCAGGAATTGCGCGATGAACGCCGCAGCCACCGCGAGCAGGATCGAGATCACCGAGATCAGCACGACGCGCCGGTCGACCAACAGGGTCTTGCGCGGAACCTTTGCGCTGATGAGGGAATCGGCCAACGCCGGCGCGACCGGGATGCCGCCCAAGGCTGCGCCGGCACGGTCCGGCGGGTCCGGATGCAATGCGGTCATCGAAATCGGAGGCTCGTTTTAGTGCGGCGCAGCATAGCGCCGAACGCGTGTGCGGACAATGCGCGAAACCGGCGCTTCAGGCCAATTGGCGCCGATTTTTCGGCAGGTGATGGACGAGAAATTCCATCTGGTCGGCGAGGATGTTGCGGTTCGAGAGGATCAGGTGCTCGACCCAGCTCGGGCGATAGGGCACGGCCAGCAGCGGCATGCCCGCCTGCTGGGGCGTGTGGCAACCCTTGCGCACGTTGCAGCAGATGCAGGCGCTGACCACGTTTTCCCACGCATCCAGACCGCCCTTGGACAAGGGCACGACATGATCGCGGGTGAGCTCGCCGCGCGGAAAATGTTCGCCGCAATACAGGCACAACATGCGGTCGCGCGCGAACAGCGCGGCGTTGGTCAGTGCGGGCGCGGGGTCGATCAGGGAAGACCTCGCGTGGCCGCGACTGGCAACGATGGGGTGCAAGGCGAGTGTGCTTTGCAGGCCGCTGTCGCGATTGGTTCCGCCATGGATGGTCAGGCACGGGTCGCCGAGCGTCCAGGCCACGGCGTCGCGCACGTACAGGCATACCGCGTCTTGCCAACTCATCCAGTCCAGGATGCGCCCGCTGGAATCCAGCGACAAGACACGGGTGCTATGGATGTCGTTGCTGGTTCGGACTTCCGCCAGCATGGGCTCCTCCGCGATTCAGGTGGAACGGTTTGCACTGCTGTCGGAGCCGCAGCATAGGCTTTTGCGGTGCAAAAAACCACAACGGCCGCGTTGCGCGACCGTTGCAAAACCATGAATACCACGCTTCAGACCAGCGCCGCCACCATCACACGCTTGCCGTGACGCAACTGCTCGTAGCCGTCGTCCGGCACCGGCAGCACCTCGGCGTGGCGGAATCCGACGGCGTGCAGCAGCCAGAGCAGCCCCTCGGTGCTGGGCGCAAGGCAAATGCCGGTGACGCTGGCCTCCGGCGCGTGCGTCTCGTCAATCTCGTCGATGATGCCGAAGCAGCCCTTGAGCGGGCGCACATACTCGTAGCTGCCCCAATCGACCATCCCGGACAGGTGCGGCACGACCTGCGATTCGATGACGCAGGCGCGGCGGGTCAGTGCGCGCGCCCGGCGCAGCGCGCCAACGGGGTTCTCCAGGTGATACAGCAGGCCAAACATCAGCACCAGATCGTGCTCGGCGGCATCGGTCATCGCCAGCACGTCGCCGCGCCGGGTGTGCAGGTTCTCCAGCGCGTAGATCTCGCGCAGCAGGTTCACGTCGTCCACGTGTTCCTGGCGTACATCGACCGCATCGACGCGACCGAAGCCGGCGCGTGCGAGCTGGATGGAGAAAAAACCTTGATGGCAGGCGACGTCCAGCGCCCGCCGCTTCGAGCGATCACCGGTGAATTCACGTGCGAGCCAGGCATCGAGCATGCGTGCGCGCGTGGTGTGGATCGCGTCCACGCGCCCGCCGTGCGAACTCGGCAGCGGGCGCCCGTCGGGCAAGGTATACGGATAGAACCAGGCGCGCGCGAGTGCGCGCGTCGCTGCATCCTGTGTCGTCGCGGTCATTGTCCGGTGGGTACCGAAAGCATCTGGATCGGCAGGTTGTTGCGCGAAAACGATCCGCCGCCCGGATAGCTGATGTTGAACGTCGCAGTGCCGCTTGGCTGCTGCCCGGCGACAATTGGATTCAGGCGCAACGTGATGGTGCCGTTATTCGTGGTCGTCTGATTTGGTGGCGGGGTGCAACCGCGGCAGTATCCGTTGCTGATCTGCTGCAGCGGCATGGTCACGCTGCCGTTGACCAGCACGCCCTCGGCCAGTGCCCAGGTCGGATTGGCGCCGGTCGTAGCCGGTGGCAGGTACATGAGGATGTTGATCGCGGGATTGGGCGCGCCCGCGCTGTCGAGCAACTCGAAGCCCCAGCCGGAATCCGACGGCGCGTACCACAAGCCGTTGTAATCGGGGCTGGCGTGACTGGAGGGCAGGAGCAACGGCTCCATGCACCAGGTGCCCGATTCGCTGCCGATGGTCCAATACATCACCGCCAGCAGCGAAGCGATGCCGCTACGGTCGGAATTGCGGCACTGCGGCGCATTCGCGGCCTGATTGAAGTCGACGACGACGCTGCCTTGCAGCGTCGGGTCCACCTGCGGATTGAGTTGTCCCACGCCCGACCCGGAATACACGATGCGGTACAGGGTGATGCCGTTCTGCTGCAGTTCCGGCAGGAACATGCCGTCGACGATGTGACCGTAGGTCTCGTACCATTCCGGCAC
>JAFEFP010000158.1 GCA_018240545.1 Pseudomonadota bacterium | reverse complement strand
CGGCCCGATTTCGGGGATCGGCACCTGTTCCATCCAGATGCCCTTGGCGGCTTCGCGCTTGACCAGCGCTTTCATGGTGTTAGACATGGGTTGCACTCCGGCTAAGGCGGCAATTATAGGCCGAGCGATGGATCCAGCGGCGTGCTAGGCTGCTTTTGCAGCACGCTTGGAATATTGGCCATGCCCAACGACTTCGTCATGTCGGCCCGCGCGGTCAAGAACGGCGCCTTTGCGGTGGCCGTGGCCAAGACCGCGCGTTTCCTTGAGGTTCCGGAGGACGCCAATCCGTCGCCGGATCAGGCGGTGGGGCGCAATGCCTGGTTCGACGCCGTGCAGGCGGCGGCGAGCTGGACGAATGCCAAAGGCGAGGATCGTGGCGATGTGCTGTTCATCGTGCATGGCTACAACGAATCCGAAGCGGATGTGATGAATCGGCACCGGCAGATCCGGTCCGGCCTCGCGCAAGTCGGTTTCAAGGGCGCGGTGGTTTCGTTCGACTGGCCATGTGGGATCAATGCACTGGCGTATGTGTTCGACCGCGCGCGGGCGCGGGATTCCGCCGCCATGTTGGTGAACGATGGCATCCGCCAGTTGAGCGCGCGGCAGACGCCGCACTGCGCCATCAACATCCATGTGCTCGGCCACTCGACTGGCGCCTACGTGATTCGCGAGGCGTTCGATCGCGCCGACGATACGCAGCTTGCGCAGCAATCGTGGACGGTGAGCCAGATTCTGTTCGCGGCCGGCGACATCTCATCGGCCTCGATGTCGGGCGGCAACCCGACCTCGGCCGGGTTGTTCAACCATTGCGTGCGTCTGACGAATTACTGGAACAGTCACGACATCGTTCTGGACATCTCGAACGTGAAGCGCATCGGCATCGCCCCGCGCGTCGGGCGCGTCGGCTTGCCGGACAATGCGCCGGCGGCGTCCGTGGACGTGGATTGTTCCTCCTACTACGCGCAAATCGACAGCCACCCGCTGCCGGATGTGGCGAGTCATTCCTGGTATTTCGGCGATGCGGTATTCGCGCAAGACCTGTTCGAGACGATCATCGGCATCGAGAGCCGGAACGTATCGACGCGATCCGTCGGCGCGGACGGCAAGCTGCGCCTGGTCAAGCCGTAGTCGCGGATTGGCGAGGATAGCGTTTGCGAGTGGACCTATTGCACGAATTGCGCGCCCGCGAGTTTGGCGAGTTTGCGGTCGAACGTGTGCAGGACGGCATTGCCGCGCACGGCCTGTTCCAGCGCGACAGCATCGGCAAAGTCGATGTTGCCGTCGGCGAAACGCGCCAGAGCCGCGGCGAAAAGGTCGGAGTCCTGGATGCGGTACTTGGGATGCCGCAACAGCATGGACGCGACGCGCACGACTTCTTTGCGCGAGAAACCGAAGCTTCGCGACAGCGTCCACACGGTTTCAAGGAATACCGCAGCGCAGATGGCCACCACCCCGGCTGCGGCGACAAGACGCCGGGCCGCGGCGCACTGCGTTACGGCTTTGTCGTCGTCGACCAGGGCGCGCAGCAGCACATTGGTATCGAGCGCGATCACTTGCGTCGCAACGCTGCGGCGCGTTTCGCCTTGGCGGCTTCGATGGCTGCATCCAGGTCCGCAACTCCGCGACCCTTCGGCATCTTGAGCACGCCGAACAGGGAATCCACGGAGGGTTCGTCGACGGCTTCGACGAGTACGCCGCCGCCCTTGCGGGTGAAACGGACCTTGCCGCCGGGCCGGATGCCGAGCGCGCGCCGGATTTCGGACGGTACGGTGATCTGGCCCTTCTGCGTCACGTTGGACGTTTGCATGGGTAATACCTGAAAAAGTATTACGCGCAGGATAGCTCGTCGAGGCGCTGTACGCAATGCGATGCGGGTAAACTGGCTGCATGCACAACATCGACACACGCCCGCCCGCGATCTTCCTGATGGGACCGACCGCCTCGGGCAAGACGGCGCTGGCCTGCGCCTTGGCGGAAAGGTTTCCGCTCGCCATTGTCAGCGTGGACTCGGCGCTGGTGTATCGCGGTTTGGACATCGGCGCGGCGAAACCGGATGCGGCGACGCTGGCGCGGTTTCCACATCGACTTGTCGACATTCGCGATCCGGCGGAACCCTACTCCGCGGCGGAGTTCCGCGCGGACGCACTGCGCGAAATGGCTTCGATCACGGCGGCGGGAAAAATTCCGTTGCTGGTCGGCGGCACGGGTTTGTACTTCCGCGCGCTGCAATCGGGTTTGTCGGAGTTGCCCGAGGCCGATCCGCAAGTGCGCGAGCGATTGGCTGCGCAAGCCGATGCAATCGGTTGGACGGCCATGCATGTGCGCCTGCGCGAGGCTGATCCCAAGGCGGCAGCGAAAATCCGGCCCGGCGACGCGCAGCGCATCCAGCGCGCGCTGGAAGTGATCGAGCTGACCGGCAAGCCGTTGTCGGCGCAGCAGGGCGGGTTGCCTGCACCGTTCGGGTATCGCGTGCTCAAGCTGGCGTTGATTCCATCCGATCGCGCGCTTCTGCATGCGCGCATCGCGCAGCGCATGGATTCGATGATCGCATCGGGTTTGCTCGATGAAGTCCGGGCCCTGCGCGCACGCGGCGACCTGAAGCCCGATTTGCCGGCCCTGCGCGCGGTCGGCTACCGGCAGGCCTGGCGGCATCTGGACGGGGATTTCGACGTGACCGAATTCCGCGACCGCGCGGTATTCGCCACGCGCCAGCTCGCCAAGCGCCAGCTCACTTGGCTGCGCTCGGAGCACGATGCGCGCACACTCGATCCGTTCGCACGGGGCCACGCCGGGGAGGCGCGTTGCGCTGTGGCGGATTTCCTGGCCGGGCCTGTGTCCTGACCGGCTTCAACTGGAGCAGGAAAACGCGTATAATTTCAGCATCTTGAATCGGGGTGTCCGGACCGCATGTAGCGTTTGGTCCACACCGTTTATCCGGTTCGAATAACTACAATTTTTGTCGAAGGAGAAGAACCATGTCCAAAGGTCAGTCGCTGCAAGACCCGTTTCTCAACGCCTTGCGCCGCGAGCGCATCCCGGTGTCGATCTATCTCGTGAACGGCATCAAGCTGCAGGGAACGGTGGAATCCTTCGACCAGTTCGTCGTGCTGTTGCGCAATACGGTCAGCCAGATGGTTTACAAGCACGCCATTTCGACCATCGTGCCGAGCCGCAACGTGCGCGTTGGCGCCGAGCAGGACAATCACGCCCACGCCGCGGCGGTCGAAGCGGAAGTCACCGAGGCCTGAGTTGTCCCAGACCCTGTTCGAACGCTCCCGCAAGGGTGAACGCGCGCTGCTGGTGCAGCCGCAGAGGGTGGGCGAGAGCGATCCGGACGCCTTGTCCGAATTCCGCGAACTCGCGCGCTCGGCCGGCGCGAGCGTGGTCGGGAGCTTGAGCGCGCGCATCGAACGGCCGAATCCGAAATTCTTCATCGGCAGCGGCAAGGCCGAAGAGGTCAAGGCGCTCAAGGATGCGCAGAACGCCGACCTGATCCTGGTCAACCACGCGCTCTCGCCAGTGCAGGAGCGCAACCTCGAGCAGTTCACGCAATGCCGCGTGGTCGATCGCACCGGGCTCATCCTCGACATCTTCGCCCAGCGCGCGCGCTCGCACGAAGGCAAACTGCAAGTCG
>JAFEFP010000157.1 GCA_018240545.1 Pseudomonadota bacterium | reverse complement strand
AACCCGCACGCACGTCCCGATGGCATCGACCTGGTCGCGCGCTCGCGCGCGCGCCGGCGCGCGGCGCAGGCGGTGTACGCCTGGCAGGTCGGCGGCAATCCCATGGCCGGCGTGATCGAGGAATTCCGCCACGAGCAGGACATGGAAATCGCGGACCTGGACTATTTCGAGGACCTGCTGCGCGGCGTGGAAAAGCACTGCGCCGAGCTCGACGCGGGGCTCGCGCCCTGGCTCGACCGCGACATGGCGCAGGTCGATCCGATCGAACGCGCGGTGCTGCGTATTGCCGCCTACGAGCTTCGCCATCGTCCCGACGTGCCGTATCGTGTCGTGCTCAACGAGGCGGTGGAAGTCGCCAAGCGCTTCGGCGCCGAACACGGTCACACCTACGTCAACGGCGTGCTCGACAAGGCCGCGCGCGAGTGGCGCGCGGCGGAAACCGAAGCCTTCCGCCGCGGCTAGTGGCCGAATTCGCGCTCATCGACTTGATTCGCAAACGTTGCGCGATCTTGCGTGCCGACGTGGCGCTGGGCATCGGCGACGATGCGGCCTTGCTCGCCGTCCCGTCCGGGCAGCTGCTCGCGGTGAGCACCGATACGCTGGTCGCCGGCGTGCATTTCCTGCACGGCGCCGATGCACGCGATGTCGGCTGGAAGTCGCTCGCGGTGAACCTGTCGGACATGGCGGCGACGGGCGCCGAGCCCGCGTGGGCGACGCTGGCGTTGACCCTGCCGGGCGCGGATGCGCGCTGGGTGGAGCCATTCGCGGACGGCTTCGCGGATTTGGCGCGGCTGCACCGCGTCGCATTGGTTGGCGGCGACACGACGCAGGGACCGCTGTCGATCACCGTGACGATCCACGGATTCGTTGCGGAAGGCGCGGCGCTTACGCGCTCGGGCGCGCGCGCGGGCGATGGCGTGTACGTGACCGGCACGCTGGGCGATGCGGCGGCGGGATTGCGGATGGTGCTGTCGAAGCAGGCAGGCAACGCGCACTTGCTCGAACGCCTGCATCGGCCGACGCCGCGTGTTGCGCAGGGACTGGTTCTGCGCGGGCGGGCGACGGCCTGCATCGATGTTTCCGACGGCCTCGTCGCCGATCTTGGCCACATCTGTACCGCGAGCCGCGTCGGTGCGGCGATCGATGCGGATGCGTTGCCGGCATCGCCAGCCTTGCTTGCGGCATTCGATATTCCCGACCGGCGCGAATTGCAGCTTGCCGGCGGCGACGACTACGAGTTGTGCTTCACCGCGCCGGATGAAGTCGCGCCCGGCCTGCTGCGCGAGTTGCACGACAGCGGCTGCGCGGCCACGCGCATCGGCCGCGTCGTCGCCGGCAGCGGCGTGCGCGTGCGCGATGCGAGCGGCAATCCCGTGGCAATCGCGCACCGCGGCTGGGAGCATTTCGCGTGACCTTGAATGCAGACCAGCGCCGCACATTGCTCTCGCACCCAGCCGGCTGGATCGCCTGCGGTTTCGGTGCCGGTTTGAGTCCGGTCGCGCCCGGCACGGCAGGATCGCTGCTCGCGTTGCTGCCGTGGCTTGCGCTGCGCGAATTGCCGCCCGCTTTTCATGCGGCCGCGCTGGTTGTCGCGTTCGCGTTGGGCGTAGGGGTTTGCGATTGGGCCGTGCGCGCGCTGAAGATCGCCGATCCCGGCGCCGTGGTCTGGGACGAATTCGTCGGCCTGTGGCTTGCGCTGGCGCCACTCGTGCTGTGGCCACGCGGTTGGCCGTGGATTTTCGGCGGGTTCATGCTTTTTCGCATTTTCGACATCGCCAAGCCGTGGCCGGTGTCGTGGGCGGATCGAAAAATTTCCGGCGGCCTTGGCGTGATGCTCGATGATGCCTTTGCCGGCGTCTACGCGGCGCTCGTCCTAGTCGCGTTGCAGCAACTCGTGCACGCGTTCGCGTAGCACCGGGATCAAGTCCCGTTCGAACCAGGCATGGCGCTTGAGCCAGCCCTGGTTGCGCGGGCTCGGGTGCACCAGCGGCAGGCATTGCGGCAGGTATTCGGCGAAGGCATGCACGGTTTCGGTGAGCGAACCTTTGCGCCGATTGCGCAGGAAGTATGCCTGCGCATACTGGCCGATCAGCAAGGTCAGGCGCACGTTCTCGAGCAGCGGCAGCAGTTGCGGATGCCAGGTGCGTGCGCATTCCGGACGTGGCGGGTTGTCGCCGCCGCGCCCGCGCCCAGGATAGCAAAAACCCATCGGCACGATGGCAATGCGCGCTTCGTCGTAAAACGTGTCGCGGTCCACGTCCATCCACGCGCGCAGGCGCTCGCCGCTCGCGTCGTTCCAGGGAATTCCCGTCGCGTGAACCTTCGTGCCCGGCGCCTGGCCGACGACGAGGATGCGTGCCGTCGCGCTTGCGCGCAGTACCGGCTTGGGCCCGAGCGGCAGGTGTGCCTCGCAAATCCGGCAGGCACGGATGTCGCGCAACAGCGCATCGAGCTTGCGCGTCATGCGGGGGGTAGCAATTTTCCCGGATTCAGAATGCCATCCGGATCGAACTGCGCCTTGATCCGGCGCATGAAGGCCAGCGCGCTGGGATCAAGCGCGTCCTTGAGGAAATCGCGCTTGGCCAGGCCGATGCCGTGTTCTCCCGAAAGCGTGCCGCCGAGCGCGATCACGGTCCGGAAAACTTCCGGCAATGCGGCCTCGGCGCGCGCATGTTCGCCGGCATCGCGTGGCAGCAGATTGACGTGCAGGTTGCCATTGCCGGCATGGCCGAAATTGACGATCGGGATTGCGTGTTTCTTCGCCAGGTCGCGCAAGGTGGCGATCAATTCCGGCAGTCGCGATACCGGCACCACCACGTCCTCGTTGATCTTGTCCGGCGAAATCGTGCGCAGCGCCGGCGACAGCGCGCGGCGCGCGGCCCACAGCGTCTGCGCTTCGCGCGCGTCGGCGGCGCTGTGCAACTCGACCAGCCCGGCGCCGTGCGCTGCCGCGGCCAATGCGGCGCTGGCGCGCGGCAAATCGGCCGCATCGCCATCGGCCTCGACGATGAGCAGGGCGCCGGCCTCGGGAATCGCATCGCCCGCGTGCGCGCGCGCCAGCGCCAAGGCTTCGTCGTCCATGAATTCCACGGCGCAAGGCACGACCGGCTGCGCCATGATGCGCGCCACCGCGGCGGCCGCCGCGCCGACGTCGGCGTAGGTCGCGCGCAGCGTGGTCCTGGCCGCAGGCTTTGGCGTGAGCTTGAGCGTCGCTTCGGTGATGATGGCGAGTGTGCCTTCCGCGCCGATCAGAAGGCGGGTGAGGTCGTAGCCGACGGCGCCTTTGGTGGTGTTGACGCCGCAGCGGAAATCCTCGCCGGTGCCGGCGACCGCGCGCAGGCCGAGCGTGTTCTCGCGGCAACTGCCGTATTTCACCGCGCGCGGCCCGGCGGCGTTGCAGGCGAGGTTGCCGCCGATCGTGCAGTACGGGCTCGAGGTAGGGTCGGGGGGCCAGAAGAATCCGAGCCCGGCCAGCGCATCTTGCAGGTCGCCATTGAGCACGCCGGGCTCGACGACGGCAAGACGATTGTCCGCGTCGATTTTCACGATGCGGTTCATGCGTTCGAACGAAACCACGACGCCGCCGTCGAGCGGCACCGTCGCGCCCGTCGTGTTGGTGCCGCGGCCGCGCGCGATCAGCGGCGCGCGCGCGGCGCGACAGGCGCGCAC
>JAFEFP010000156.1 GCA_018240545.1 Pseudomonadota bacterium | reverse complement strand
CGTCATGCCGGCATGGATTGCCGGCATCCAGACCGCAGGGATGCCATCCATGGCATCTGGATTCCGGCAATCCATGCCGGAATGACAACCAAAAGATCACTTCATCGTCGGCATTGAAAAGTGATTTTCCTCGACAATGCCCTTGGGCCAACGCGCGATGGCGGTCTTCACCTGCGTGTAGAAACGCACGCCTTCTCCACCGTAGGCATTGAGCACGCCGAAGCGCGACCGCTTCCAGCCGCCGAAACTGTGGAAGGCCATCGGCACCGGAATCGGCACGTTGATGCCGACCATGCCCACGCGGATGCGCTTGGCGAATTCACGCCCCGCTTCGCCGCTCTGGGTAAAGATCGAGGTGCCGTTGCCGAATTCGTGCGCGTTGATGAGATCGACCGCTTCGTCGAAATTTTGCGCGCGCACCACCGACAGCACCGGGCCGAAGATTTCCTCGCGGTAGATGCGCATCGACGGCTTGACGCGATCGAACAGGGTGGCGCCGAAGAAAAATCCGTCCTCGTGTCCCGCCACACGCAAGCCGCGCCCATCGACGACGAGCTGCGCGCCTTCATCGACGCCGATCCGCACGAAATCGGCCACGCGCTGGCGGTGCGCGTCGGTGACCAGCGGGCCCATCTCCGGATTGGCTTCGCGATCCAGGCCATTGCCGACGCGCAGGCTCGCGATGCGCTCGCGCAGACGCGCGACGAGCGTGTCGGCAGTCGCCTCGCCCACCGGCACGGCGACAGAGATCGCCATGCAGCGCTCACCCGCAGATCCATAGGCCGCACCCATCAGTGCATCGACGGCCTGGTCCATGTCGGCGTCGGGCATCACGATCAAATGATTCTTGGCGCCGCCCAGCGCCTGCACGCGCTTGCCATTCTTCGAGGCGCGCGCATAGATCGCCTCGGCAATCGGCGTGGAGCCGACGAAGCTCACCGCCTCCACGCGCGGATCGTCCAGCAAGGTCTCGACCGCTTCCTTGTCGCCGTTGACGACGTTGAGCACGCCGTCGGGCAGCCCGGCCTGCTTCATCCACTGCGCCAGCAACAACGGCGCGGAAGGATCCTTCTCGGACGGTTTCAGCACGAAGCTGTTGCCGCAGGCGATGGCGATGGGGAACATCCACAGCGGCACCATCGCCGGAAAATTGAACGGCGTGATGCCGGCGCACACGCCAACCGGTTGCAGCATCGACCACGAGTCGATGCCCGAGCCAACGTCCAGGGAATGCTCGCCCTTGAGCAGGTGCGGGATGCCGGCCGCGAACTCGACCACTTCCATGCCGCGGATGCATTCGCCGCGGGCATCGGACAGCACCTTGCCGTGTTCGCTCGTCAGCACCTGCGCGAGTTCGTCGGCATGTTGTTCGAGCAATTCGCGAAAGCGGAACATCACGCGCGCGCGATGCACCGGCGGCACCGCCGCCCAGCCCGGCTGCGCCTTCGCCGCCGCGGCGATGGCTTGCTCCACCCGCGCGCGACTGGCCATGGCCACGGCGCCGGTCTGCTTGCCGCTGGCCGGGTTGTACACCGGCAAGGCGCGCGCGCCGGCGTCCTCGACGATCTTGCCGTCGATGAAATGGTGGATGGTGGCAGCGCCCGCTGCGGCCGATACGGTTTTTGCCAAGGCATTCATGATCGTTACTCGACTGCAGGGATGACATCGGCGAGGATGTTGCACAGCGTGTCGATCTCGCTCTTTTCGCTGATGAACGGCGGACCCAGCTGCACGTTGTCGGCGCTGTAGCGCAGGTACAGGCCACGCTTCCAGCATTCCATGGAAATCTGCCAGGGCCGCTGGCCGGGTTTGCCGTCCGGATTGCCGACGTCGATTGCTGCTGCCATGCCGAGGTTGCGGATGTCGGTGATGTGGCGCAGGCCCTTCAGGTTGTGGACCTGCTGCTCGAAGTACGGCGCAAGCTCTGCGGCGCGCTCGGCCATCTTCTCGTTGACGAAGATGTCCATCGCGGCGATGCCGGCGGCGCAGGCGATCGGGTGCGCAGTGTAGGTGTAGCCATGCGCGAACTCGACGCTCCACGGCGGCAATTGCTGATTCATGAAGGCGTCGTAAATCGCACCGCTTGCGACCACCGCGCCCATGGACTCGGCGCCATTGGTCAGTCCCTTCGCCAGCATCATGATGTCCGGCTGCACACCGAACAGGTTCGCACCGAACGGCGCGCCGAGGCGGCCGAAGCCGGTCAGCACCTCGTCGAAAATCAGCAACACGTCGTGCTTCGTGCAAATCTCGCGCAGGCGTTGCAGGTAACCCTTCGGCGGCAACACCACGCCGCCCGAACCGCTCATCGGTTCGACCAGTACCGCGGCCACGTTCGAGGCATCGTGCAGCGCGATGATCTGCTCGAGCTGGTTTGCCAGCGCGACGCCGCCGTGTTCCGGAATGCCGCGCGAGAACGCATTCTCGGGCAGCAAGGTATGCGGCAGGTGTTCCACATCGACCAACGCGCCGAATACCTTGCGATTGCCGCCGATGCCGCCCATGCTGGTGCCCAGGCCGTTGACGCCGTGGTAGGCCTTCATGCGTCCGATCAGGGTTTGCTTCTGCGGCTGGCCCTTGGCGCGCCAGTATGCGCGCGCCATTTTCAGCGCGGTGTCGGCCGAGCCCGAACCCGATGTGGTGAAAAACACGTGGTTCAGATCGCCCGGCGTGACCGCCGCGACTTTCTGCGCGAGTTCGAAAGCGAGCGGATGCCCGAACTGGAACGACGGCGCGAAATCGAGCTCTTTCGCGGTGCGTGCGATGGCCTCGTAAATCGCCTTGCGGCCGTGGCCGAAACTCGAACACCACAGGCCCGACAGGCTGTCGTAAATCCTGCGGCCATCGGCCGAGGTGTAGTACGCGCCTTCGGCCTTGACGATCAGGCGCGGATTGGCCTGGAAATCGCGGTTGCCGGTGAACGGCATCCAGAACGATGCCAGGGCCTGCGGCGACAAGCCGGCAGCGGGATCGGCGCTGGCCGGATGGATGGGGGTGATCTGTGCGGACATGATCGGACTCCAGCAAGGGTCTTGAGGCGACAGCCAGCATACGCTTGCGCTGGAGTTGGATAAATACCGTATCGATCTGGTGCGCCCCGAGGGCGGAGCATGCGACACCGGCGCGTTGGAATTGTTCACGGATCACATCTTCGCCAGCAACCTCGACGGCAATACACGCCGAGCCGGCAGCCCGCCACCACATCACCTGCGCTTTCCGGCAAAATGCCCGGATCGTTTCGCCGGATCCCGCGATGAACCTGCAAGCCAACTACGAACAAATCCCCCTAAGGGAATACGCCGAGCGTGCCTACCTCGATTACTCGATGTACGTCGTGCTCGACCGCGCCCTGCCCTTCATCGGCGACGGCCTCAAGCCCGTGCAGCGCCGCATCGTGTATTCGATGAGCGAATTGCGCCTGGATGCGACTTCCAAGCCGAAGAAATCCGCGCGCACGGTGGGCGACGTCATCGGCAAGTTCCATCCGCATGGCGATTCGGCCTGCTACGAAGCGATGGTGCTGATGGCGCAGCCGTTCTCGTACCGCTATCCGCTGATCGACGGCCAGGGCAATTTCGGTTCGCAGGACGACCCCAAATCCTTCGCCGCGATGCGCTACACCGAATCGCGCCTGACACCCATCGCCGGATTGCTGCTCGACGAACTCGGCATGGGCACGGTGGATTTCACGCCGAACTTC
>JAFEFP010000155.1 GCA_018240545.1 Pseudomonadota bacterium | reverse complement strand
AAGTAATCCGGTACCAGTCGCCGGCCGAAGCTCGACTCGATCAACGTGCGCAGGCGCTCGCAGTCCACGCCATCCCACGATGCAAGACACAGCACCTGCTCGCCGCGCCGCACCAGGGTGCCCGAACCTTTGTGCGTGAACAATTCCTTGGCCAGCTCCGATGGTCGCGTGATCGACACCGACGACGACGGCGGCAGGTCGTCCAGCAGATCCTTGATCTGTTCGAGTTTCAGGCGCATGCCGCCGTTGAGCCACGGCTGCGCGATCAGGTGTCCGTATTCGCTGCTCAAGTTGATCGAATCGATCAGCTTGCCGTCTGCGTCGAGCAGGCCGCCGGTGCCGGTGAGGAAGATGATCTTGTACGGCCGCAACACGCGCACCAGGTCGTTCGCGGCGAAATCCGCGTTGACGTTGACGATCTGGCCCTCGTCGGTTTCCGCGAGCGAGGCGATGACCGGGATCGATCCGACCTTGATCGCGGCCTGGATGCCGTCGGTATCCACGCGCACGACCCTGCCGACGAGGCCGTAGGTGCCGCGGTCGAGCAGGCGCGCCTCGAACACGCCGGACTGGATCGAGGTCGCGCGCACGCCCTGCGCCTGCAGCGCCTCGACCAGCTTGAGGTTTTCCTGGCGCATCACCTGGCGCACGATCGCGAGCACGGCCGCGTCGGTTACGCGCAGGTTGTCGACCGTGCGCTTTTCGATGCCGGCCGCCTGCATGCGCTCGTCGAGCTGCGGCCCGGCGCCGTGCACCACGATCGGCGTCAGCCCGACCTGTTGCAGGAAGGCCAGCGAGGACACCAGCGATTCGAGCTCGTCGCGCAGGATCGCGCCGCCGACCTTGACCACGGCAAAGCGCGCCGCGTCGAGCTGCGAGAAGCGCTTGAGGTATTGCTGGATCTCCTTGGTGCTGGCCATGTTGGACAGCAGCCGCAGGATGGTGGTGCGCAAATCGGTCATCGACAGGACACGCTCATGCGAGGATTGGCGGAAGCGTCCTCCGCTCGCCCGTCGGGGCGGTCGCGAAGGCGGTGGTTTCGGAAGATTCAATGGTGTTCATCCACGCTGCTCCAGGATGCGCCGATACGCGGCGGCGACGGATTCGAGTTGTTCGAGTGCGACCCATTCGTCGGCGGCATGCGCCTGCGCGATGTCGCCCGGGCCGTAGACGATGGCGGTGTACCCGGCTTGCGAGAACAGCGAGCCTTCCGTCCAGAAATCCACCGCGTTGCCGACCGGCAACTCCAGCGCATCGGCCACATCGCGTGCGGCGAGTCGCCGCGCTTCGGCATGCGCGATATCGCCGGCCGGCAAGGTTGGGCCACGAAAGGTTTCGGAAAACTCCGCCGGCCCGCATTGCGCAAAGCCGCGAAACGCGTCCAGCAAGACATCGATGTCCATCGACGGCAGCGGCCGGAATCCGAAGCGCAGTTCCGCCTGCGGCGCGATCACGTTGGCCTTGATGCCGCCCTCGATCCGACCGATGTTGAAACGCAAGCCGGTCAGGCCGCCGAAGCGCTGGTGCGACTGCGCGGCGGCGTAGTCCAGTGCCGCCGCACCCCAACGCAGCGCCTGATGCACCGCGCTGTCGCCGGCCTGCTGTGCACGACTGGCGTGACCGGCACGACCGGCAAAACGCATCACCACCGAACTGATGCCGCGATGCGCAAGCACGGCTTCGGCACGCGTCGGCTCGGCCACGATCACGGCAACGAACGGTTCCTTCTGCGCGAGGAACGCCGCGATGCAGCGCGCGTCGTTGCCTTCCTCATCGCTGGTGAACAGAAACGCCGCGTCGCCGCCGCTGGCATTCGCGGCGGCCAGCAGCGCCGCGGCAGCGCTCTTGATGTCGCAGGCACCGAGCCCGATGGCGCGATCCTCCGTGACGCGCAGATCGAACGGACTCGCGCTCCAGTGCGGCGAATCCGGCACCGTATCCAGATGCACGTTGAACAGGATCTTCGGCTTGCCACGCGCGGCGTAGAGCGACACCGCGCCCGCGCCATGGTCGGTAAGCCTGCACCGGAAACCGGGAAGATTTGCGCGCAGGTAATCGAAAATGCCGCCCGTGCCGATAGCGCGCGGCGGATTGCGCGTGTCGATGGCGACCAGCGCCCGCAGATGGTCGAGAGTAGAGGAAAGGAGATTTCCCATGGTCTTTTGCTCGTCATTCCGCCATGGAATGCCGGAATCCAGGAGCCATGGATGGCGGCAATCCAAATTGCGAATTTGCGTTCATGGCATCCGTGCAGTCTGGATCCTGGCAATCCCTGCCGGGATGACGCCGCTTTCTATTTCCGGTTCACCTGCGCCCACAACGTCGAACTCATGCCGAACAGCTTGATGAAACCTTCGGCTTCGGCCACGCCCCAGTCGGCAGACTGTGCATACGTCGCACCCTTCGAATTCAGCAGATGCGCCGATGCAACGGCGACTGCGCTGACGCTGCCACCGTGCGTTTCGAGCACGACCTCGCCGTTCACCATGCGCTGGCTCGAGGCGAGGAACGCTTCAAGATCCGCCTTCAACGGATCATGAAAGAAACCCTCATAGGCCAACTCGATCCACCGGCGCGCAACCTCCGGCTTGAAACGGTTCTGCTGCTTGGTCAGCACCGCTTCTTCCAGCGCGCGATGCGCGACGAGCAACGCGGTCAGGCCCGGCGCCTCGTACACGATGCGGCCCTTCAGGCCGATCGTGGTATCGCCGGTGTACAGACCACGACCCACGCCGTAGGCCGCGAACGAAGCGTTCAACTTGGCCAGCAGTTCGTGACCGGCAATCTTCACGGAGTCGAGCGCGACGGCTTCGCCATGGGCGAACGTCACCCTCACGCGCAACGCGTCGGTCGGCCAATCCGGGCGCGGCTTGCACCAGCCACGCGCACCCTCGCCCGGCGCCTGCCAGAGGTCGATCTCGCCGCCGGACAAGGTCACGCCGAGCAGGTTTTCGTTGATCGTGTAGCTTTGCTGTTTCGCGCGCACGCCGAAGCCGCGCTCTTCGAGATACTTCTGCTCGAAGGCACGCGTTTGCGTGTGCTGCTTCTGGATCTCGCGGATCGGCGCGACGATCTCGTACTCGCCACTCGCCTTCACCGCCAGATCGAAACGTACCTGGTCGTTGCCCATGCCGGTGCAACCGTGCGCGATCGCGCGCGTGCCCAGCTGCGCGCAACGCGCCAGCGCCGCATCGACGATCAGGTAGCGGTCGGAAACCAGCAGCGGGTACTGGCCCTGGTAGCCTTCACCGGCCCACACGAATGGTTTGACGAAGCCATCCCAGATTGCCGGGCCGCCGTCCACGGTGACGTGACTGGCCGCGCCGAGCTCGCGCGCGCGGTTCTCGATAAAGACGCGCTCGGCTGCATCCACCCCGCCGGTATCGGCGAATACGGTGTGCACGGCCCAGCCGCGCTCCTTCAGGTAGGGCACGCAGAAACTGGTGTCGAGGCCACCGGAAAACGCGAGGACGATGTCTTTGCTCATGGCGTGGTTCCGGTCCGGGTTCCCGGGTTGGCGAGCGTGGCCATCACCGCCTTCTGCACATGCAGGCGGTTTTCGGCTTCGTCGATGGCGATGCAGGCCGGAGAGTCCATCACCGCGTCGGTCGCCTTGACGTTGCGGCGCAGCGGCAGGCAGTGGCTGAACACGCCGTGGTCGGTAAGCGCCATCTTGGCCGCGTCGACGCTGAAGTGCTTGTGCGCATCGCGAATCGGTTTCTCGTCCGCCCACCGCCCGAAATACGGCAGCGCGCCCCA
>JAFEFP010000154.1 GCA_018240545.1 Pseudomonadota bacterium | reverse complement strand
CGACCAGAAGGTCTGGGGTCGACCCGCGGACGTGCTGGTCATGCCCGACGGCGCCCTGCTCGTGTCCGACGATCTGGCGGGCGCGGTTTACCGAATCTCCTGGTCCAAGCCATGAACGCAAACGACGAAATTGCCGCCACGCTCGAACGCGGACGCCAACTTGCCGCGCTCGGTCGCGGTGAAGATGCGCTGGTCGAATACAACCGCGTCCTTGCCGCGCAGCCCGAGCATGCCGAAGCGCTGGCATTCCTTGGCGCGCGTGAAATGGCGCTCGGCCGGCCGCAGCAAGCGGTCGATTACCTGCAGCGCGCCGCACGCGCGGATCCCGACGCACCACAGATACAGTTGAGCCTGGGCAGCGCGTATCTGTCTGCGCGGCGCCTGGACGAGGCATGCGATACCCTGACCCGCTGCCTGCAACTGTCGCCCGAGGCTTACGTCGCGCGGCTGCAATTGGGAGTCGCTCTCGAGCAGTCCGGCCACGCCGATGCGGCGTTGTCGAAGTATTTCGGTGCGATCGTGCAGGCCCAGCGTGGTGGCCGCTGGCTCAGCGATGCCAGCACATCACCGGTGCTGCGGGCCCAGGTCAAGCACGCGATGCGCGTCGCCTTCGAAGGGCGCAAGCGCCTGTTCGAGCAACTGCTCGCGCCGCACCTGGCGCGCCACGGCGCGGCAGCCATGACGCGCGTGACCAAGTGCCTGAAGATTTATCTCGGTGAATTGCCGCCAGACTATCCGGATCCGCGCCAACGGCCGACGTTCCTGTATTTCCCGGACTTGCCGTTCGCGACGTACTTCGATCGCAACCTGTTTCCATGGTACGAAATCCTGGAAAACGCTACCGCTGCCATTCGCGACGAGATGAACGCGGTGCGCGAACAGCCGCATACGCTGCAACCGTTTCTGGGCGAGCATACACCGGAGGCGATGAAGGCATATTTGGGCGGCGTGGAAAATCCGGTCTGGAACGCCTACTTCTTCTATCGCCACGGCAGTCGGTTCGATGCCCACCACGAGGCCTGCCCGCGCACCAGTGCGGTACTGGAAGCATTGCCGACCCTGGTGCGCATCCGCGAGCATGCGCCGGAGGTGTGCTACTCGGTGCTCACTCCCGGCACGCATATCCTCAAGCATCGCGGCGTGACCAATACGCGCCTGGTCACGCACCTGCCATTGATCATTCCTCCCAACTGCGCCATCAATGTCGGCGGCGAGGAAAAGGTCTGGCAAATCGGCGAGGTCTTCGGTTTCGACGATTCGATCGAGCACGAAGCCTGGAACCGTTCCGACCAGACCCGCGTGGTGATGTTGATGGATGTCTGGAATCCATATCTCACCCCACCCGAGTGCGAGGCGATCACGACCTTGATCGAGGGGATCGGCGATTTCAACGAAGCGGCCGGGATCGATCGCCAGTAAAGCAACGAAATGGTGCGAATGAGGTTACTGGCTGCACCATGTGAGTGCATGAAATACGGAAACTTCAGGCATGACATTTTATAAGTAATTGCTTTATAAGACTTTTACAGACTGGCATTGACCTTGCTGATTGTGCGGTGCCCTTTCATCTCCTGGAGCCAGCGATGCCAGCCAACACCGTTTTCGATCTGATCAACAAGCACAGCGTCGAGTTCGTCGACCTGCGTTTTGCCGACATGCTCGGCAAACAACACCACGTGACATTCCCCGCTCACGCCGTCGATGCCGGCACATTCGAGGATGGCAAGATGTTCGACGGCTCCTCGATCAGCGGCTGGAAGGGGATCAACGATTCGGACATGGTATTGATGCCGGACCCGGCCAGCGCCGTGCTCGACCCATTCGCCGCGCACCCGACCCTGAATCTCGTTTGCGACGTGCTTGAGCCCTCGACCATGCAGGCGTATTCGCGCTGCCCGCGCTCGATCGCGCGGCGCGCCGAGGCCTACCTGAAATCGACCGGGGTCGCCGACACCGCCTTCTTCGGTCCGGAGCCCGAGTTCTTCATCTTCGATTCGGTGCGCTGGAGCAACGACATGCGCGGCGCCTCGTTCGAGATCGAATCCGAAGAGGCCGCGTGGAGTTCCAACCGCGAATTCGAAGGCGGCAATTCCGGCCATCGTCCGGGCGTCAAGGGCGGCTATTTCCCGGTCGCGCCGGTGGATTCGCTTGGCGACCTGCGCGGCGAGATGTGCAAGATCCTCGAGCAGGTTGGCATGACCGTGGAGGTGCATCACCACGAAGTCGCGACCGCCGGCCAGTGCGAAATCGGCACGAAATTCAGCACGCTGGTGCACAAGGCCGACGAACTGCTCACGCTCAAGTACGTGCTCAAGAACGTCGCGCACGCGCACGGCAAGACCGTCACCTTCATGCCCAAGCCCATCGTCGGCGACAACGGCTCGGGCATGCATGTACACCAGTCGCTCGCCAAGGGCGGCACCAACCTGTTCGCCGGCGACCTGTACGGCGGCCTGTCGCAGACCGCGCTGTACTACATCGGCGGCATCTTCAAGCACGCGCGCGCGATCAATGCGTTCACCAATTCGACTACCAACAGCTACAAGCGCCTGGTTCCGGGTTTCGAGGCGCCGGTGATGCTGGCCTATTCGGCGCGCAACCGCTCGGCGAGCTGCCGCATCCCGTTCGTGCACTCGCCCAAGGCGCGGCGCATCGAGGTGCGCTTCCCCGACCCGATGAACTCGGGTTACCTGTCCTTCACCGCGCTGATGATGGCGGGCCTGGACGGCATCCTCAACAAGATCGATCCGGGCGCGCCGATGGACAAGGACCTGTACGACCTGCCGCCGGAAGAGGAAAAGAACATCCCGACCGTATGCTCGAGCCTGGACCAGGCGCTCGAGGCGCTGGACAAGGATCGCGCCTTCCTCAAGGCCGGCGGGGTATTGAGCGACGACTTCATCGATGCCTACATCGAAACGAAGCTTGCGGAAGTCACGCGCTTCCGCGCGGCGGCGCACCCGGTCGAGTTCGCGATGTATTACAGCATCTGATGGCCAAACGCCCGGCGCGGACGACCGCGCCGGGTGTTTGCAATTCGCCGGGTGCACGCAGGATTCGTTTCGCACTAAAATGGTGCAATGCGGGCTCAGGCGATCCATTCTGGAATTTCGGTCGAAGCGACCGCCGCGCTCGATCAATTGGCGACAGGAATCGCGATCCTCGACGCCGCGCCGCGCATCATCCACGCCAATCCCGCCTTCGTCGAATTGACGGGGCTGGTGCATTGGCGCGGCTGCCCGCTGGAGGTCCTGGGCGATGTCGCCGCCACGCTGAGCGCGGCGATCGCCCGCCTGCGCCTTGCCCAGGGCGCGATCATCTTGCGCGGGCTGGCGTTGCCCATGCGCAACACGACCGGCGTCGTCGACGTCGCGGTCAGCCACTGCGCGGCGGGGGTGCTGCTCGAATTGCATGCATGCGCGCCTCAGGAAATGACGCCGCCAGCACCGATCTCGCACAGCCTGCGCGGTCTCGCGCATGAGGTGAAGAATCCGCTCGCAGGCGTGCGCGGCGCAGCGCAGTTGCTGCATCGTCGCGCGGGTGAACCGGACCAACAGCGCCTCGCGCGGCTCATCATCGCCGAGGCGGACCGGCTTGGCGCATTGACGGACCGCCTGCTGCATCCATCGGGCAAGCCGCACCTGGCCATGCTCAACCTGCACGAAGTCGCCGAGCGCGCGCGCGCGCTGGTCGCCGTCGAGGCCTCGCCGGAGCTGCGGCTCGAGCGCGACTACGATCCGAGCCTGCCCGGCCTTCGCGGCGACGCCGATCGCCTGCAGCAGTTGCTGCTCA
>JAFEFP010000153.1 GCA_018240545.1 Pseudomonadota bacterium | reverse complement strand
AGCGCCAGCCCCAGGCGCCGGTTGGCTTCGCCCAGCGCGGCCACCGGATCGCTGCCCAATGCGGTGCGCTGCAGCGGCGCCGGCGCGCCGGCGCCGAACAGCGCCACGGCCGCGTCGAGCGTGGTCAACACCGACTGCGTCATTGGATCGTGCAAGGCCTGCGCGAGGCGGTCGAATTCGGCGCTGCCGGCGGCCGGCGCCTGGTCGACGCAATACGCGATGCCACGTTCCACGCGCGCCACCGCGAATCCGCAGCCACGCAGGATGTCGGTCGCCTTGCTCGACCAGGGCGAAAGGGTACCGAGGCGCGGCACGGCCCACAGCGTCGCCGCGCGCGGCGCGCCCGCTTGCGCGCGCAGGACCTCGCACAATTTCACCGGGTCCGGCGCGTTGGCTTCCGGATCGACAAAATAGACCCACCAGGCCGCGTCCACGCGGCTGCGCGGCGCCACGGCGGCAAGTTCGCGGTTCAGGCGATCGAGGCGAAACGGGGAAAGGGCCGGGAGCCCGTCGTGGACGATCATGGCGAGCGCGGCTGCGCGTGGTGGGAAACCGCAATTATCCCACAGCACGCCGCGCGCGAGCGCTGCGCCGCTAGCGGGTGACGACCTTCCCCAGCTTTGCGTGCTCGGCAGCGATGCGGTCGAGCTCCGCAAGCAGGCCCTGCGGCGAGGCGGCTTTGCCAAGATCGACCGAGGTACCGTCTTCGGTCAGGACCGTCGGCGTGGCGTTGATGCCGAGCGCGAGCCCCAGCGCCTTGGTTTCGGCGACCGGGTTGGTGCAGCTCGCGGTACCGGGATCCTTGCCGTTCATCGCCGCCGTGTAGGCGACGTTGCGATCCGGCGCGCACCACACGGCGACGGCCTGCTTGTCCGCGTTGGGATGGATGTCGAGCGGGAACATCACGTAGTGCACGGAGATGCCGAGCGCGTTGAACTGGCCGATGTTCTTGTGGAAGGCGCGGCAATACGGGCAATCCACGTCGGTGAACACGGTAACCGTGTGCTTGGGCCTGGCCGCCTCGAAGCGGATTTCCTTCGCGGCAGGCAACTTGGCAATGGCTTGCGCACGCATGGCCGCGAGGCTTGCGTCGGTCAGGTTGCGCTTGTGCGCCACGTCGTACAGGTTGCCCTGCAGCAGGAACCGGCCATCGGCGCTGACATAGGCGATCTGGCCACTGACGGTGACTTCATAGAAGCCCGGCAGATCGGACTTGGCCACCGTATCGATCACGGCCAGCGGCAACATCGAATGCACCGCGTCGCGCACGGTCTTTTCGGCAGGATCCGCCGCCTGCGCGAACGGCGCGACGACAGCGAGGGCGGCGAACAGGAGCAGGTTCTTCGGCATGGCGTGGATTTCCGTTTCAAGTCGGGCGCGTCGGCATTCGACAACGCCGATGCGCGCCAGGTTCAAATGGCAATCAGGGCGCGGGTTTCGGCTGGGCCAGGCCCTGCAATTGCCTGGCCAGCTGCGCCGGCGGCACGTAGCCGCCCAGCTGCGCGCCGTCGTCGGCAAAAATCGCGGGCGTGCCATTGATGCCGATCGCGTTGGCTGTATTCGTGATTTCCGCAATCGGATTACTGCAGGTCAGCGGCGCAAGGGTCTTGCCCGCCAGGGCCTGGTTGAAGGCGTCGTGACGGTCTTTCGAACACCATACCGTCTGCGACACCTTGTCCGCGCCGGGATGGATGCTGAGCGGGAACAGCACGTAATCGACCGCGATGCCGAGCTGGTTGTATTCGGCGATCTGCTTGTGGAATTCGCGGCAATACGGGCAATCCGGATCGGTGAAGACGGTCACGTGGTACTTCGGGCTGGGCGGCGCGAAGGCGATGCGCTTGCTGGCCGGTATCGCATCGATCGCGCGCTTGCGCAGGCCGGCCATGGCGTCATCCATGACGTTGCGACGGGCATCGATGTCGTAGACATGGCCTTCGATCAGGTACTTGCCGTCGGCACTGATGAATACCGGATGACCGTCGGCCACGACCGCGTAGAACCCCGCCAACGGCGCCGGCGCGACGGATTGGACCTTGGCGCCAGGCACGAGCTTGTGCAGCGCCTGGGTGACGACGACGGTCGGATCGTCGGCAGCCGCCGCCACGGCAAACGTCGCCAGCAGTGCCATCGAAAGGAATCGGTACATGGAAATCTCGGAAAAACGCGAATGGCGCATTGTCGACCGGCGTATCGGGTCGGATCTGGCAATTGTCGCACAGTTCAGGCGCGGGGATGGTGCCGTTGGTGCAGCCGCTTGAGCCCTTCGCGCGCCACCAGGGTATAGATCTGCGTGGTCGACAGCGAGCTGTGGCCGAGCAGCATCTGCAAGGCGCGCAGGTCGGCGCCATGGTTGAGCAGGTGGGTGGCGAAGCAATGCCGCAGCACGTGCGGCGAGATGCGCCTGGCGTCGATGCCGGCCGTGCGCGCGTGGTTCTTCACCATCGTCCAGAACATCTGCCGGGTCATGCCCGCGCGGCGCGCGGTGACGAAAATGGCATCCACCGTCGCCCCCCGCAACAAAACCGGGCGCGACTGCGCGTAGTAGCGTTCCAGCCAGTCCTGCGCCTGTTCCCCGAGCGGCACGAGACGTTCCTTGCCGCCCTTGCCGGTCACGCGCAGCACGCCCTGGCGCAGATTGATCTGGCTTGTCGCCAGACCGACCAGTTCGCTCACGCGCAGGCCGGTGGCGTAGATCAGCTCGAACATGGCGCGGTCGCGCAGGCCGAGCGGCGTGTCCACGTCCGGTGCGCCGATCAGCGCCTCGACCTCGCGCTCGGACAGCGCCTTGGGCAAGGGCCGCGGCAGTTTCGGCGCATCGAGAAGCAATGTCGGATCCGCCGCGATCGCGCCCAACGCCGCGCGCTGCCGGTAGAAACGGCGCACGGTGGACAGCAGCCGCGCATTGCTGCGCGCGGTGTAGCCCGTGCCACGGCGCCCGCCGCTGGAAAACCGCGCGGCGAGATACGCATGCAGCGTTTCGCGCGTGGCGCCATCCAGGCCGCGGCCCTGCGCCGCCAGCCAGCGCGCCAGGCTTTCCAGATCCAGTCGGTAACTCGACAGCGTGTTGTCGGCCAGCCCGCTTTCGGACCACAGCCTTTCGAGGAACGCGTCGATCGCCGCGGCGTCGATGGCATTGACGGGTGGTGTAGATTCGGCGGGCATGATCGTTTGCTCGTCATTCCGGCATCTCCTGCCGGAATGACGGATTGGAGTGTCCATGAACGAACCCGCCCCCGCAACACCTGCTCCGCTGCGCCTGCGCCTCGCTGCCGCGGCGTATGACCTGCTGCCGCTGATCGGGCTATGGTTCGTGGCCGCCGTGCTCGCGCTCGCCGTCACCGGCGGCAAGCTCGACACCCACACGCCCGCCGGCAAGCTTCTCGTGCGGGGATTCGTGCTCGCACTCAGCGCCGCGTATTTCGTCGTGTCGTGGTCGCGTGGCGGCCAGACCCTCGGCATGCGCGCGTGGCGGTTGCGCCTCGTCGATACCGATGGCCAACGCGTGCGCGGCTCGCGATCCGGCTTGCGCTTCATCGTCGCCCTCGTTTCGCTCGCGGCGTTCGGCGCGGGGTTCTGGTGGGCGCTGGTTGATGCGCAAGGGCGCACCTGGCACGACCTCGCGGCGCGGACGCGCGTGTTGCGTCTGCAGGAAACCTAGCCGTAGCGCCGGAAATACACCGCAGCCGCACCGGCCAGCAGCAGGGATGGCAGCGCGTTGGCCACGGCCAGGTTGAAATTGTATACCGCACCCATGCTGACCACGGCGCTCTGGAAGAAATAGAACGAAATCGCCAGCACGATGCCGATGAA
>JAFEFP010000152.1 GCA_018240545.1 Pseudomonadota bacterium | reverse complement strand
AGCAGGTCGATGGGCAGCAGGTCCATGAAGTTCATGAAGAACACCCAGAACCCGACCAGCAGGGCCATCGGCGCCACGAACTTCGCGCCGTGGTGGTAGGCATCCTTGACCTGGCTGTCGACGAAGCCGACGCACATCTCGACGAAGTTTTGCCACTTGCCCGGCACGCCGGCATTCGCGCGCCGCGCGACGGAGCCGAACATCCAGATGAAGGCGATGGCGAGCACCAGCGAGAAGAACACCGAATCCAGGTTCAGCACCCAGAAACCGGGCGCGTTTTCCACGATCTTGCCCGTGTGCAGGTCGAGTTGCAGGAAGGTCAGGTGGTGCAGGATGTAATGACCTGCGTCGGGTGCGGCTTCAGTGGCCATCGCTACGATCCGGAATCCTGATTCAACGCGTCAATTCGAAATCTTTTCCGCCACCGTTGCCGGTGGCTGGCGCTGCCCGAATGCATCGTGCAGGCCGAACAACTGCGGCAGCAACGCCGTGACGAGGCCGGCGATTATCGGCAGTCCCGGCAGCGCCGCCTTGACCAGCGTCAGGTAAAGCCCAATGCCGATCACGCACCAGCGCAACAGGTTGCCGACGATCATCCGTGCCAGCACCGTTCCCGCCGCTGCCGGCGGACCGGCGAAAACACGCAACGCCAGCACGATCGTCCCCAGCACCACCACACCGCCACCGGCCAGAACCGCCAGCGCGTCGCTCCATCCATGCCACGCAAAACCCGCCGCCACCAGTACCGTTGCCGCGGCTTGCGCGGCGACGACACGAACAGCAAGCCGCCTGCCGGCGGCGATGGAATTTTGCATTGGGGCAATGCGCCTTGGTCTTGTTCCGGACAACGGAAACAGACCGGTCGACAAGGCCGCGCATTATAGCGGGCGCGGCGATCCCGCCGCAACTGAAAACGCCAGCTTCAGGGCACCACGGCGGCGCGGCAAAGATGGGTCCAGATGTCGCTCAATTGCGGGATGGTGTAGGTGTGGCCGCCGACGAACATGGTGTAGTTGATCTGGTAAGGCGGATTGCCCAGAAATTGCCAGCCGGCATTCTCGAACAGCATGTGGTCGCTTTGCGCGTAGGGCAGCAGTTGCGTATCGCTGTTGCCGATGTGGATGTCCACGGTGATCTTGCGCGGCAAGTTCGACAGCAACTGCTGACATTGCGCGTTGGTGAGTCCGTAACAGGCCAGCGCGGCGAGGACGCCGGAACTTGCGCCGTACGCCGCCATCGTCGAGGCGTTGAACGCAGTGCTGTAGGTGTTGACGGCCAGATCGTGCATGACATGGCCGCCGGCGGAAAATCCCCAGCCGTAGAGGCGCGTGCGTTCGATGTTGTACGCGCCTTCCACGTCGGCGAGCAGGGCCCCGAATTCGTCGTAGTCGCTGGGCCCGGAGGTCGGCGGTACCCGCCAGGTGACGCCGGGCTGTCCGCCGACGGTTACCTGCGCGTTGGCGATCGGCGCGGCGACGATGAATCCACCGGCGCTGGCAGCCGCGATCCAGTTGTCGCGCGTGATTTGCGCATACGTGTCCGGATACGGCGACACGCCGTGCAGTGCGAGCAGGAATGGCCACGGATGGTTGGGTGAGTAGCTGGACGGCACATACAGGAAATACGGCTGGGTCCCGTTGCCAAGATTCGCGATGTGAAGAGTGCGCATGACGCTGCCGACGGCGCCGCCGCTGCCATTGGATGGATCGTGCGGTATGGCGGTTTCGCCGGTTTCCATGCCGCTGGCGAAGATCGCATCCGGATGGGCGCAGATCCAGGCCGGCAGGGTCACGCTTTGCGCGGCGCCGGCTGGACCGGATGCCGCGGCGCACAACGCGACCGCGAGGCTGAAAAGTCTGCTTTCCACGCCGGCAACCCTATCCGGTGCGCGCGCAAGAATCCGTGAAGAAGGCGGCAATTGCCTTGAACAGGCATGCATCGGCATAATCGCGCGGACGCGGTGCGGCCGCCTAACGGATGCGCACAACATGGCTTCGGGCAAGGATCTGTTCGTGGAAGTCGCCGCCGGTGAGAGCCTGTTCAAGGAAGGCGAAACCGGCACGGACCTGTACATCATCGAATCCGGCCAGATCGACCTGTGTCCGGCCGGTGTCGGCGAAGCACTCATTTCGCTCGGACCGGGCGATTGCTGCGGCGAGGCCGTCCTGCTCGAGCGACAGCCGCATACCGCCAGCGCCGTGGCACGGACCCGCTGCCGCGTGCTGCGCATCGGCCGCGCGGCCGTGCCCGAGGTGCTGCGCATCAATCCAGACATTGGCACCGCACTGTTGCGCAAATTCGCCATGCGCCTGGGTCATCTCGAATCCTGCCTTGGGGCCAGCCTTGCGGCTTCGGCACAGACCGTCGTTCCGCCGCCGCCGGCGCCGGAGGCCAAGGCCGCCGCACCCGCGCCACGCTCCGCATCATTGCCAGCACCGCCACCGAAACCGGCGGCAGACGCGGCGCCAGCACCGCCGCCACCCGCGCCAAAACCCGCGCCGCCCATTGGCTTGGCGATGCGCGTCGTGGCCAATGGCGAGGTCGTGCCGCTGGATCCGATGCGCACGCAATTCCTGATCGGCCGGCCGGATCCGGCGACGGGTACCAAACCCGAGATCGACCTTGGGCCGTTCGACGTGCAGCGCACGCTCAGCCGCCGTCATGCGACCGTGTTGCGTGAAGGTGCCCAGTATTCGGTGCGCGAGGACGCGGCCACGACCAACGGAACGTTTCTGAACGGCGAACGCCTGCGGACCGGCGTGGCCATGCCGGTGAAGGCCGGCGACAAACTGCGCTTCGGTTCGATCGAAGTCGAACTGATCGGCGCCTGACGAGGGCATTGGCATGGGCACGAACGAAAACGAATGGCAGGGCGCGTTGTCGGCCATCGACCTGTCGGCGATCGAAGCGCTGAAGAAGCTCAAGCAGGAGCACGATCAGCTCTCGGAACGCCTCAAATCGATGGAGGCGATGAAATCGAATTTCGCCGACGCAGTGTATGTGCGCGTGCGCGCCGACTACGAAAAGCGCATCGCCGCGCTGGACGCGGAGGCCGCGCCGCTCAAGCAGGCCGCGCGCGAGCAATACGCGCGCCTGCGCGCCCTGCTCGGACGCTTCGAGGCCGAGCACGAGGCGGTCAAGCTCGACCAGCAGGAGCTCGAACTGCGCCACCAGCTCGGCGAATTCGACGACAAGGAATTCGCCAAACGCGTGAAGGCCATCGAAGCAATGGTCGCCGAACGCGGGCAGGCACGCGCACGCGGGCTGGAGCTGAAGGCGCGCTTCCTCGAGGCCTTTCACAGCGAAAGCGAACTCGAACAAGCCGATGCCGGTGGTACCAACCGGTTTTCCATGGCCGATCTTGCCTCGGCACAGGCGCGTACCCGCGAAGTGGCCGCGCTGGCAGGTGGCGATGCTCCGCCGAACAAGACCCAGACCATGCCGGCGCTGGATATCCCCGAGTTGCCGCGTGCGCCCGTCCCGGCAGCCGCGCCCGCCACGCCTGCGGCCGGCGGTGCAACGCAGATCTTCCGCGCCGCACGCCTGGTGCCGCAGAATCCCGAGGCCGGCAAGCAGACCTACACGCTCACCCTGAAGCCGGTCGATATCGGCGCGGACTCCGGCAACGACGTGCGCATCGGTGGTCCGGGCGTGGATTCCAAGCACGCCAAGATCGTGGTCAGCATGGGCGGATTCACGATCGTGGATCTGGGCAGCAAGCACGGTACGCGGGTCAATGCGGAGAAGGTGCGCGAACGGCCGCTGGCCAACGAGGACGTGATCCAGATCGGCGCGGCGCGGTTCGTGTTCAGGGAAGGATGAGATCGAGCGCTCGCGACAGG
>JAFEFP010000151.1 GCA_018240545.1 Pseudomonadota bacterium | reverse complement strand
AGGACTGCGCATAGGGCAGCGCGAACGCGAACCCCGCCACGATCAGCATCACCAGCGCGAACACGCGGCGCCCGCCGATCATTTCCGACCAGATGCCGAGCAGCGGCCGGCTGAGCGAACCGGTCAGGATCGGCGTCGCCACGAGCAGGCCGAATTCGGTCTCGGACAGGCCCAGCTCCTGCTTGAGTTTCACGCCGATGATCGAGAACACGACCCAGACGGCAAAACACACGGCGAAGGCGAAGGTGCTCAGCCACAGGGCGCGAGCGCGTTGGGCGGGGGTGACGTCAAGTGTGGTCGGCATGGCGGAAACGCGTCCGGAGGTTGGTGTCGGGATCTGGGGCAGGCCTTATTGCAGCAGTGGCGAAGTCGCGGCGTCGAGTTCCACGCCGGCAATCCTGGCGTCGGCCGCCAGCACGCGCACGTATTGCGACAGCGCGCGCGCCTCGCTGCGCTGGCGCAGCTGCGCGGCAACCTCGTCCTTGACGATTTCAAACGGCAGTTGCCGGCCTTCGATGCGCTGGTCCACGGCAATGATGTGAAAGCCGTGGCGCGTGGTGACGAGCGCGGGCAGCACGCCGACGCTGGCGTCGCCGAAGAGCGCCTTTTCGAATTCCGGCAGGGTTTCGCCGCGCTGCAACTGGCCGAGGTTGCCGCCGTGTTGGCCGGACGGACAGTTGGAATGCTGGCGCGCGCGTTCGGCGAACCGTTCCGGCTTGGACCGCAGCTCGTGCAGCATGGCCTCGGCCAGATTGCGCACCGCCGCGACCGGTGCGCCGGGCGTGATCTGGAACAGGATGTGGCGCGCGCACACCAGCTCGCCGCTGCAAAAGCGCCTGGCATTGGCCGCGTACCAGCGTTGGCATTCTTCCGCGGTCGGTTCCGGTACCGCGACTTCCTCGGCGAGCGTGCGCTCGATCGCGCGCTCGGCATCGGCCTCGCTGGCGCCCTCGGCGAGCAGACCGAGTTCGCGGGCACGCTGGCGCAACAGTTCATGCACGGCGGCGAGTTGCGGCGTCGGCCAGGCGGCACCATCCACGGCTACGCCATTGACGGTGATGGCATCCATCAGTTCAGCGCCCCGCCGCGCTTGCGCACGATCTGGTAGGGCCGGAACAAATACGCGAGTGAGCCGACGCCACTCCAGATGTGCACCATGCGTGTGAATGGCGATACCAAGAAGATGGTGAAGCCGAGCAGGATGTGCAACTGGTAGATCCACGGCGTGCCCTGCAGCAGCGCCGCGTTGTCGCCGCGGAACAGCACCACGCCTTGGACGTAGGCGACCAGACGCTCGAACAGCGCGCCGTCCATGTGCTGCGCCGACATCGGCACGGTTGCCACGCCCAGCGCCAGTTGCAACCACAGCATGAGGATGATGGTGATGTCCCACTTGCGGCTGTTGCCGCGGATGCGGCGGTAGTAGAGCCGGCGATGCAAGAGGATGGTCAGGCCAACCAGCGCGATCGCCCCGGCGATGCCGCCGACCAGCATCGCCAGCAATTGATGTTGCGCCGGACTCATCAGCCACAGCACCAGCGATTCGGGCATGAGGAAGCCGCCGAAGTGGCCCAGCACCACCACGATCACGCCGTAGTGGAACAGGTTCGAGCCGAGCTTGAGCTGGCCGTTGCGCAGGGTCTGCGAGGAATCGCTCTTCCACGAGTACGGTTCGCGGTCGAAGCGGATCAGGCTGCCGAGCAGCAATATCGCAAGGCAGAGGTAAGGGTAGATGCCGAACAGGAAGCTGTTCCATGCGCCGGGCAAAGTCATGGTGGCGTCTCCAATAGATTCAGGTCGTGGAATGTTCGGGAGCGACGGCCGGTTGCAGGTCGGGTGGTGCGAATGCCGGCTTTTCTTCCCAGCTTGCATCGACATCCTCTTCCGGCGGTACCGGCGCGCGCGCATCCAGGCCCTTTTCGCCGCCGAGCGCGAGTACCGCGGCGAGCACCGCGGCATAGCGGCTGTCGCGCTTGAGCAAGGCATTGCCGAGCGCGCGCAGGATGTGCGCGACCTCGCCAATGGTCTCGCGCCGCCGCGCCGCGTCGATACAGCTCAGGTATTCGAGCAGCAGCGGCAGGTGATCGGGCAACTCGTCGGCCACCGGTTCCAGACCCGCGTCGAGGTAGCGCTGGCGCAGCTCCAGCATCGCCGAACCGCGCTCGCGGCCATCGCCGTGCACGTGCTCGAACAAGTTCAGGCAGGTGCGCCGGCCGCGGTCGAACAGATCCACGTAACGGCCTTCGGCCTCGAGTACGTCGCTCGTTGCGATTTCGTCCGCGAGCGCAAGCAGATCCGCGCGCAGCGATGCGTCGAGTTCGCGATCGGCGCGGATCGCGTCGGCGACCTCGGGCAGCGCCGCGCGCAGCGGCGCATCCGGGTAGGCGAGCAGCGCGGACAGGGCGCGCAGCAGCAGGCAGGACGAGTCGGTCATCGGCGCTCAATCCGCATCGTCGAGCTCGCGGATCGGAATCACGCGGCGCCGGCCCATCTTGCCACCGAACAGGCCCGCCTTGGCATCGATGCCGTCGCAGCCGTTGCCGAACGTGAAACCGCAACCGCCGCGCAACTGGTAGGCATTCTCGGCCTCCTCGCGATGCGAGGTGGGGATCACGAAGCGGTCTTCGTAATTGGCGATGGCAAGGTAACGGTGCATGTCCTGGGCGGTTTCCGCATCCAGGCCGACGCTCGACAGCAAGTTCGGATCGGGCGCTTCGCCCAGTTGCATGCCGCGGAACCAGGCGCGCATGGCCAGCATGCGTTCCAGCGCGCTGACGATCGGGGGCTCGTTGCCGGCGGTGAGCAGGTTGGCGAGGTAGCGCACCGGGATGCGCAGGGAGTTGACGTCCGGCAGGCCGTTGGCGGCCGCCTCGATCGCGCCGGCGTTGGCATGCGCGGTAATGGGCGACAGCGGCGGCACGTACCACACCATCGGCAAGGTGCGGTATTCCGGATGCAGCGGGAAGGCGATTTTCCATTCCACCGCCATCTTGTAGGCCGGCGATTTCTGCGCGGATTCGATCCACGCCGCCGGCACGCCGTCGGCAAGCGCCTGGCGCTGGATCTGCGGATCGCCCGGGTCGAGGAAGATGTCGAGTTGCGCCTGGTACAGGTCGCCCGGATCCTCGGTCGCGGCCGCGTCGGCGATGCGATCGGCATCGTACAGCAGCACGCCGAGGTAACGAATGCGGCCGACGCAGGTTTCCGAGCACACCGTCGGCAGGCCCACCTCGATGCGCGGATAGCAAAACGTGCACTTCTCGGCCTTGCCCGAAACCCAGTTGTAGTAGATCTTCTTGTACGGGCAGCCCGACACGCACATGCGCCAGCCGCGGCACTTGTCCTGGTCGATCAGCACGATGCCGTCTTCCTCGCGCTTGTAGATCGAGCCGGACGGGCACGAGGCCACGCAGGTCGGGTTCAGGCAGTGCTCGCACAGGCGCGGCAGGTACATCATGAACGTGTTTTCGAACTGGCCGTAGATGTCCTTCTGCACGGCCTCGAAGTTGTAGTCCTTGCTGCGCTTGTCGAATTCGCCGCCGAGGATTTCCTCCCAGTTCGGGCCCCACACCACTTTTTCCATGGTGCGGCCGGAGATCAGCGAGATCGGCCGCGCCACCGGCGCGGTCGGCAGTTCCGGCGCGGTCTGCAGGTTCTCGTAGTCGAAGGTGAACGGCTCGTAGTAGTCGTCGATCTCGGGCAGGTTCGGGTTCGCGAATATGCGCGCGAGCACGGCGAAGCGCCCGCCCTGCCTGGGCACGAGCTTGCCGTTGGCCTTGCGTTCCCAGCCGCCCTTCCAGCGCTCCTGGTTTTCCCAGTCCTTCGGATAACCGATGCCGGGCTTGGTCTCGACGTTGTTGAACCACGCGTACTCCATGCCCTTGCGCGAGGTCCA
>JAFEFP010000150.1 GCA_018240545.1 Pseudomonadota bacterium | reverse complement strand
CCCGGCGCTTGAGCCGCGCACGCACCGCGCCGGGCGTCAGTGGCTTGCCGAGGCGCCCGTGCACGAGCGGATCGTCGGCACCCGGACGATCCTGCTCGCGCAGTGCCTGCAGGGCGGCGATGGCTTTGCCGCCGACCGGAACGATGCGCGTCTTGCGGCCCTTGCCGGTGACGCGGATCATGCCTTCGGCCATGTCCAGGTCGCGCCAGCGCACGGAAGTCAGCTCGGACACGCGCAATCCGGACGAGTATAAAAGTTCGAAAAGCGCGCGATCGCGCACGGCTTCGGGATCATCCACCGGGAAATCCAGCAGCGCGCCGACCTCGTCCACGTCAAGCACCTGCGGCAGCTTGCGCGGCGCCTTGGGCGAGCGCACGCCGATGGCCGGATTCGACGACGCCTGGCCTTCGCGCGCCAGCCAGCGATAAAAACTGCGATAGGCCGAGAGCATGTCGCGCAAGGAGCCGGGCGACAAACCGGCGCGGTGCGTCTTGGCGATGTACGCCTGGATCTGTTCGCCGCGCACCTCGCGCCAGCGCGTCACGTCCTGCGCTTCGAGAAATTCGCGCAACTGCCGCAGCGAGCGCGTGTAGTTGGCGAGTGTGGCCGGCGAATAGCGCCGTTCGTTGCGCAGGTAGGCCGCGAAGCCTTCGATTGCCTGCGCGAGCGGAGCGTGGGTCATCGAGTTCAGGAATATCGTGCGATCGCCGCGGCTATCGTCTCGGCGATCAATTTCAGGAACAGCGTACCCATGCCGGGATGAAAGCGATGCGCATCGCCGCTGCCCATCGCCAACATGCCTGCGAGCATGCCGTCATGGCCGACCGGCATCAGCACGGACGATTGCACGGCGTCTTTTTCCGCGCCGAACAAGTACGCGATTTTTTCCGGTTGCAGGCGCCCGCACAAGGGTTCGCCGCGCTTGAGGAATTCCGCAAATGCGGGCAGCTCGGCCGCGCCGCCCGGCGCGAGCAGCAACCAGTCCGCGGCGGGCAAGTCATCGCTGGCCGCGCGGAACAGGACAAGACGGATTCGCTCGGTGTTGAAACCCTCGGTCAGCGTCGCGGCGACGCGGCGCACGCAATCGCCGAGATTTTTTTCGCGCAACAGCGCCATCGCCAGCGTATGCGTGCGGATCATGAGCTGCTCGTTTTCCTGCGCGATGCCGATCAGCTCGTGCAGGCGCCGGTTCAAGTCGCGCTTCTGCTCGCGCAGCACGTCGAGCTGGTAATGCGCCAGCGATGTCGATGCACCCTGGTCGCGCGGCATGGCGAGCGTCAGCGCGATGTCGGGATACTCGCTCAGGAATTCCGGATGGCGACGCAGGAAGCTCGCCACTTCCGTCGGAGTGAGTGCGTCCCTGGCCGTTGTCTCGCTCATGCCTCGATGTCTCCTTCGAACACGAATTGCGCCGGGCAGCGCATCCACACCGGTGCGCCCTCACCTTGCCACTGGATTTGCAGGGTTCCGCCCGGCAGTTCCACGGCGACGCCAGGGTCGAGTTTGCCACGCCGGCGCAGGACTGCAACCGCCGCGCACGCGCCGCTGCCGCAGGCGAGCGTCGCACCGGCGCCGCGCTCCCACACGCGCAGGCGAATCCGCGCCCGGTCGACGATCTGCGCGAAACCGACGTTGCAAGCTTCGGGAAAGCAGGCATGCGTGGACAGCGCGGCGCCCAGCGAGTCCAGCGGCGCAGTCGCGACGTTCGCCACCTCGACCAGCGCATGCGGATTGCCCATCGACACCGCGCCGAATTCGATGTCGGAATCCGCGACGCGCAGCCGATACGGATCGGCGGCAGGCAAATCCAGCGGCACATCGACCGGCGCAAAGCGCGGCACGCCCATGTCCACGCGCACGTCGCCGTCGTCGAGCAATTCCACCGTGACCGGGCCCGACGGACTGTGCAAGCGCGTCGTGCCCGCACCCAATGCCCCCGCGCGACGCAGCCACGCGGCGACGCAGCGCACGCCATTGCCGCACTGCCCCGCCTTCGTGCCATCGGAGTTCCAGATGCCGTACCCGAATGCGCAAGCCGCGTCCGTCGGCTTCTCGATCGTGAGCAACTGGTCGAAGCCGATACCGAAATGGCGGTCGCCGAGGCGCGCGATTTGCGCCGCGCTCAACGCCAGCGGCTGTGCGCGGCAATCGATGACGACGAAATCGTTGCCGATGCCGTGCATCTTGGTGAAGCGCAGTTTCACTGCGTGTCGGAGTCCGGCGACGGTGCGGGTGTCGTCGCGGGCTGTTGCGGCCGGGTTTGCGGATTCTGGTCGGGCAAGACCAGCGGGCCCTTGTTGCCGCAGGCGGAAAGCATGGCGCCGAGCGCCAGCAACAAGATGAAATGGATTCGACGCATGACAGCTCTCGGAGTCTTCACGGTTGCGAGTATATCGGTTTCAAAAGCTAAGCTTCCGTGCGCATCCTGCGGTTTTCCGCTCGCGTCGTTGCAAGCAAGGCTTCCGTCCGTCCTGCGGCCGGCCGGGTTACTTCTTTGGGGTATCCGGATTTGGCTGTGTTTTGCTAAATCTTACACCTTTTTGACATATCGCGCAAAAAAGGATTATGATGTTGTTACGCTGATGCCTTCGTGCTTGCAACAAAACGGATTACGTTGTGGCAAACGAACCTTGAATGTGGGTGCTCGATCCGCTGATTCGGTCGCTGGCCCAGCATCAGAGCGATGTCGTGGGGCTGACATCGCGTGGTAGAGTGAAATTGAACCATGACCGCGGAGAGAGTGTTCATGCACTATCATCGTTTGCGTCGCTGGAGTTTAGTCATCGTCGCAGCTTGCGCGTCTGCCGCTGGTCGCACAGGCCACTCGCAAGAATTCTGCGGCATCGACGACATATTCAACAACGGCTTCGAGGTGTCGAGCTTTGTGCCTACTTCGCAGCTTCCCGGCGGGTCAATGTCGGCGGGCCTTACTCAGGACATCACCGGCTCAGCCACGCTTAACGTAACCCTTGCCACGTCCGGCACTACCAGTGATGCGATGGTAGACGTCACCGGAACTTTTACCGGCCCGGTCAACACCGGAATTGCCATCAATGGAGTGGCCGGCTTCACCGCAAACGGGATGTTCGTGATACCGAATGTGCCGCTGACTTCCGGCTCGAATGCCCTGAATGTGACAGCGACGATCCTGCCCGGCACCACTGCCACAACCTCCGGCTCGATCACCCGAAGTGGGGCGACGACTCCGATCGCGGTCGCAGTTAACCGCACACTCGGCTTTGCGCCATTCGCGGAGAATTTTAATTATCTGATCGGCACGCTTGCCGGCAACGCCACGATCAGCAATCTTGCCATCGACTTTCGCGGCATCGGCAGCAACGACTACAACGGCACGCTCGCTAGCGCACCGACGAGCTATGCCTATGCAATGCCGGGTCTGTATTTGGCAAAATTCCGGTTCACCGACTCGAATAGCAACGTCTACACAATCCAGCGCGCCGTGTTGGTGCAGGACATCGGCATTCAACGCAGCATGCTGTGCGACGTATACGGGTATCTCAAAAACAGACTGAATGCGCAGGATGCCACTGGTGCGTCCAACGTGTTCCAGCCCGTCGAACGCACGACATGGCTCAATTTCTTCAATGCGCTCGGCTCCAGCATGCCTACGGCGGCTTCGCAACTTGGCGTCGTCGTGAACGGCATTCTCTCGCCGGATTTCGCCGACCTTCTGCTCGTGCAGGACAACGCGGCCAACCAGACTCGCGCAGGCTTCCCGCTGCGGATGACGCAAAGCGGCGATGGGGTGTGGCGGATTTCGGAGATGTGAAATGCGATCACTCATGGCATCGCTCATCGGACTGTTGGCGATTCACGGCGCATGGGCGTCGCCCTCGGTCTCGTCCGAGTACGCGACCGGGAAAGTTGGTCGCTCCGAAATGCTCTCCGCCAAGCGCGGAACGGTCGTCGACGCGGCCACTGGGGCCGGCATCGCCGATGCGACCGTAATTGCATCGTGGCACATCAGCGCAAGCGGCTGGGAGCGCGATTCGGAAGGCTGCGTCGTGCGCCACATCGTTCAGACCGACGCCAACGGAAATTTCAGCTTGCCGGACGTTTCTGCGGAGTC
>JAFEFP010000014.1 GCA_018240545.1 Pseudomonadota bacterium | reverse complement strand
AAGCACCTGATCTCGGCCGTGACCAACCGCGTGCGCCGCGCGCGCGCGCTCGGCCGGCGCGCGCACACGAGCAATCCGCGCGATGCCGTCACCGGCCTGTACCAGCGCGCTCACGTGCTGGACCAGCTCACGGCCATGCTGGCCGCGGACGAGGCCGATGGCGGCCTGATCTACGTCGAGCTCGACGGCGCCGGGCGCATCCGCGAACGCGTCGGCCTGACCAGTTTCGAAGCCTTGTTCAACCAGGTCGGCGCCTTCGTCGCCGCGCACATCGGGCGCGACGATATTGCCGCGCGCTATGGCGATACCAGCTATCTACTGCTGTGCCGGGGCCGCGCGGACGCGCTCGCGAAACTCGCGACCGACCTGCGCGATCGCACCGCGCGCGAGGTCTTCGAGCACGAAGGCAAGTCGCTCGCGGTGAGCCTGAGCTTCGGCATCTGCGCCTTCGGCGCCGGGCTCGGCGATGCCGGTGCCATGCTCAATGCGGCTGAACGCGCGCTGGTGGAAGCGCGGACGCAGGATCGCAGCCACGTCGGCATCTATCAGGCGACGAAGGCGCCCGCCGCCGCCGGCGAGCCGCTCGTGGAGTTGATCCGCGCGGCGCTCAAGGCCGAGGATTTCCAGCTGCTGTTCCAGCCCATGGTCGCGCTGCAGGGCGGCGATGGCGAGCAGTTCCAGGCCCTGCTGCGCCTGCGCGGCGACGGCGGCAAGCTGCACACGGCGGCCGAAATCCTGCCCGTGGCCGAGCGCGCGGGACTGGCCGCCGACATCGATCGCTGGGTGACCTCGCGCTGCCTGCTGGTGATCGCCGAGCGCGCGCGCCAGCGCCGCCCGGTCACCCTGTTCGCCGGCCAGTCGATCGAGGCCGCGCGCGATCCGCAACGCGCGGCGTGGATCGGACAAATGCTCGAGACGCGGCGCCTGCCCGGCGCGCAACTGGTGCTGGAGTTCCGCCTGCCCGACGTCATCGCGCACGTGCGCGAGACGACTGCCTTCGCGACTGCGCTGCGTGCGCTGGACGTGGGCGTGTCCCTGTCCGCCTTCGACGCGAATCCCGCCTCGTTGCAGTTGCTGCAGCACCTGCCCGCGAATTACCTCAAGCTCGCGCAACGCTACAGCGGCACCGCCCTGCGCGATGCGGCCCTGCGCGAGGAATTGCGCCAGATCGTGGTCCGCGCGCACGATGGCGGCCGCCGCGTGATCGCGCCGCTGATCGAAGACGCGCAGACGGCGTCCTTGCTGTGGACCACGGGCGTGGACTACCTGCAGGGCGATTTCGTCCAGCAGGCCGGCCAGGACCTGAGCTTCGACTTCCATGCCGCCAGCGCCTGACCGCGGCGAAAGCACCTTGCTGCAGCGCCTGCGGCCGCTGGCGCCGTGGGTGGTGCGCGCGTGCCTGACGATCGTCGTCGGCGTGGCGCTCGGCGCGCCGTTCGTGTTGCCGCCGCTGCAGGCGTTGTGGATCGCGCCGGCATTGCTGGTCGCCGTGCTCGGCGGCTGGCTCGGCTGGCACTTGTACGCGCAGGCCGATGCGCCGATCCCGGCCGCGCCCGCGCCGCAACCGGCGTTCGTCGTGAAGTCTGCCGTCGTTGCCGCACCGCCAGCCGATGCGGATCTGCGCGCGGAACTCGAGAAGCTGCGCAGCGTGCAGGGCGAACTGCTGCAGGCCAAGCAGGCGGCGGAAGCCGCGATGATGGCCAAGAGCGAATTCCTGGCCACGATGAGCCACGAGATCCGCACTCCGCTCAACGGCATCATTCCGCTGCTCGACATCCTGCTCTCGACCCCGCTCGGCCCGGACCAGCGCGACTACCTGCAGAC
Organism: Pseudomonadota bacterium; assembly: GCA_018240545.1. GTDB lineage: Bacteria > Pseudomonadota > Gammaproteobacteria > Xanthomonadales > Rhodanobacteraceae > Rudaea. The sequence goes on along the minus strand of JAFEFP010000014.1, from coordinate 19,408 downwards.
CGCGTACAAATCGGCGCGCGAACTGCTGCGCATCGTCGACGACATCCTGGACTACTCCAAGATCGAGGCGAACAAGCTCGAGCTCGAATGCGTCGGCCTGAACCTGCGCGAGTTGCTCGACACCGTGCATCGCCTGCTCGAGAAATCCGCCGAGGCCAAAGGCCTGACGTTCAACGTGGCGATCGAGCCCGGTGTGCGCCTGGCGGTGCGCGGCGATCCCACGCGCCTGCGCCAGGTGCTCACGAACCTGGTCAGCAACGCGATCAAGTTCACCGCACGCGGCACGGTGATGATCCACCTGAGCAAGCGCGGCGAGACGCGCACGCACTACGAGGTGCTGTTCGCGGTCAAGGACACGGGCGTGGGCATCGCGCCGGATGCGGCGGCGAAACTGTTCCAGCCGTTTTCGCAAGCCGATGCCTCGACCACGCGCATGCACGGCGGTACCGGCCTGGGCCTGGTCATCTGCAAGCGCATCGTCGACTTGATGCAGGGCAGGATCGGCGTGCGTTCGGAACCCGGCAAGGGTTCGATGTTCTGGTTCAGCGTGCCGCTGGCCAAGGCGCTCGGCGACGTCGCCGGCGCGCGCCGCGACCTGCACGGCGCGCGCGCGCTGTTGCTGTGCACCGACGCCACGCTGATGCGGCGCCTGACCAGCCAGTTCGCCGCCTGGGGCGTCACCTTCCAGCAAACCGCGGCGGCGCCCGACGCGCTCGGCAAGCTGCGCTCGGCGGCGAGCATGGGCGATTCTTGGGCCTACGACCTGCTCATCGTCGACAGCGCCGCGATTCCGGCCGCCGCGGCGACGGGATTGCTGCGCAACGTCGCCCGCGACCCGGCGCTGAACCACCTGCACTGCGCCCTGCTGACCGGCGCCGACGCGGCGCCTGCGGAATGGAACGAGGACGCGCGCGCCGGAACCGTCGCGCGCGAGGCCGGCGAAGGCGAGCAGCGCGCCGCCCTGCTCAAGCTGCTCGGCGCCAGCGAGGCGGCGGAAAAGTTCACGGCGGTGCGCGCGGAAGCGCCGCCGCTGGTGCAGATCGAGGCCGCGCCCGCCACCCCGCAAGCGCTGGCCGGGCATGCGCTGCTGGTCGAGGACAACCCGGTCAACCGCCAGGTCGCGCAGCGCCTGCTCACCCTGCTCGGGGTCAGCTTCGCGCTCGCCGAAAACGGCAAGGAGGCGCTCGAACAACTCGAACGCGATGCCTTCGACGTCGTCCTGCTCGACTGCCAGATGCCGGTGATGGACGGCTATACGGCCGTGCGCATCCTGCGCCAGAACGAAACCGCGAAAGCCGGCAAGCACATGCCGGTAATCGCGATGACCGCCAACGCGATGGCCGGCGACCGCGAGAAATGCCTGCGCGCCGGCATGGACGATTATCTGTCCAAGCCGCTCAACCGCGCCCTGCTCGAACAGACCTTGCGGCGCTGGATCCCTGCGGGCGCGACGTCGCGCGCGCCCGCATCCGCGCCGGCGAAGGCGCCGCTGTCCGCGCCCGCACCCGCGCCCCGGCCCGCATTCGCTCCGGCAACACCGGCCGTTCCCGCCATGGCGCCGCAAGGCAGCGTGCTCGACGCGGACGTGGTGCGCGACCTGCTCGAGGTGATGGGCGACGAATTCATGGATCTGGTGCGCGTGTACCTGGAAGACACGCCCAAGTCGATTGCGCTGCTGGAGCAGGCTGCCGCCGGCAACGACAACCAGGGCCTGATCGCACCCGCGCATTCGCTCAAGTCCACCAGTGCCAACCTCGGCGCCTTGGGCCTGTCGGAACTGGCCAAACGCATCGAACACGGTGCGCGCACCGGCGATCTGGGCAACACCGCGCCAACCCTGGTGGCGGAACTCGGACGCACGTTCGTGCGCGTGCGCAGCGAGCTCGACGTGCTGCTGCGCGGCGAAAACGCCTGACCGGGTTTGCCGCACGCGGACGCGTTCGCCTCAGCCAGCGTTCGTTCCGACATCGACGGCGACGCCCATGCGCAGCAGCGAGGCGTGGCAAAGGCTTTCGGCCAGCGGCGCCAGGTGCCGCAACGCGCGTTCGTAGACATCACGCTTGAAGTCGACGACGTGCTCGAGCGGATACCAGAAATCCACCCAGCGCCACAGGTCGAACTCCGGCGAATCGGTGGCATCCAGGCGCACATGTGATTCCTCGCCCACGAAGCGCAACAGGAACCACACCTGTTTCTGGCCGATGCAACGCGGCTTTTCGTTGCGGCGCAGGTATTTGTGCGGCAGGCGATAGCGCAACCAGCCGGGCGTCGCGCCGAGCACTTCCACGTGCTCGGGACGCAGGCCGGTTTCCTCCTCCAGCTCGCGGTACATGGCCTCCAGCGGCGTCTCGTCCGTGTTCATGCCGCCCTGCGGAAACTGCCAGCCGTCCCGGTACGCACGCCGCGCCCAGAACACCGAGCCGTCGTCGCGCACCAGGATGATGCCGACATTCGGGCGATAGCCATCCGGATCGATCACGCGCAAACTCCAAAATGCATGGCCGGATTCTTCCACGCCGCGCCACGCCCGGCAACAGCGCCATTTACCCGCCGCCCCGGCGCCGCTAAACTATGCGGCACGGTTTCGACCCCGTGGCTAGGTAGCTCAGACGGTTAGAGCGCGGCACTCATAATGCTGAGGTCGGCGGTTCGATCCCGCCTCTAGCCACCACGAATTCCTTGCAAATCGCCGATTTGCAGACGAAAAAGCCCGCCTGATTGCGGGCTTTTTCATTTCCGTCTCGGGTCGGCGCCTTGTCGCGCGCAAAAAATTCGTGGACTAAAGACAAGGACAAGGCGACCTTCGCAGCCGAGTGCTTTACCCGATCGCGATTTTGTTTCATCCTGGCTGATCTCGCGCGTGCGCAAAGTGTGGATAGGGATCGGTCGGATGGAAGGCGAACTCGACTATCGCATGCGATGCGCAGCGTTCGAGCATGTGCACCGGCTAAACGCCACTCATGATTATCTGTCGTCGCGCCACCTTGCAGAAGGATTCACTTTCGAAGGAGTCCGCATTCCTCTGGTCAATCCTCAGCGCGGAATCTTCAAGCCGAAGCAGATGCAGAATCTGCTCTCCATCCGGACCGTATTTCCAAGGCCCGGCGCGAAAGTCTGGTATGACGATCAGCGGCAGGTCCATCGACAAATTTACCAAAGCCAAGATTTGGTCGACTATGCCTTCATGGGTACCAATCCTGATGCGGCTGACAACCGATGGCTGAAAGCAGCTTGCGAGCAACGGATTCCAATCATCTACTTCATTGGCGTCGCACCCGGTCGCTTTGTCGCGCAAGTTCCCGCGTTCATTGCACGGTGGGATCGATCCGGCCTCAAGGCATCTGTTGGGTTCGCAGAGTCTGCGACGGCGACTGGAATGGCCTTCGCGGATACGCAGCCAGCAAGGCGATATGCGCTGAATATTGTCAAGCAACGACTGCATCAAGCCACTTTCCGGCAGGCCGTGCTGACCGCATACGGCGAACGCTGCGCCCTGTCCGGGCTGCCTGAACCCATGCTGCTCGACGCCGCACACATTGTCAGCGACAAGCACGAAGTCCTCGGCCAGCCCATCGTTCCGAACGGCATCCCGTTGTCCAAGATCCACCACGCCGCGTTCGACGCGCACCTGATCGGGATCGATCCGGATTTCCGGCTGCATGTGTCCCCGCGCCTGATGGAACAATCCGATGGACCGATGCTCGAAGCACTAAAGCAACTGCATGATCGTTCGTTGCGGCTTCCCGTGCGCCAGCAGGACTTGCCAGACCGCAATCGCCTCGCGCTGCGGTTCGAAGAATTTCGATCGGCAAACTGAAATCGAACTGCTGCCAGCCCCGTTGGGGTCCGGCGAATCAGAACTGCGCGGATCCGGTCGCATTCCCTGCGACACCCTCGTGCCACCGTGGTTTCGGGCGAATCGCGCCCGTTCACAAACGGGGTGTGTCATGCGCAGGACCGAATGGGAATTGGAGTACGCGGCGGGCAAGCTCGCGGAGGCGGCCACGGCGAAGAGGCAATATCACGACGAACGCTTTGCCTGGTGGAAAGCCAAGCGCAAGGAGACCATCGCGAAAATCCGCGCCGAAGGCATCGAGATCGACGAGAAGATCGTCATCGGCTTCCACGACAATCCCAAGACCCGCGATTGGGACGGCGCGGCACGCGTGACGGTGCGCGACGATTTGCGCGCCGATCTGCATGAATGCCAGTCGAAACTGTCGTGGCACACGGAAAGGCGGGTCGAGTACCACGGCTGGGAGCAGGCCTTGAGTGCCAATCCCGACGTGCCGCTGCGCCTGAACATCGACGACTGGCTGTTCTTTTTCGGCAAGTGATGCAGGCGTGATAACCGTCTTCTACACCGACAAGATGGTCGCCGACGCGCAGTCGTTTTCGCCGAGCGCGCGCAAGCCGCGCGAGGTGGCCGCTTCGTGGCGGCGGCGCTTTCCGGTGCTCGAATACCGTGAGCCGCGCGCGGCGACGGTGGATGAGATCGCGCTCGCACACTTTCGGCCCTACGTCGAAGGCGTGCTGGCCCTGCGCCGGGAGAACGGATTCGGCAACCGGCTGCCGGAAGTCGCCGCGGCACTGCCCTACACGATCGGCGCCATGATCGAAGCCGCGCGCGCGGCGTTGGCGGAAGGCGTCGCGGTCGCGCCGGTATCGGGGTTCCATCACGCCTGCTACGACCACGGCGGCGGCTATTGCACGTTCAACGGACTCGTCATCTCCGCGCAAGTGCTGCACCGGGACAAGCTCGCGCGGCGCGTGGGCATCCTGGATTTCGACCAGCACTACGGCAACGGCACCACGGACATCAAGAGAGAACTCGAACTCGACTGGATCGAACACTATTCCGCCGCCGCCGATTGGGAACGGGTGGACCAGGCCAAAGGTTTCCTCGCAGCCATTCCCGCCATCGTGCAGCGCCTTGCCGGCTGCGACGTGCTGCTGTACCAGGCCGGCGCCGATCCGCATGTCAACGATCCGCTCGGCGGCTGGCTCACGACCGCGCAACTGCGCGAGCGCGATCGGCTCGTGTTCACGCAATGCAAGTCAATGAACCTGCCGATCGCCTGGAACCTCGCCGGCGGTTACCAGAATCCGCTGCGCAAGGTTTTGGACATCCACGACAACACGATGCTCGAATGCATCGCGGCGTTTGCGGCGTAATCCGAATCACGAGGCCGCATTCGATGAGAAATGCGCTTGCATGCGGATCGCCAGCGCTGGGTGCAGCGACAGGCGAACTTGCCGTTGCGGATGTCGGTCATGCGGCCATGTCCTTGGGCTTGGCGTCGCGCGCCTCGTAGCGCGCGGGTAGTTCGCCTTGTTGCGGAACCCGGACCACGCCGACGTCGATCTTGCGCCGCCGCTCCTGGATGCGCTTGAGCAGCGCGGACTCGTCCAGGCGCCGCGCCGCCGACTCCATCCAGCCCAGTGCAAAGTCGTCCTGTGCATCCAGATCGAGCTTGCCGTCGATCGCATCGCGCCATTCGAGCTTGGCCTCGTCGCGCCGGCCGAGCTTGTCCAGGATATCGCCGCGCAACACGTGATACGGTCGGCTCGAATTGGTTTGCAGGGCCAGTTCGATCTTCTCCATGGCCTGATCCTGGCGGCCGGACTTGTGGTGCAACAGGGCGAGGTTGAACTGCGTGGTCGACCAGTCGCCGGCGCGCTCGTAGCTGTCGCGCGCGCCATCGAGGTTGCCGATGCGCTCGCGATAGATGCCGCGCAGGTTGAGCAGGCCGCGTTGCTCGCCTTGCTCCTGCATGGCCAGGCTCACAAAGTGCAGCGCCTTCTGGTATTCGCCGAGGGCGGCGCAATCCTTGGCGTGTTCCTCGTAGGCGGTACCGAGTTCGGCGCGCGGGATCTGGTCGTTGCGGATGCGCTCTTCGCGCTCGAGCAGGCGGCAGCGCACGAACTGGCTCATGTCGCGATGCATGATCGGCGCATCGAAGCACTTGACGAAACGTTCCGTATTCGGATCGTTGGGTCGCGCAAGGCGCAGTTCCACGCACTGGTTCTCGTCCATTCGCCACGTCAGTTCCAAGGGCTCGCCCGGATCGACCGGTGCCGGCAAATACCACAGCGAGCGTCCCGCCGAACGCTTGCCGTCGCTGAGGACTTCGACCGCGATGTCCAGGCCGCCGTGGCAGCATTTGCGCGGCGGGCGCAGCAGGATGGGCGCCGGCGCGTGTTGCGGCACCGCGTCGCCGGCGCGGCAAAGCACAGCCTCGCCTTCAGCGAGCTTGAGCGATACATCGGAGCTGGATACGGGCGCCACGACCGGCTCGCCCAGGATCTGCAGGCTCAAGGCCTGGATCGCGGCACCGCGCGCCACAGCCGATTGCAGGTCTTCAGGTCCGCCGAGCAGAACGTGTTCGGCTTTCGGCAGGAACTTGGCCAGTGCCTTGCGTACGGGCGCGAGCAGGCTGCTCGATCCGCACAACAGCACGCCATGGATGTCATCGCGTTCGATGCGGGCGCGCACCAGGGCCTGCAGGATCGGCGCAAACATGGAGTTGCGCAAGACGAACTCGTCGCCGGCCTCGGGCACGGGTTCGGGATCGAGGAACGACACGAGCAGCTTGTTGAACGCCGCCGCATCCAGAGTAGGGCGCTTGAACGTCAGGCGCTTGCCATCGCAATCGATTTCCCTGTCGATGCTGCTGCACGAAAGGTCATCTGCCACAGCCAATCCGGCAGTGTCGTACTCGGCAAGCTTCGTGCTCAGTGCGATTTTCAGGCGCTCGGCAGGATCGAGCAGTTGGCGTTCCAGTTCGCGCGATTTGGTTTCCCACGATACATCCCAGCCTTGCATGCCGTGCTGGGCGAGCAGTTGCGGAATCAGCACATCGTGCACGATGGCGCGATCGATGTCGCCGCCACCGAGGCGATGGTAGCGGCTGGTCCCGATCAGGCGCGCGCCCAGGGTGCCACCGCGCGCGGCATCGATGCGGAAGATCGCCACGTCGCACGTGCCGCCGCCGAAATCGAACACGAGGATGTTGGCGCCTTCGTGCAGCAATGCATCGGCACGCTCGGGTTCGCGGTATTTCAAGTCCACGAAGGCGGCGTAGGGTTCGTCCAGCAAGCGCACTTTGCCAGCGCCACCGGGCAACTCAAAGGCGCGCTCGATCGCCTGCATCGTGGCCAGGCGTTGCGCGCCGTGAAACGCCGCCGGCACCGTGACCACCACCGGCGCATTGACCGGCTGCGGCACGCGCTCGCGCGCCTGCACGCGCATGTGCCCGACCAGTGCCGCCGCGACATCGGTGGGATCGCGCATGTCCGCTGGTGAATCCTTGAAGGTATAGCGCAAGCCCATGAGGTTCTTGGTCTCGTAGAACAAATCGCGCTCCGGGCGCATGCCGCGCATCTTGCGCAGGGCCAGGGCCTGCGCACCGAACACGCGCTGACCGCCTTGCTGCGCGATGGCTGAAGGAAAGGCCACGCTGCGCGAACCGTCGGGTTGGGCGAAGGCGACACAGGCGCACTCGAGCGTATTGGCACCCGGGTCGTACCTTGCATAGGCGAGGCAGCTCTTGGTGGTGCCAAGATCAATGCCGATGGAGATCGCCGGTTTGCCGGCGGCGCGAAGACGATTGAGCAGGCGCAACTTCAGGTCGGAAACGCTCATGATGGGGCCCCCGGTTTGCCGCGCATCGCGGCAAGACAATGGAAACAGCGGGCAGTCTCAGCGTCTGCGACGGGCGCGCGCTCACGCCGCCATGCGATGCTCGTAGTACGGCCGCTGCCGATCGTCGAGGATCGCGTTCATTGCTGCGAGATCTGATGCCTGCGGCTTGAGCCACGCATCCGCGTTCTCGGGCTTGATCGGGATGATGCAGCGATCGTGGCCGGCCGCGGCGATCTCGGCCGGCGGCTCGTCGGTAATCGCGGCGAAGGACAGCAGATCCGGTTCGCCGACCTTGCCCTTCCAATGCGACCACAGGCAGGCGACCAGCATGTCCTGCCTGGGACGCGGCTTGAATTCGAGGACGACGTTCTCCTCCTTCTCGCCGGGCGCCAGTTCGCGCTGCTCGACCTTGTGCCGGCTCACGTTCTCGTAGAACGCGTTCACGACCATGATGCCGTGGGTGTGGCCGAACTGGCTTTTCCAGAAGCCTTCCAGGTTGTCGCGGCGAGCGTTGTAGGTGCCGGGATACTTCGTGTCGTAGAAGGCCGGCTTGCCTTGGGGCCGGCACTGGTAGCGCATGGGCTTGAGGACCCTTTCGCCACCTTCCATGACCATGACCGGAGCGTACCAGCCGGGAAAGATGCGCGAGTCCTTGTCCTTCAACGACGTGCGGCGCAGGTCATCGAGCTTGCCGCGGGCCCACGTGATCTTGTTCGTGGCGATGCGCTGGTCGTCCTGGGCCTTTTTGGTCGCCCTGGTCTTGAGCGCACGTTCGGCATCCGCAAGTCGCTTCTTCTGCTTGAACAGCTCCTGTTCGAGCTTCGCGGTCTGGGATGCGTCGTACTCGTCGATCAGAGCCTTGATGGCCCGTTCATCTGCGGTCTTGGGCTGGGCAAAGGCCGCGACCATGGCCTTGGCGATGCGGATCTTCGGATCCGCGAGCCTGGCCGTGTACAGGTGCACGAAATCCACAATGCTGATTTTCGCCCCGAAGGTGCGGATATACCAGCGATAGTCTTCCTGCACTTCGGCGGAGTAGCACATCACGGATCACTCGCGGCAGCGGCACTCGAAGGATAGCGCGGCGATCCAGCCTGCGCGCGATCGCACCGGGTTGGCCGCGAGGTTAGACTGGTTGGGTCATTCCACACACGCCCCATTTGGAGTTGCCTGTGTTCGAGCGCCGTACCGACCCGTTACTTCCGCGCCGCAACTTCTTCGGGCGCCTGATGCGCTGTGCGGCAGCCGGCGCCGGCATCATCGCCGTGTCCCTGTTCATCGGCATGCTTGGCTACCATGTGCTGGAAGACTTCTCGTGGCTCGACTCGTTCGTGAACGCCGCGATGCTGCTGGGCGGCATGGGCCCGGTCGACCCGGTGCGCACAACCGGCGGCAAGCTGTTCGCCGGTTTCTATGCGCTGTATTGCGGGTTCGCCGTGATCGCGATCGCCGGCATCATCTTCGCGCCGGTGGTGCACCGGTTCCTGCACCGGTTTCATCTGGAATTGGGGCGCAAAAATTGACTGAATCATTCGCGCGTTGCGGTCGACTCGAATCGAACGCATCGCCCTGCCTGTTTGCCCGAAGCAAGCCCGTTGCCAGTATCCTGTCTCGCGCATTCATCCCGATTCCGGAATTCGCTCGCACAGACGGACCTGCGATCCGACATTGCAACCCTCCCCACGAGAGCCCCCATGTATACCCTCTACTACAGTCCCGGCGCCGCCAGCCTGTGCGTGCATCTGGCCTTGCTCGAGACGCATGCGCCGCATGAGCTGAAGAAGGTCGATCTCGCTGCCGGTCAGCAGCGCGATCCGGCCTACCTCAAGCTCAATCCGAATGGCGTCGTGCCCACCCTGCTCATCGACGGCAAGCCGTTCTACGAGGCGGCCGCCGCATTGATGACCATCGCCGAACGCCACCCCGAAGCGAAACTGGTGTCGCCCGCCGATTCCCTCGCGCGTGCGGCGTGGAACCAGTGGATATTGCACCTGGCGAACACGCTGCAACCGGCGTTCCGCTTGTGGTTCTACCCACAGGACATCGCTGCGGATGCGGCAACCCAGGACGTGATCAAGCTCGCTGCGCAACGCAAGATCGAAGCCGCCTGGGAGCGCCTGGAAGCGCACCTGTCTGCGAACGGCCCGTATCTGCTGGGCGACATGCCCAGTGCAGCCGACCTGCTGCTGATCATGCTGATGCGCTGGTCGCGCAACATGCCCAGGCCGGCGACGCAGTGGCATGCGCTGGCGGCCTACGCGAGCCGGATGAAGTCGCGGCCAAGCTGGAAGCGCTTGTACGCGGTCGAAGGCCTGACCGAATGGAGCTAGCAAGATCGCCGAATCGGGTTCGGAAAGCGGCCGTTCGCGAGCGTCGCATTGAGGTCGCGTAGCGCCAGGAGGACGCATGCAGCTAACGCAAGCTTTGCACCGCGCCGTCGCAACCCGGCCCGACGGCCTCGCCACGATCTGCGGCGGTCGCCGGCGGACGTTTGTCGAATACCGCGACCGCGTAGCGCGTCTGGCCAGCGCGCTTCGTGCAAATGGAGTGGCGATCGGCGATCGCGTGGGGATCCTGTCCCTGAACACCGACCGCTACCTCGAAGCGTACATGGCCATTCCATGGGCCGGCGCTGCGTTCAATCCGATCAACACGCGATGGAGCGGATCCGAGATCGCCTACTCGCTGGACGATTGCGATACCCGCGTCCTGCTGTTCGACGACGCCTTCGTGGCCATGGTGGCCGAGCTGAAGGAGAAAAGCCGCAGCCTCGCCACGCTAATCCACGTCGGTGACCGGCCAACACCCGCGGGAATGTTGTCCTACGAGGCGCTGAGCGCTGCCCACGATCCGGTTCCCGACGCCGGCCGTCGAGGCAGGGATCTGGCCGGAGTGTTCTACACCGGGGGTACCACCGGGCATCCGAAAGGCGTGATGCTCTCGCACGAGGCATTCGTGCACAACGCCCTCGTTCTCGCCAACGAAGGCATGGCACGGGCGGGCGACGTTGCCCTGCACGCCGCGCCGATGTTCCACATCGCAGATTTCTGCCTGACGAACGCGCAATGGATCGTGGGCGGCACGCAAGTCGCACTGCCGGGCTTCACGCCCTTGGCCACCCTTCAGGCGCTGCAACGCGAGCGCATCACGGCGATGGTGCTCGTGCCAACCATGATCCAGATGGTGGTGGATCATCCGCAGGCCACGGACTTCGACCTGTCGTCTTTGCGCATGCTGGCGTATGGCGGATCGCCCATCAACGAAGCCCTGCTCGACCGTGCACAAGGGCTCCTGCCCGCGGCGCAATTCATGCAGGTCTATGGCATGACCGAGCTGGCGCCGACGATCTCGGTGCTGCCGCCGGCGCTGCATTCCAGCGAAGGCCGCGCGACCGGGCGATTGCGCTCGGCCGGGGTGCCGTGCACCGGGATCCGCGTTCGCATCGTGGCGCCGGACGGCCAGGATGTGCCGCGGGGCGAGATCGGCGAGATCATCGTGCGCAGTCCAGGCAGGATGCTCGGCTATTGGGGCAAGGCAGAGGAGACGGCCGCGGCGCTGGAGCGCACTCCGAACGTGGGCTGGATGCACACCGGTGACGGCGGCCGCATCGACGAGGCGGGGTTTCTCTACGTCGTCGACCGCGTGAAGGACATGATCATTTCCGGCGGCGAGAACGTCTATTCCATCGAGGTCGAGCAGGCGGTGGCGAAGCACCCGGCGGTGGCCGCATGCGCCGTAATCGGCGTGCCCGACCCGCAATGGGGCGAGCGCGTGCACGCCGTCGTGGTGCTGAAGGCGGGCCAGCACGCCACCGGCGAGGAGATTCGCGAGCACTGCAAGACCCTGATCGGCGGCTACAAGTGCCCGAGAAGCGTCGAGTTCGTAGCCGCGCTGCCGGTCACCGGAGCGGGCAAGGTGCTGAAGCGTGAGCTGCGTGAGCCGTATTGGCAGGGGAAGGGCCGCGGGGTGTCCTGACCGGCACAGGCGCGTCACCCCAAAGTCCCTTGCGCGCCCATCCGTCGCAATCCCTGCGACGAAGGGTGCTAGACTTGATTATCGTAACAGTAATCAAGGTGCACCATGCCTCGCCTTCCCCGCCACGGCGGCCGTCGTCCCGGTGCCGGCCGCAAGCCCGGCACTGGCCTCTACGGCGAACCGACGACGAATCTGCGCATCCCGCAAAGCCGCGTCGCCACGGTGCGCACCTTTCTCGACCAGTGCCGGCAAGGTAAACGAGCTTCACTGCCCGCCGCCAACGATGAACTGCTGCTGCCGCTAATCGGTCGCGTGGCCGCCGGCCAGCCGATCGATGCGGATGCGCACGTGGAGCGCGAGATCGCCATCGACCGATTCCTGTTCCGCCCCAGGCCCGATTACCTCTTGCGCGTGCACGGCCACAGCATGCGCGATGCCGGGATCCTGGATCGCGACCTCATCGCCGTGCATCGCACGCCCGAGGCGCGCAACGGCCAGATCGTGGTCGCGCGCCTGGATGGCGAGATCACGGTCAAGCGCCTCGCGCGCAGCCGCAACCGCATCGTGCTGTTGCCCGAGAACCCGGACTTCGAGCCCATCGAGGTCCATGCCGACGACTTCGCCATCGAAGGCATCTACGTGGGCGTGATCCGGGTGCCGTGATGAATGCCGTCGTCCTTTCCGATGTATTGCGCGATCCGCGCGTGTGGCAGGGACCACGGCATGCGCAACCTGCGGTCGAGCCGACCGGACATGCGCTGCTCGATGACGCCTTGCCCGGCGGGGGCCTGCCCGTCGGCTCGCTGGTCGAAGTGCTGCACGAGTTCGATGGCACCAATGAATTGACCCTGCTGCTGCCGCTGATCGCGCGCGTGTCTCGCATGCAACACCGCATCGTGTTCGTCAATCCGCCCTACATTCCCTACGCACCCGCCTTCGTGAGCGCGGGTGTCGACCCGGCGTGCATGCACACGATCCAGGACTGTGGCGATGAATCCCTGTGGGCTGCCGAACAAGCCTTGCGCAGTTCCACCTGTGCGCTGGTCGCCTGCTGGCCCCGGCAGGCCAGTGACCGGCAATTGCGCCGCCTGCAACTGGCCGCCGAAGGCGGACGCGCGATCGGTGTCGTGTTCCGGCCCGCACGCATGGCAATGACGACTTCGCCCGCTGCCGTGCGCCTGCGTGCCGGCGTCCGGGGCATCGAGGTGCTCAAGTGCCGCGGCGGCAATGCGCGTGCACGTTCCGTCCCGTTGTCGTCCGTCGCACGATGCTGAAGTCGTCATGCTCTGGGCCGCGATACTTCTGCCGGACCTGGCACTGGATGCCGTCCGCCGCTCGGGCGCCGATCCCGACTCACCCATTGCGCTGATCGACGGGCCGCCGCAGCGGCGCATCGTCCAGTCCTGCACGGCACCTGCGCGCAAAGCAGGTGTCCACGCCGGACAAGCCCTTGCCGCCGCACGTGCACTGCTGCCCAACCTCATCGCCTTGCCGGATGATCCCAAACGCACGCAAGGCCTGCGCGATGTGCTCGTCGCCTGGGCCTATCGCTACAGCGGCGAGGTGGCCTGGATCGCGGCCGATGCGCTGGTGCTCGAAGTCGGCGGCAGCCTCGGACTGTTCGGGCCGTGGCCGGAGTTCGAGCGGCGCCTGCGTGCTTACTTGATCGAGCTTGGCGTCACGCACGGCATCGCGCTCGCGCCCTTGCCGCGCGCGGCCTGCGTATTCGCCGCCTGTCGCGACGGGTTTGGCGTGGCGGGCGCCGACGCCATGCGCCGCGCGCTGCGACGTGTGCCACTTTCTCTCGCGCGACTACCCGATGTTTCCCTGCTCACCTCGATGGGATTGCGTACCTTGGGCGAGGTACTCGACTTGCCGCGCGCCGGGCTTGCGCGTCGTTGCGGTGAGGATTTCCTCGCGCAGGTCGATCGCCTCGTCGGCCGGCTTGCCGATCCGTTGCCGCGCTACCGTCCGCCGGATCGCTTCGAAGCGCGCATCGAGTTCGATGCGGAACTGCGCTCGATGGAAGGCTTGCAGTTTCCGCTCAAGCGACTGATCGGCGATTTGTGCCTGTTCCTCGCCGCGCGCGACGGCGGCGTGGACACGGTCGAGATTGGCTTCGGGCACGATGAACGCGCGCCGACAACGATCACCCTGCGCTCGCCCGCACCCGAACGCGACGCGATGCAATGGTTCGGATTGCTGCGCCTGCGTTTGGAACGCTTGCTGCTGCCCGCGCCGGTATCGAGCGTGCGCCTGCTCGCGAACGACTTGCCGCCCTTCGTTCCCGTCGCGCGCAACCTGTTCGATACCGCATCGACCGCGGCACTGAGTTGGCCGCAACTCGTGGCACGGCTTGAGGCGCGCCTGGGCGATGGCGCGGTCAAGACCTATCTTCCCGCCGCCGATCATCGCCCCGAATCGGCGTTCACGACCGACGCATCGGCGAGCGCGCGCATCATCACCGGCCCGCGTCCCGTCTGGTTGCTGCCGCGGCCCGTGCCTCTGCGCGATCGCGCGCCAAGGATCCTCAGCGGGCCCGAGCGCATCGAATCGGGCTGGTGGGATGGCCGGCAGGCCAGCCGCGACTATTACGTGCTGGAAACAAGCGTCGGACAGCGCGCATGGGCGTTTCGTCCCGCGGGCGCGATCGACGGACCCTGGCTGCTGCATGGCTGGTTCGCATGAGCCTGCCCGATTACGCCGAGCTGCATTGCCTGACCCCGTTCTCCTTCCTGCGCGGCGCATCGAGCGCACGCGAGTTGTTCCAGCGTGCCAGGGCACAAGGTTATTCGGCACTGGCGATCACCGACGAGTGCAGCTTCGCCGGCCTCGTGCGCGCGCACGAGGCGTCGAAGGAAACCGGCGTTCCGCTTATCGTCGGCACCGAGGTTCATTTGCCCGATGGCTTGCGCCTGGTGCTGCTCGCGCCATCGCTGTGCGCTTATCAGGCGCTGTGCGGTTTGATCACGCGTGGCCGGCGCAACGCGGACAAGGGCGCGTATCGGCTCACGCGCGCCGATCTTGCGCAACTTGCCGATGTGCTGGCGCTGTGGGTTCCCGGCAAGGATCCGCGCGCGGAAGACGGCTTGTGGATCGCGCGGCAGTTTCCACAACGCGCCTGGCTCGCGGTCGAACTGCATCGCGGCAGCGACGATACGGCGCGCCTGCGCGAGCTGCTTGCATTGGCCAAGGAAACGGGTTTGCCAGCGGTTGCCGCCGGCGACGTGCACATGCACGTGCGCAGTCGGCGTCGTTTGCAGGACACGCTGACGGCGATCCGCCATCGTACGACAGTCGCGCAGGCCGGCGCGCACCTGTTCCCGAATGGCGAACGGCATTTGCGCTCACGCCGCGCGCTGGCGGCGATCCATCCGCGCGCGCTGCTCGAGGAAACCCTGCGCATCGCCGCACGCTGCCGGTTTTCCCTCGCGGAATTGAAGTACACGTATCCGCGCGAACTCGTGCCCGCAGGCCGCACGCCATCGGGTTGGCTGCGCGAGCTGACCGAACAAGGCATGCGCCGGCGCTGGCCGGACGGAACACCCACGGGCGTCGTCGCGCAGGTCGAAAAGGAACTGGCGCTGATTGCCGAGCTGGGTTACGAATCGTATTTCCTCACCGTCGAGGACATCGTGCGCTTCGCGCGCTCGCGGGGAATCCTTTGCCAGGGCCGCGGTTCGGCGGCGAACTCGGCGGTGTGTTTCGCACTCGGTATCACCGAGGTGGATCCGGCGCGCATGAACACCCTGTTCGAGCGCTTCCTCTCGCGCGAGCGCAACGAGCCGCCCGACATCGACGTGGACTTCGAGCACGAGCGGCGCGAGGAGGTCATCCAGTACCTCTACGCCAAGTACGGGCGCGAGCGCGCGGCGCTGACCGCCACCGTCATCTGCTATCGCATGAAGAGCGCGGTGCGCGACGTGGCCAGGGCATTGGGGCTCGGCATCGACCAGGTCGACCAGTTGAGCCGGGCGCTGGCCGGCTGGAGCCGCAACGAATCCCCGCACGAGCGCCTGCGCGAGCGGGGTTTTGATCCGGGCTCACCGGTCATCCGGCGCGTTCTCGCACTGGCATACGAGCTGCTCGACATGCCACGGCACCTGTCCCAGCACGTCGGCGGCTTCGTCATCAGCGAGCAGCCCCTGTCGCACCTCGTGCCGGTCGAGAATGCGGCCATGCCAGACCGCACCATCATCCAGTGGGACAAGGATGACCTCGATACCCTGGGCTTGCTCAAGGTCGACATCCTCGCGCTCGGCATGCTGAGCGCCGTGCGCAAATGCCTGGACCTGTTGCGGCGACACGGGCGCGGTGACTTGGGCCTCGCCACGATTCCGGCCGAGGATGCGCCAACCTACGCGATGATCCAGCGCGCCGACACGGTGGGCGTGTTCCAGATCGAATCGCGTGCGCAGATGTCGATGCTGCCGCGCCTGAAGCCGGCGTGTTTTTATGATCTTGTCATCCAGGTCGCCATCGTGCGGCCCGGACCGATCCAGGGCGACATGGTGCATCCTTATCTGCGACGTCGCCAAGGTCTGGAACCCTACGAGCCGATGGCCGGCAAGCTCGAAGGCGTGCTCGACCGCACGCTCGGCATTCCGCTGTTCCAGGAACAGGTGATGGAGCTCGCCATCCACGGCGCGGACTTCACGCCCGGCGAAGCAGACCAGTTGCGTCGCGGCATGGCGGCGTGGAAGCGGCGCGGCGGGCTGGAACCCTTCCACGAGCGCCTGATCGCCGGGTTCCTCAAGAACGGGTACACGCGGGAGTTCGCCGAGCGCGTGTTCGAGCAGATCAAGGGTTTTGCGAGCTACGGATTTCCGGAAAGCCACTCGGCGAGCTTTGCCTTGCTCGCCTATGCCAGCGCCTGGCTCAAGTGCCACGAACCGGCGGCCTTTGGCGCTGCCTTGCTCAATGCGCAACCACTCGGATTTTATGCGCCCGCGCAGATCGTGCAGGACCTCAAGCGCCACGGCGTGCGCGTGAATCCCATTGATGTACGCTACAGCGATTGGGATGCGACGCTCGAGGATGCGCAGACACAACCGATCCTGCGCCTCGGGCTGCGCGAGATCCGCGGATTGAGTGAGGACGCGGGCAGGCGCGTCGCACAGGCGCGAAGCCGGCAATCCTTTCGCGACGTCGAGGACCTGTGCGAACGCGCGGGACTGGATGCGCGCGAGCGCAAGCTGCTCGCCGATGCGGGCGCACTCAAGGGCCTTGCCGGTCACCGCCACCGCGCACGCTGGCAGGTGGCGGGCGTCGAACGCACCCTGCCGTTGTTCGAAGGCAACCCGGCGAGCGAGACCGAAATCGTGCTGCGTCCGCCCACGGCGGCGGACGATGTCTGGGTCGATTACGCCACGACCGGCCAGACCCTGGGCCCGCATCCGCTGAGTTTCGTCCGTGGCCAACTGCGCGCCCAACGCTGCCGCTCCGCGCGCGAAGCCGGCGAGCTCGCGCACGGCGCATCGCTGCGCTATGCGGGCCTGGTGCTCATGCGCCAGCAGCCGGCCACCGCCAGCGGCATCACCTTCGTCACCCTGGAAGACGAAACCGGTACGCTCAACGCGATCGTCTGGCGCGATGTCGCGCGCAGGTACTGGCGCGTGTTCCGCGAATCGAGCCTGCTCGCCATCGACGGCACGATCGAGCGCCACGATGGCGTGCAACACCTTATCGCCCGATGCCTGCAAGATTATTCATCATTGCTCGCGCGGCTGGATGCGCGCAGCCGCGATTTTCGCTGATCACCCGGCGCCCGGAATCTGCCGTGTGTACAATTTGCCCATGGACATCTTCAAGCTCTTCCACATCGAAGCCGCGCATCGGCTGCCCAACGTGCCGCCCGGACACAAGTGCGCGCGCCTGCACGGGCATTCGTTCGGCGTCGAGATCCATGTCTCGGGACCGCTGGATTCGAACAGCGGTTGGGTGATGGACTTCGCCGACATCAAGTCGGCATTCGCGCCGATCTTCGAACAACTCGATCACCGCTACCTGAATGACGTCGCCGGACTGGAAAATCCGACCAGCGAACAATTGGCGATCTGGATCTGGAACCGGCTCAGACCGGCGCTGCCCGGGTTGAGCAAGATCGTGGTTCGCGAAACCTGCACGTCCGGCTGCGTCTATCGGGGTTGAGGCGAAGCATGTGCGTTCGCGCAAATCGACGGGTAAAAATCGGACGGCTGCACTTCGTCGAATAAATAAAAAATGTATGTTAATCAGCATGATGCTGTTAGACCGGCGCATCTCGCCCGTTACATGTTGCATTGCAACATGAAATGCCGTATAGTGCCTTCACACTCCCAACCATCCCAACGAGGGCACCACCATGTACGAGCAAATCAACAATCAGGTTCTGGCGCTCAGCAAGAGCTTCGCCGACACCGCGTTCAAGGCGCACAGCCTGGCCGTGGAAGGTCTGGAGCGCATCGCCGACGCGCAGCTCAAGACGCTGGAAAACCGCGTCTCCGCGACCGTCGAATTCTGGACCGAAGCCGCCGAAGTCCGCGATCTGGACGCGCTGAAGGCGTTCTGGCCGAAGGGCGTGAACCTGGTGAAGGAATCCACCGAGAAGTTCTACGCCAATGGCCAGGAACTGTTCGGCATCACGCTCAAGACGACCGAGGCGCTGGGCCAGTTGGCCAAGGGCAGCTTCGAGGCCGCCAACGACAACTTCACCAAGCAGGTCAATGCGGTGAAGAAGGCCGCCACGGCCGCCGCCAAGTAATATCGCGCGGGCACGACGCCCGCACGTCAGGCACACGCCGCGCGAGCCTCCCCTCCCCTGGAATTCCGCGGCGTTCGAGCCGGGTGGTCCAACCACCCGGCTTTTTTCATGCGCCGATGACGAACAACGCCACCGTGCAGGCGAAGCCTGCGGTCCACACCAGGCTGCGCGCCGTCGCCTGATCGGCGAGGTAGCAGGCCCCGTAACCGATGCGCAGCACGACAAAGGCCACGGCCAGCGCGTCGATACGGCCCTGCGCGGCGCCAATTTGTTGTGCGATCAGCACCCCCGCCGCGAATGGCGGGAATGCCTCGAACGAGTTCAGGTGCGCCCAGTGGGCACGCGCCGCCATGCCGGTCAGTTTGGACTGGAACACGCGCGGCGCGCGGTTGGTGAATTCGCGCCGGCCGATGGTCTTGGCAATCGCGGTGAAAGCAAACGGCAGCAGCGCTGCGGCGAGTACGCACCAGTAGGAAACGTGCATTTCGGCCTCCGACGACAAGGGCCGACATCATCCCCCATCGCGGCGCTTTGTGCCAAACTCGGAACGCCGCCATGCCCAGCCTCATCGTCACTTCCGGAACGCTCGCCGGCCAGGTGTTCGGATTTTCCGACACCGCCGTGATCGGCCGCGGCCAGTTTTCCGACGTGCGCCTGAACGATCCGACCGTTTCGCGCCGCCACGCGTCGATCCGCCGCAACGGCGCGGCATGGGAATTGAGCGATCAGGACAGTGCCAACGGCACCCTGCTGCGCGGAGCACGCATTACCGGACCGACACCGCTGAAGGATGGCGACGAGTTGCAGTTCGGCGAGGTCAAGGCGGTCTTCCGCGCCGCGCCCAGCGATCATCCTTCGTTGCCGCCGCCGAACCTGCCGAACACCCATTCCACGCGCACGCGCGCGGCCGTCGCCGCTGGCGCGACCGCCACGCCGGGTTTGCGCGATCTGCTCGCGCGCCTGAAACTGTTTTGCGATATCGGCGCGCTGTCGCGGCGCTCGCAAGACCTGCGCACGACGCTCGACGAAGCCTTGCGCGCCGTGCT
>JAFEFP010000149.1 GCA_018240545.1 Pseudomonadota bacterium | reverse complement strand
TTCCGCAACGACGCGCTGCTCGCCGTCGCGCGCAAGGCGCTCAAGCGCAAGACCGGCGCGCGCGGCCTGCGCACGATCCTCGAACAGGTGCTGCTCGACACGATGTACGAGTTGCCATCGCTCGAGCACGTGAGCAAGGTCGTCGTCGACGAGGCCGTGATCAACGGCCAGGCCGAGCCGTATTTGATCTATCGAGGGATGCAGGCGCGCGCCGCATCCGAGTGAAATAATGATTTGTCATGCCGGCAGGGAATGCCGGCATCCAGACTGCATGGATGCGGTCCGTGGCAACTGGATTCCCCTCACATCGCTGTCGCGATGTTCGACCCTGCCGGAATGACGAACCACAAGCGCTTGCGCATGAATTCTGCATCGGCGTAAACATCCCGGATTCGCTAAAATGCGCCCGTGCCTCGCATCCGCCCGCTTGCCCCCGAACTCGTCAACCAGATCGCCGCCGGCGAGGTGGTGGAGCGGCCCGCGTCCGTGGTCAAGGAACTCGTCGAGAACAGCCTCGATGCCGGCGCCACCCGGCTTGAAATCGATATCGAGGACGGCGGCGCGCGCCTGATCCGCGTGCGCGACGATGGCGGCGGGATTCCCGCCGAGGAATTGCCGCTCGCCCTGGCCCAGCACGCGACCAGCAAGATCGCCACGCTCGAGGACCTGGAGCACGTGCGCACGCTCGGATTTCGCGGCGAGGCGCTGGCTTCGATCGCCTCGGTGTCGCGCTTTGCGCTGACTTCACGGGTCGCGGGCGCGGACGCGGCCTGGCGCGTCGCGCGCGAGGGCGGCAAGCTCGATGCGGCGCGCCCGACGCAGCATCCGCCGGGTACCATGATCGAAGTGCGCGAGCTGTTCCATAACGTGCCGGCGCGGCGCAAGTTCCTGCGCGCCGAGCGCACCGAATTCGGCCACATCGACGAACTCGTCAAGGCGATCGCGTTGGCGCGACCCGACGTGGATATTCGCCTGTCGCACAACACCAAGCCGGTGCGAATGCTGCGCCCCGCGCGCGACGAGACGGCGCTTGCGGCGCGCGTTGGCGACATTCTCGGCGAAGACTTCCCGGCGAACAGCCTGCGCGTGGATCACGCCGCTGCCGGTTTGCGCCTGTCCGGCTGGCTTGGTTCGCCGACCGCTTCGCGCAGCCAGCCGGACCAGCAGTTCTTCTACGTCAACGGGCGTCTGGTGCGCGATCGCGTCGTCACCCACGCGGTGCGCCAGGCCTACGCCGACGTGCTGTTCCACGGCCGCCATCCGGCGTACGTGCTGTTCCTGGAATTGCCGCCCGAAGGCGTGGACGTGAATGTGCATCCGGCCAAATCCGAGGTGCGCTTCCGCGAAAGCCGTCTGGTGCACGATTTCCTGTATCGCACGCTCAACGAGGCGCTGGCGCAGACGCGAGCTGGCGCGGAAGTGGCGCCTGTGAATGCGCCGCACCCGACGATGGCTTATGCGCCGAGCGTGCAATCAGGATTGGGTCTTGGCGTACGCGAGCCGCTTGCCGATTACGCGGCGCTGTTCGGCGCGGCATCGGCACGCGCGGGGTCGAACGACATGCCAATCGCTGCAGATGCGTCGCGCGAGGTGCCGCCACTCGGATTCGCATTGGCGCAACTGGCGGGCGTGTACGTGCTGGCGGAAAATGCGCAGGGCCTGGTCATGGTCGACGCGCACGCCGCGCACGAGCGCATCACCTACGAAAAGCTCAAGAACGCGCGCGCCTGCGATGGCATCGCCTCGCAACCGCTGCTGGTGCCATTGAGTATTGCCGTCAGCGAACGCGAAGCGGCGGTGGCGGAGGAACACGCGGAAAACCTTGCCGCGCTCGGCTTCGAGATCGCGCGCAGCGGGCCGCACGGCGTGATCGTCAAGCGCTATCCGGGCCTTCTCGATGGTGCCGATGTCGCCGGCCTGGTGCGCGACGTGCTGGGCGATTTGGTCACGCACGGCAATTCGCGGCGGCTGGAGGAAACACAGAACGAAATCCTCTCGACGATGGCTTGCCACGGCTCCATCCGTGCCAATCGGCGCTTGACTTTGCCGGAAATGAACGCACTCTTGCGCGAGATGGAAGCGACCGAACGTTCGGGTCAGTGCAACCACGGCCGACCGACCTGGGTGCAGCTGCCGATGGCGGAACTGGACAGGATGTTCCTGCGCGGTCGCTGAATCACATACACGTACTGGAGTGGACCATGTTGCAATCGGCATTTGCAGTCGCGGCCATCGTCGCCGCAGGAGTGGGCTTGAGCGGCGCCGGCATTGCCACGAGCGGTGATGCGGCGTACGTCAAGCAGATCCAGGACTGGCGCGACACGCGCGTCGAACATTTGCGCTCACCGCACGGCTGGCTGTCGCTGGTCGGGCTGGACTGGCTCAAGGACGGCAAGAACACGCTGGGTTCGGCCAAGGGCAACGACATCGTCCTGGCCAAGGCACCGGCGCATCTGGGCACGATCACGCTCGATCACGACACGGCGACGATCGCATTGGATGCCAAATCCGGCGCGACCATCGACGGCAAATCCGTAGCGACAGCCGAACTGCTCGACGACAGTCACGACAATCCGACGACCGTCGCGTTCGGTACGGCGAGTTTCTATCTCATCCAACGCGGCGACAAATACGGGTTGCGCGTGAAGGACAGCCAAGCGCCGACGCGCACGCATTTCGCCGGCATCGATTATTTCCCGATTGATCCAAGCTGGCGTATCGAGGCCAGGTGGGAGGCCTACAATCCGCCGCACGAGGTCGAAGAGCCCAATATCCTGGGCCAGGTCGACAAGGTCGTGGTGCCCGGCATGGCCGTGTTCGAGCGTGACGGCAAGACGTACCGCCTCGAACCCGTCATCGAAACGCCGGGCGATACGAACCTGTTCCTGACTTTCGGCGACAAGACCAACGGCCACGAAACCTACGGCGCCTCGCGCATGCTCTACACCGAGCCGCCCAGGGACGGCAAGATCGTGATCGACTTCAACAAGTCCTACAATCCGCCCTGCGCGTTCTCGCCGTACGCGACCTGTCCGCTGCCGACCGCGCAGAATCGCCTGAAACTGCGCGTTACCGCGGGCGAGAAGAAATATCGCGGCACGCACGAATAATCCAAATCAAAACGGAAGAATCATGGGCAAGTCAGTTGTAATCCTGGGTGCGCAATGGGGCGACGAAGGCAAGGGCAAGATCGTCGATCTGCTCACCGAGCGCGTCGGCGCGGTCGCGCGCTTCCAGGGCGGGCACAACGCCGGGCACACGCTCGTCATCAAGGGCAAGAAGACTGTTTTACACTTGATTCCATCCGGCATCCTGCGCGAAGGCGTGTTGTGCCTGATCGGCAATGGCGTGGTGCTGTCGCCGGCTGCATTGCGTGCGGAAATCGCCGAACTCGAAGGCCAGGGTGTGCAAGTGCGATCGCGTCTGAAGATCAGTCCCGCGACGCCGCTGATCATGCCGTTCCATATCGCGCTGGACCAGGCCCGCGAGAAGGCCAGCGGCAAGAACGCGATCGGCACGACCGGCCGCGGCATCGGTCCGGCCTACGAGGACAAGGTCGCGCGGCGCGGCATCCGCGTGGCCGACCTGATGTACCCGTACGAGTTGCCCGACAAGCTGCGCGGTGTGGTCGACTACCACAACTTCGTGCTCAAGCACTGGCTCAAGGCCGACGAAGTCGACTATCCAAAGGTCTTGGACGAAGCGCTGGCCTTCGGTGATTACGTCAAACCCATGATCGACGACGTGTCGACCACCTTGCACGACCTGCGTCGCGAAGGCGCGAACATCCTCTACGAAGGCGCACAGGGTTCGCTGCTCGACATCGATCATGGTACGTATCCGTACGTGACGTCGTCGAACACTACGGTCGGCGGCGCCTATGCCGGCACCGGCGTTGGCGCCAGCGACATCGACTACGTGTTGGGCATCTGCAAGGCGTATGCAACGCGCGTAGGCGGCGGGCCATTCCCGACCGAATTGAACGATGCCACCGGCGAGGCGCTGCGCCAGCGCGGCAACGAATTCGGCGCCACCACCGGACGCCCGCGCCGCTGCGGCTGGATCGACCTGGTCGCACTCAAGCGCGCGGTGCAGA
>JAFEFP010000148.1 GCA_018240545.1 Pseudomonadota bacterium | reverse complement strand
TATACCAGTCCCGAAGCCTGCCGGAAGCGGCGTGAAGCCATCGTGACGATCCGGCATTCGATCGCACGGCAAAGCGAAAGTTTCGCCACTGCGGTCTTTTTTCCGCATTAACCGGTCTGCAACAACCCGTTAACCGCATGCACATGTGCGGGGGTTATCGTGAAACGCAGGTTCGACCAGAAGGAGTACGACCATGCGCTGCAAGCGATATCCGGAAACCCGCGTGTTTGGCTATGCGATCGAACGCCTCGAGGAGCTCGACGAAACCGGCCTGCCCCGCCCACCGCGCTTCGAAGTGATGTGCCCGAAGACCGGCGCCGTACTCGGCGTCTTCGACGAGGTGCAGGCAGCCAAGCGCTTCGCCATCGTCCACGAGTTGCGCACGATCCGCGAAGGCACGCAGCGCCTGAACAAGGATATCCGGGCGGCGTGATCAGCCCAGGGTGAACGCGTCTGCGTCCATCCATGCCGGAAAGCGCTCGCGATGAGCCGCCAGCGCGGCCGCATCGAGCGCCACGGTGACGATTTGTTCCTGCGCACCCAGCTCGGACAGTGGTTGGCCGAGGAAGTCCAGCACCGCGCTGTCGCCGGCATAGTCCAGTCCGTTGCCGTCGCGGCCCACCCGATTCAATCCGGCGCAATAGGCGAGGTTTTCGATCGCCCGCGCGCGCAACAGCGTTCGCCAGGCGTGGCGGCGCGCACTCGGCCAGTTGGCAACAAACAGGATCAGGTCGTAGTCGAAGCCGGTTCCAGAATGGCGATTGCGCGAATACACCGGGAAACGCAGGTCGTAGCAGACCAGCGGACAGACTTTCCAGCCGCGCCATTCGACGACCAGGCGCCTCGCACCCGCGGCATAGCGCTTGTGTTCATCGGCGTAGCGGAACAGATGGCGCTTGTCGTAGTGCCGGACTTGGCCATCCGGCGTGGCGAACAACAGGCGGTTGAAGACCTTGTCGCCAAGGCGAAGTTGTACGCTGCCGCAGATGGCCGCATCGCTCTTGCGGGCCTGCTCGCCTAGCCAGCCGACAGTCGCGCCGTCCATCGTTTCGGCGTTGTGGATTGCTTCGTTGGAAAATCCGCTGGTGAAGGTTTCCGGCAGCAGGACCAGATCGGACTTGCCGCACAGCGACTCGATCAACGCGCCGTAATAATCCCGGTTGCCGGCAGGATCGTGCCAGCGCGTGGCCCCCTGCACCAGGGAAAGCCTCAAAGCTTGCATAGGCGCTCCGCGGCAGCGGCCAGGGTGGCATCGCTCTTGGCGAAGCACAGCCGTACCAGGCGCGCATCGGGTGGCGTTTCATAGAACGCCGATACCGGAATCGCCGCCACGCCCGCTTCGCGCACCAGCCACTCGCAGAAATTCAGGTCGTCCGTCGACTTGAGGGCGGAATAATCGACCAGCTGGAAATACGCACCGCTGACCGGCAGCAACGTGAACTTTGACGGTGCAAGCAACTGACGGAAATGATCGCGCTTGGCCTGGTAGAACGCCGGCAGGTCGAGGTAATGCTGCGGATCGGACTCGAGCATGTCCGCGAATGCCCATTGCGCCGGGCCGAAGGTGCAAAATGTCAGGTATTGGTGCACCTTGCGGAATTCCGCGCTCAGTTGCGGCGGCGCAATGCAGTAGCCGACTTTCCAGCCGGTGCAGTGATAAGTCTTGCCGAACGAGCTGACCACGAAACTGCGCGCGGCGAGTTCCTCGTGGCGCAGCACGCTCTGGTGCGCGAGACGGTCGAAAATGATGTGCTCGTACACTTCGTCGGACAGAACGAAGATTTCCGTTCCGCGCACGATCCCGGCCAGCGCGTCGAGATCGGTTGCGTCGAGGACGGCGCCGGACGGATTGTGCGGCGAATTGACCAGGATCATGCGCGTGCGCGACGTGACCGCCTCCTTCACGCGCTGCCAGTCGACGGCGAAATCCGGCAAGCGCAACGGGATGTGCACGGCGCGCCCGCCGGCGAGTTCGATCGCCGGCTCGTAGCTGTCGTAGCACGGATCGAGCACGATGACTTCCTCGCCCGTGCGGACGACGGCGGCGATCGCGGCGAACAGCGCCTCGGTGGCGCCGCTGGTGACGGTGATTTCGGTATCGGCGCTGACCTTGCGACCGTAGAGGCGCTCGGTCTTGAGCGCGACCTGCTCGCGCAGCTTGGGCACGCCGGTCATCGGCGCGTACTGGTTCTTGCCCGAGTTCATCGCCGCGGTCAGGGCGTCGCGCAGGGCCTGCGGGCCGTCGAAATCGGGGAATCCCTGACCGAGGTTGATCGCCTTGTGCTGCGTCGCCAACTGCGACATGACGCTGAAAATGGTTGTGCCCACCTTGGGCAACTTTGTCGTGATTTGCATTGCGTTTCCTGCTTTGGACGCGCGCAAAAGGAATTTCTTCGACTTGCAATCCTGGTGCCCCGGGCCGGAATCACAGATTAAATGTAACCGGCTGAATTTGAAAACATATCACCGCATACAATTCTACTGTTACTCGCAAAGGTACTCACAGCATGCAGAAATCAATCAAAATTCTTCGGTAGCGCATGGGCAAGCGGTACGAGTATCAGACGCGCTTGCGTCGCATTGATGGCGCATCGATCCGTTGCAGGCGGCGTTCCCACACGGTTACACAATCGCGCAAAGACCAGCCGATGGCGCGACAATACGCGCGCAGTTCCATCACGTCCAAGCGCCGTTCGCCGCTCTCGATACGGCTGATCGTGGATTGATCCATGTGCAGCGGCTTGACCAAATCGTCCTGACGCACGCCTTTTTCTGTGCGCGTTTCACGCAGCAGAGCTAGCAAGACTCGATAAGGGTCGGAATGAATGGACTTGGGCATCGCCGGGCCGGCACGTGAAGGCTCAGCGAAGCTAGATGTGCTTTACTCATATGCAAAAGTCTCATACAGTGCGTTCGGCAGTGCGAAGGTCTTACTGTCAATGTTTACAGTTGCGCGGTGCGCCAAAATGGTCCATGGTGGATTCGAGCCATACTCGTTGCGATTCAGGAGATGGAAGCATGTGCAAGTCTCGTAGCGTGTCATTGTCGATCTTGCTCGTGGCGTGTGTTCTGCCAATGCTGGCTACCGCGCAGGAGTTCTGCGGCATCGACGACATATTCAACAACGGCTTCGAGGCGCAGAGTTTCGTACCGACTTCGCAACTTCCCGGCGGCGTTATGTCGCCCGGACTCACGCAGGACATCACCGGGACCGGCACGTTGAATGTCGCTATTACCTCGCCCGGATCCGGAGCGGCGACAGGCAACAGCAACGTCGATGTCGTCGGTACCTACACCGGCCCGGTCAACACCGGAATTGTGGTCAATGGCGTTTCCGGCTATGCCGTCAATGGCCAGTTCGTGGTGCCAAATGTGCCGCTGACCTCGGGGGCGAATACCTTGAACGTCACGGCGACGATCCTGCCCAACAGCACCGCGACCAATTCCGGCTCCATCACGCAGAGTGGTCCCGCCTCAGCGGTCACGATTCAAGCCAACCATCCGACAGATTACGCGCCGGCCCCGATCACCTTCACCTATGGGATCGGCACTTTGCCGAGCGGCAATCCGGTACAAACCGTCACGATCAATTTCACCGGCAGCGGCGGCCCGAATTTCAGCGGCAGTTCCCTGACCGGAGCACCGTCGAGCTACTCCTATTCGTCACCGGGCATCTACACTGCCACGCTCAGCGTGCAGGACACGATGGGCAATCTGTATACCGGCACGACTACTATCGCGATTCAAAACTTGGCTGCGCAGCGCGGCATGATGTGCGACATCTACGGCTATCTGAAAAACCGGCTGAACGCACAGGACGCGACGAATGCCGCCAACGCCTTCCAGCAGAACGTCCGCAGCAACTACCAATCCCTGTTCACCGCGTTTGGCACAAATATGCCGACCGTCGCGCAGAGCTTGGGCGTAATCGTCAGCGGCATGCTCGGCCAAGGTTTTGCAGACATGCTGATCGTGCGCGACAACGCCGGGGCGCAGACACGCGCCGGGTTCCCGTTGCGCGTGACGCAGGGCGCGGACGGCGTGTGGCGGATTTCGGAGATGTAGTCATGCGCCATTTTCTATTCTGGATGTTGGGTTTGTCGTTGCTGATCGTGGTCAGC
>JAFEFP010000147.1 GCA_018240545.1 Pseudomonadota bacterium | reverse complement strand
TGGTCAGCGAAGACTGGAACGCCGCCGCCGCGCCCTGGAACGCGGTCGTGACGCTGACCGGCATGCCGATGTCCTTTTCGACCTTGCGGATCGCGTCCACCGCCGCGCCGAGCGAGGCGCCGGGCGCGAGGTTGAACGACACCGTTGCCGCCGGGAACTGGCCGATATGGTCGATCAGCAAGGGCGCGCTGCGCTCGCTCAATTTCGTCACCGCCGACAAGGGCACGAGTCCGTTGGAGGCCGGCGCCTGGGTCGCGCCGACCGTGGCGCTGCTGCTGCCCTGCGATGCGCCACCGGTGGCCGATTGCACGCCACCCGGCGAATTGACCGATCCGCGCGGCGTCTGCGCGACCTGGTTCGCGTTGCTCAAACCCGGCAGGTAGATGTTGCCGAGCGCCTGCGGGCCCTGCTTGAACTCGGGCAGCAAATCCAGCACGACGCGATACTGGTTGGCCTCGGTAAAGATGGTGGAGATCATGCGCTGGCCGAACGCATCGTACAGCAGGTTGTCGATCGCCGCCGCGGTGATCCCCAGGCGCCCGGCGTTGTCGCGGTCGATCTCCAGATACGCTTGCAGTCCACGCGCTTGCAGGTCGCTGGCGACGTCCGCCAACTCCGGTTGCTTGTTCAGCGCTTCGACCAGTTTCGGCACCCAGGTTTCCAGCTCCTTCAAGTCCGTTGACGAAAGCGTGAACTGGTATTGGGTGCGGCTGACGCGATCCTCGATGGTCAGGTCCTGGATCGGTTGCAAGTAGAGATCGATGCCGGGCAATCGCGCCGCGGCGACATTCAGGCGGCGGATGATGGTTTGCACATCCGCACGCGTGCCGTGCGGGGTGAGGTTGATGAGGAACCGCCCGCTGTTGAGCGTGGTGTTGGTGCCATCCACACCGATGAACGAGGACAGTGAGGCCACCGCTGGATCCTTGAGGATCACGGCCGCGAGCGCCCGCTGGCGCTGGCTCATCGCCGCAAACGATACCGATTGCGGCGCCGCCGAGATGCCCTGGATCAGGCCGGTGTCCTGGACCGGGAAAAATCCCTTGGGAATGACGATGTACAAGAGCACCGTCAGTACCAGCGTCCCGACGGCAACGACAAGCGTCGCGGTCTGGCGATCCAGCACCCAGGTCAGCCAGCGCGCGTACCACGCGATCAGGCGGTCGATGTATTCGTGGCTACGCCGCGCGAATGCGCTTTCCTCTTCCGGCTTGTGGTGCTTGAGGATCTTCGCGCACAACATTGGCACCAGGGTGAGCGAAACCGCTGCCGAGATCAGGATCGTCACCGCCAGCGTGATCGCGAATTCGCGGAACAAGCGCCCGACCACGTCGCCCATGAACAGCAGCGGGATGAGCACGGCGATCAGTGAGATCGTCAGCGAGATGATGGTGAAACCGATCTGCTTGCTGCCCTTGAGCGCGGCCTCGAGCGGGGTATCGCCTTCTTCGAGGTAGCGCGAGATGTTCTCGATCATCACGATGGCGTCGTCGACGACGAAGCCGGTGGAAATCGTCAACGCCATCATCGACAGGTTGTCGAGCGAGAAACCCGCGAGGTACATCACCGCGAACGTGCCGACGATCGACAGCGGTACCGAGAAGCTCGGGATGATCGTGGCCGGCAGGTTGCGCAGGAACACGAAGATCACCATCACCACGAGCGCGACGGCGAGCAGCAACTCGAACTGCACGTCGGCGACCGAGGCGCGCACGGTCACGGTACGGTCGGTGAGCGTGCTCACGCTCACGCCGGCGGGCAGGGTCGAGGTCAGCGACGGCAGCAGCGCCTTGATGCGATCGACGACCGCGATCACGTTCGCGCCCGGCTGGCGCTGGATGTTCATGATGATCGCGGGCTTCAAGTCCTTCCACGCCGCGAGGCGGTCGTTCTCGGCGCCGTCCACGATCTGCGCCACGTCGCTCAGGCGCACCGGTGCGCCATTGCGGTAGGCGATGATCAGGTCCTTGTAGGCGTCCGCCGACTTGAGCTGGTCGTTCGCATCGATCGTGTACGCCTGCGCGGGTCCGTCGAAGCTGCCCTTGGCGCCGTTGACGTTGGCGTTGCCGATCGCGCTGCGCAGGTCCTCCAGGCTCAGGCCATAGGCCGACAACGCGGTGGGATTGGCCTGCACGCGTACCGCCGGGCGCTGGCCGCCGGACAAGGTCACTAGGCCCACGCCATCGATCTGCGAGATCTTCTGCGCCAGGCGCGTATCGGCCAGATCCTGCACCTGCGTGAGCGGCAGCGTGGTCGACATCAGCGCGAGCGTGAGCACCGGCGCATCGGCCGGATTGACCTTGCTGTAGATCGGCGGCGTCGGCAGGTCGGCCGGCAAGAAGGTGCCGGCGCCATTGATCGCGGCCTGCACTTCCTGTTCGGCAATGTCCAGCGACAGGTCCAGGCTGAACTGCAAGGTCAGCACCGAAGCGCCCGCCGAACTCGTCGAGGACATCTGGTTCAGGCCCGGCATCTGGCCGAGCTGGCGCTCCAGCGGCGCGGTGACCGAAGAGAGCATCACGTCGGCGCTCGCGCCCGGATACAGCGTGGTGATCTGGATCGTCGGGTAATCGACTTCGGGCAGCGCGGACAGCGGCAAGTAGCGATACGCCAGGATGCCCACGAGCAGGATCGCCGCCATCAGCAAGCTGGTGGCGACAGGGCGCAGGATAAACAACCGCGACGGATTCATCAAAAAACCTGCTGCGCTCGATAATTTGCGTTCCGGCGGTGCTCGGAATCCTCATTTACATTCAAGTAAACTCCGGTTCCTGCGCTCCGGCGGCACGCAAATTCTCGTCGCTCGCGACGGTTTTTTAAGGCGTCCATTTCGTATCCCTATTTACCCTTGCCGCGCCAACGTCCCTTTGCATCCGCGGCCGCCGCCGGCTTCGGCGCATCGCCCGGCAGTTCGACGCGGCTGCCGTCGCGCAGGTTGTCGGCGCCGTCGGTGACGACGATGTCACCGGGCTTGATGCCGTCGGTGACGGCGATGTCCTGGCCCTGACTCGCCCCAGGTTTGACCGCACGCTGCGCCACCGTGCGGTCGGCATTGACGACGAACACGAACATGCCATCGGCGCCGCGCTGCAGCGCCGCGCTCGGCACGATGATCGCGCCGGTCAGCGTGGTCAGGTGCACACGCACGTTGACGAACTGGTTCGGGAACAGGCTTTCGTCGGCGTTTGCGAATTCGGCCTTGGCCTTGACCGTGCCGGTAGACGTGTCGATCTGGTTGTCCAGGCTCGCCAGCGCGCCGCTGGCCAATGTCGCGGTCTTGTCGCGGCTCATCGCGTCCACTTTCAGGCTGCCGTCGTTCATGTGCTTGAGCAGTTCCGGCAGGTTGTCTTCCGGAAGGGTGAACAGCACATCGATCGGTTTGAGTTGGGTGATGGTGACGAGCGTGTCACTGGTCGTGATCGTGTTGCCGGGATCCACCGCACGCAGGCCGACGCGGCCATCGATGGGTGCGACAATACGCGCATAACCGAGATTGAGTTTGGCGGTGTCGATCTGGCCCTGGTCCGACTTGAGCGTGCCCTCGTATTGCGCGACCAGTGCCTTCTGCGTCGCCAGCGTCTGCTCCGGAATCAGGCCTTGTGGCGCCACATCCTGATAACGTTTCAGATCCGCGCGCGCATTCGCGAGCAAGGCCGCATCGCGCGCATGCGCGCCCTGCGCCTGCAAGAGCGCGGCTTCGAACGGGCGCGGATCGACTTGCGCCAGCACGTCGCCCTGCTTGACCTCCTGGCCTTCCTTGAATGCCACGCTTTGCAGCAGGCCATTGACCTGGCTGCGCACCGCGACCGTGCGCCGCGGCGTGACCGTGCCGAGCGCGTCGAGGTCGATGCCGATGTCGCCGAGTTTCGCCGTCGCCGTGCCAACCGGCATCGCCATCGCGCCGATGCCACCGCCCGGCCCGCCACGGCCAAAACGGAAACCGGTCGGCACCGTCGTGCGATGCGCGAGCCACCAGCCGCCCACCGCGACGATCGCGATGACGACGAGGATGATCAACAACGCACGGTTGCGCACGAAAAACGGCTTGCGGTATTCCATGTCGAGGGCATGCCCAGGCGCCACGGCGGGCGCAGATGCGGGCGACTATAACCCAGCCACTCTGCGCCGTAAGTAAGCGCTTGTAAAAGCCGCGCGACCGTGACGAAAGTTGGCCTGCCCGATTCAGCGCCCGGACTTGCTCCCGGCTTTGGAATCAGCCTTGGGCGTCTGTTTCGCCTGCGTCTTGTAATCGCCG
>JAFEFP010000146.1 GCA_018240545.1 Pseudomonadota bacterium | reverse complement strand
ACCTCGTCGGGTTCCGTGCCGCTGGCGCTCGATCACGCCGTGCGCTCGGGCAAGGTGCAGCGCGGGCAACTGCTGCTGCTGGAAGCCTTCGGTGGCGGTTTCACCTGGGGTTCGGCCTTACTCCGGTATTGATTGCAAATCCTTCTCACCCATTTGCTGACGCTCATGCAGGCAGCCAATCTCGCTTTTGTCTTTCCCGGCCAGGGTTCGCAGTCGCTCGGCATGCTCGCCGAGCTGGGCAGCGAATATGCCGTGGTCAAATCCACCTTCGACGAAGCCTCCGCCGGCGCCGGCATCGATCTGTGGGGGCTTTCGCAAAACGGCCCCGAGGAAGATCTCAACCACACCGAAAACACGCAGCCGGCATTGCTGGCGGCGGGCGTCGCGGTCTGGCGCGTGTGGAGCGAGCGCGGCGGCGCCGTGCCGGGGGTGCTGGCCGGGCACAGTCTGGGCGAATACGCGGCGCTGGTGTGCGCCGGCGTTCTTGGCCTGCGCGACGCGGCGCAGCTGGTCGCCGAACGCGGGCGCCTGATGCAGGCCGCGGTGCCGCCGGGCGTGGGCGCGATGGCCGCGATCCTCGGCGGCGACGATGCGCAGATCGCCAAGGTTTGCGCGGAAGTCGCCAACGGCGAGGTGGTCGCGCCGGTCAACTACAACGCGCCGGGACAACTGGTCATCGCCGGCAACGCGGCGGCCGTGGATCGCGCAATCGCGCGTTTGGCGGAGCTCGGCGTGCGCAAGGCGGTGAAGCTTGCGGTCAGCGTGCCGTCGCATTGCGCGTTGATGCGCGGCGCGGCGGATGCGTTGGCCGAAAAATTCGACGCGATCCCATGGTCGCCGCCGAAGATCCCGGTCATTCAAAACGTTGGCGCGATATCCTGTGACCGTGTGGAGGATATTCGTGACGCCCTCGCGCGCCAGCTGTATTCTCCCGTGCGCTGGACCGAGAGTGTGCAACACCTGGCGGCGCGCGGGGTGACGCGGGTGGCAGAGTGTGGCCCGGGCAAGGTGTTGACCGGCCTGCTCAAGCGCATTGACCGTACCCTCGATGGCCGTGCGATCGGCGCGCCCGGGGACATGGCCCAGACTCTGGGAGATTGGCAATGACTCACGCACTTGACGGCGAAATCGCCCTCGTCACCGGCGCCAGCCGCGGCATCGGCGCGGCCATTGCCGACACGTTGGCGGCACACGGCGCGAAAGTCATCGGCACGGCCACCAGCGATGCCGGCGCGCAGGCGATCGGCGCGCGCCTGGCGGCGTGCGCCGGCGTCGGCCGCAAACTCGATGTAACCGATGGCGCGGCGGTCGAGACGCTGATCGACGATATCGCGAAGGAATTCGGTGCCGTCTCGATCCTGGTCAACAACGCCGGCATCACGCGCGACCAGCTGCTGTTGCGCATGCGCGACGAAGACTGGCAGGCGATCCTCGATACCAATCTCACGTCCGTGTACCGCACCTCGAAGGCGGCGATGCGCGGCATGATGAAGGCGCGCAAGGGACGCATCATTTCCATCGCCTCGGTGGTCGGGGTCACCGGCAATCCGGGGCAGGCGAACTATGCTGCGGCCAAGGCCGGCATCATCGCCTTCTCCAAATCGCTGGCGCGCGAGATCGGCTCGCGTGGCATTACCGTCAATGTGGTCGCACCCGGTTTCATCGATACCGACATGACGCGCGCGCTGAGCGAGGAGCAGCGCAAGGCATTGCTGCCGAACATCGCGCTCGGGCGCCTCGGCGCGCCGGACGACATCGCGCAGGCGGTGCTGTTCCTCGCCTCGCCGGCGGCGGCCTACATCACCGGCGAAACGCTGCATGTCAACGGCGGGATGTACATGCCGTAGTACCGTCAAACGCTCGTTCGCTGGCGTGGCGGCGGGCGTTCCACTACAATCCGCGCGCTTCACGATCACGGAATCCACCTGGTGAGGGTTTGCACATGAGCAGCATCGAAGATCGCGTCAAGAAGATCGTTGTCGAACAACTGGGCGTCAAGGAAGATGAAGTCACGCCGAACGCATCGTTCGTCGACGACCTGGGCGCGGACTCGCTCGATACGGTCGAGCTGGTGATGGCGCTGGAAGAAGAATTCGAGTGCGAGATTCCCGACGAGGAAGCCGAGAAGATCACTACCGTGCAGCAGGCGGTCGATTACATCAAGGCGCACGTCAAGGCCTGATCGGAAATTCCAGCGCATGATGCGAAGCTGCGCCGAATGGCGCAGTTTTCGTTTTGGTCAATCGTGATCGCGCCAGTCGCAAAGGCATCCCCATGAAACGTCGCGTCGTCGTCACCGGCCTTGGCATCGTCAGTCCCGTCGGCAACGACGTGCCGACGGCGTGGCAGAACATCCTGGCCGGGCACAGCGGCATCGGTCCGGTCACCCATTTCGACGCGTCGACATTCCCGACCAAGATCGCCGGCGAGGTGCGCGGTTTCGACCCCGCGCAGTTCGTCGCGGCGAAAGACGTCAAGAAGATGGACCCGTTCATCCATTACGGCGTCGCTGCCTCGCTCGAGGCGCTCAAGGACGCGGGCATGCATCCGCACGAGCACGACGAGGAGCGCATCGGCTGCGCGGTCGGCGCCGGGATTGGCGGCATCTACACGATCGACCGCACCAGCATCGCCTACCATGAAGGTGGCCAGCGCAAGATCTCCCCGTTCTTCGTGCCCGCATCCATCATCAACATGGCCTCCGGCAACCTGTCGATCATGCTCGGCTTGAAGGGCCCGAATATCGCCTGCGTCACTGCCTGCACCACGGCCACGCACAACCTTGGTCTGGCGATGCGCATGATCCAGTATGGCGACGCGGACGTGATGGTCGCCGGTGGCGCGGAGTATTCGACGACTGGCGTGGCGATGGGCGGCTTCTGTTCGGCGCGCGCCATGTCCACGCGCAACGACGAGCCGACCCGGGCCAGTCGCCCGTGGGACAAGGACCGTGACGGGTTCGTGCTGTCCGATGGCGCCGGCGTGCTGGTGCTGGAGGAATACGAACACGCGCGGCGGCGCGGTGCGCGCATCTACTGCGAGCTGGCGGGCTTCGGCATGAGCGCGGATGCGTTCCACATCACCTCGCCGGTCGAGAGCGGCGAGGGTGCGGCGCGCTGCATGAACGCGGCGTTGCGGGACGCGGGCCTCAACGCGGACCAGATCCAGTACGTGAATGCGCATGGCACGTCCACGCCGCTCGGCGACGTGGCCGAAGCGCGGGCGGTCAAGACCTGCTTCGGCGCATCGGCGGGCACGGTCATGGTCTCGTCCACCAAGTCGATGACCGGGCATCTGCTCGGCGCGGCCGGCGGCGTCGAGGCGATCTTCTCGGTGCTGGCGATCCGCGACAATGTCGCGCCACCCACGATC
Source organism: Pseudomonadota bacterium (assembly GCA_018240545.1). GTDB lineage: Bacteria > Pseudomonadota > Gammaproteobacteria > Xanthomonadales > Rhodanobacteraceae > Rudaea. The sequence continues at coordinate 979 of JAFEFP010000146.1, read as the reverse complement.
AATCTCGACCAGCCGGGCGAGGATTGCGACCTGGATTTCGTGCCGCATACCGCGCGCCAGACGCGCATCGACGCCGCGCTGTCGAATTCGTTCGGTTTCGGCGGTACGAACGGAACCCTCGTATTCCGCCGGATTTGAGCGGCGACGCCGTGCGGCGCACGCTCCCGGGCGCGTGCGACCTGCTCGCGCTCGCCGCGGCAAATCCGCGACGGTATCCCTGCCTGCTCGAAAGCGCGGCGCCTTCCGCGCGCTCGCGTTACGACATCCTGTTCGCGTTCCCGCAGGATGCGCTCACGCTGCGCGCCGACGGTCGCGTGCGCGACGCGGCGGGCCGCGACGGCGGCGCGGATTTTCTCGCCGCGCTGGATGCGCGGTTCGCCGCCGGGCGATCAAACGAGGACATGGGACTGCCGTTTGCCGGCGGCTGGGCGCTGTTCCTCGGCTACGAGCTGGCCGTGCAGATCGAGCCGGATCTGGCATTGCCGCCCACGGCGGATGCGTGGGCGCCGGTCGCGCTGGCCGTGCGCTGTCCGGCAGCCATCGTCGTGGATCGATTGGAACAAACCACGCATCTGGTGGCCGAACCGGATCGCGCCGACTTGCTCGATCAACTCGCGCGCGATCTGCGATCGACACCGGCATTTTCGTCGGCGCCTGTTGTTGCCACGCAGGTCGAGGAAGACGATCCACAGCGCTTCCTCGATGGCGTGGCGCGCATCCACGAGCACCTGCGCCGCGGCGACACCTACCAGATCAACCTGTCGCGCGAATGGCGCCTGGGTTGCGCAGACGGGCTGGCCGCCGCGGAACTCTATGCCCGCCTGCGCCGCGCCAATCCCGCGCCCTTCGCCGGCTTGCTGCAATGGGACGACTGGGCGATCGCCAGTTCATCGCCCGAGCGCCTGATCGAAGTGCGCGGCGGCGTCGCGCAGACGCGGCCGATCGCGGGCACGCGCCCGCGCCGGGCTGGCGACGATGA
>JAFEFP010000145.1 GCA_018240545.1 Pseudomonadota bacterium | reverse complement strand
ATACCCTGTAATACCTGTCACCAAACCAAATCCAGTTCGTCATTCCGGCATGGATTGACGGAACCCAGAAGCCACGGATGGCAAGGCCCGATGTCCTCGCAATCTAGCATCCACGCAGTCAGGTTCCCGGCAGTCCATGCCGGGATGACGACATAAGGAATTTCATGACCCTTGCGTCATCCCAGAAACGCTACCTGCGCGGCCTCGCGCATTCGCTCAAGCCCGTGATCCTGATCGGCAACAAGGGCGTGACGCCGGCGCTGCTCAAGGAATTCTCCCTGGCCCTCGATCAGCACGAACTGGTCAAGGTCAAGCTCGGCGACGACCGCGACGAACGCAAGGCGCACATCGTCGAACTGGGCGCCGGCGCCAAGGCCGAACTCGTGCAGAGCATCGGTCGCGTCGCCTGCTTCTATCGGCGCAATGACGAGAAGCCAAAACTCGCGTTGCCGCGATAGGTAACAGTTGCCCGTCGTCCCGGCAGGGATTGCCGGGACCCAGACTCCATGGATGGCGACGCTGCTGCGACATCCACGTCCCTGTGACCTGGATTCCCCTCGGCACGCTGTCGCGCGCCTCGACCATGCCGGAATGACAGCCATTGCAGCCATGCAGCTCACCGAACACCGCTACGAACAGCAATTCTTCCTGCGCCACGCGGACGCGCAGTCCGTCACAGTGATCGACCGCACCCTGCACCGCAGCCTCGTCATCAGCGCCACGCGTATCGTCGAGGACTTTCCGGTGCGGCAACCCGATCAGCTCGATGCTGCCGCGATCGAATCCATTTTCGCCCTGAAACCCGAAGTGGTGCTGCTCGGCACCGGCGCCCGCGCCGTGTTTCCGCCGCAGGCCGTGCTGGCGCAATTCCTCACGCGCGGCATCGGCCTGGAAACCATGGACAGCGCCGCCGCTGCGCGCACCTTCAACGTGCTGGCCGGTGAAGGGCGCGAGGTGGTGGCGGTGTTTTTGCTGCCGGGATCCTGAGATTTTCGTAATTTTCCAGCCGTCATGCCGGCATGGAGTGCCGGCATCCAGACTGCAGGGATGCCATCCGTGGTCACTGGATTCCGGCAGTCCCTGCCGGAATGACGAGCGAAGAAATTCGCGGACGTAATTCCCGGTTCCTTCAATCTGCCTCGTCGCGTTCCATCAAGTCACGCAACTTCTTCAGCGCCGCGGCCTGGATCTGGCGCACGCGCTCGCGCGTCAGGCCCAGCTGCTCGGCGACTTCGGCCAGCGTCTGCACGCCCTGATCGTTCAGGCCGAAGCGGCGCTCCAGGACCCAGCGCTCGCGCTCGGGCAACTGCGCGATCCACGCGCCGATGCCGGCGGATGGCACGGCATCGGCGCTTGCTGCTTCGGTATCGCTCACCGCGATCTGCTCGCCCAGCGCGCGGTCGTCGCTTTCCGACAGCGGCGCGTCGAGCGAGCTGATGCGCTCGGTCGCGGACAACAGTTCCGCAACTTCCGCCGTCGACTTTTCCGCCGCCATGGCGAGTTCGTCGATGCCCGGCGGGCGACCGTGCGTGGCGACGAATTCGCGCCTCGCGCGCAACACCCGCGCATACTCGCGCAACACGTGCACCGGCACGCGCACGGTGCGGCCCTGATGCATCAGCGCATGTTGCACCGCCTCGCGGATCCACCACACCGCGTAGGTGGAAAAACGCAGGCGCCGCGCCGGCTCGAATTTCTCCACCGCGCGGATCAGCCCCAGATTGCCCTCGGCGATCAGGTCCATCAGCGGCACGCCACGACCGACATAACCGCGCGCGACGCTGACGACGAGGCGCAGGTTCGCCTCGATCATCTCCTGCCGCGCCTGCGCATCGCCCGCGCGCACGCGCTGCGCAAGGGCACGCTCGCCGGCCGCATCGAGCAGCGGAATCAACCCGATTTCGCCCAGGTACGCACTCGCCGAATCGCGCGCCGCATCGTCGCGTGGTTCGACGGCGTCGAGCAGTTCCAGCAATGCCCCAGGATCCGGGTCGTGGTGGGAAACGCGCGCGGCCATCAGCATCGTATCGCTGATTACGCGATCGCGCTCAGGACGGCACGAGGATTTTTCTCGATGGCACGAAGCAACACTTGCGCGGGCCCCGTCGGCGTGCGCCGACCTTGTTCCCAGTTGCGCAGCGTGCCCAATTCAACGCGGATAAGCTGGGCAAACTTGGCTTGGGAAAGTCCCGATGCCTTGCGGATACGCCTCACATCGGTCTCGCCGACATGGAATTCGCGCGCAGGCGTACGCTCGCCACGTGCGATCTGCCCGGCCTCGACCATGCTTTCGACCAGTTCGGCAAACAGTTTCTTGTCCATGTCACCACCTCTCGTTCAATTCGCGCAAGATTCGCTTCTCAGCCGGCGAAAGATCGTCCTTTCGCCCTTTGACGTATATCAGCACCAGCCGGATTTGCGCGGCGGCATCGATGTGAAAGTAGATCACGCGTACCCCGCCCCGCTTGCCCTTGCCTTTCGCCATCCAGCGGACCTTGCGCAAGCCACCGGTACCCGAAATGACGTCGCCCGCATGAGGGTCGGTCGCCAGCATCCACTGGAAGGCCGCGTATTCCTCGTCCGCGAGCAATTCCTTGACCTGACGGGTGAACACGCTGGTTTCGATGAATATCACCAATCCGAATGTACGCCATTGGCGTACATGTGTCAACGGCGCACGCGCCTGCTTGGCACGCCACGCCGCATTCCTACGCTGCGCAGATTCGGCTAAGCTCGCCGGAACGGAGGGGACATGACCGTGAAAAAGGATCAGGGCAAGCTGTTCTAGCCGCACGCACGAAAAATCCGCGAGACGCAAGGCGCCGAAACTCGGCAGCGACGCCGAGCGCATCGCCTTCCTGTTCGGGCGCCATCAGGCGCTCACTTCGCTGCTGCCGGTCGCGAAGGCGAAGCGGGCGAGGCGCAAGCCAAACTGACGCGCTTGCAAAGCGTATAGTATCGCTATACAGTGTACCCATGATCCGCAGCTTCCGGCACAAAGGCATCGAAACCTTTTATCGCACCGGCAGCACCAGCGGCATACAGGCCAAGCATGCGAAACGCCTGCGGTTGCAGTTGTTCACCCTCAACCGCGCACGCAGCGCAATCGACATGCAGTCGTCGGGCTGGCGTCTGCATCCGTTGAAAGGATCGCTTGTCGGGCATTGGAGCGTGTGGGTCGACAGCCACTGGCGCCTGACCTTCGCCTTTGTCGATGGCGACGCCGTGCTCGTGGATTATCAGGACTACCACTGAGGAAACCGTCATGGCAACGATGTTCAATCCCCCGCATCCCGGCGAAGTGCTGCGCGAGTGGCTCGAAGGCGTCACCGTCACCGAAGCGGCCAAACGTCTGGGCGTCACCCGGGTCGCGCTCTCGCGCGTGCTCAACGGCGCGGCAGGCATCAGCCCGGACATGGACTTGCGCCTGTCCAAGGCGTTGAACACCACACCGGGATTGTGGTTCGCCATGCAGAGCGACTACGACATGTGGCACGCCCAGCGCCGCTTCCGCGCCAAGGTGAAGCCGATGTTTTCGAAGGCGGCGTGAATAGCGCGCGGCATCGACTTACATCAGGCGTGCGGCCTGCCCGAGTTTCTTGGCGACGATGGCGTTGAGCGACACGCCAACCCGCGCCGCTTCGATCGCCAGCGCGCGGTGCAGTTCCTTGTCGATGCGCACGTTGAACGCGCCCGAGTAGCGCTTGCGCGCGGGCGCGACCGGAACCGGAATGCCATCGGCCTTGTATGTGGCCTTGACCGCGCGCCAGGCGCCGGCGAGTTGCTTGAGTGCGGCTTCCGGCGAATCCCCGAACGCCGACACTTCCGGCAGTTCCGCCAGATGCGCGACGAACGCGCCGTCGTCCGGGAAAAGATTCACGGCGAAACCGTCGAATTTATCCTTCATGGCTGTCCTCGATCAGGCGCAGGGCCTGCACGACCTGGTAACCCTTTGCGCGTCCGCGGTCGGATTGGACCGGGATCGCGCGCCGGCTTGGCGAAAGCCATACGCAATGCGATCCGCTTTGCCGCTTGAACACGAAACCGCACTGCGCCAGCAAGGTCTCGAGTTCGGCGAAGCTCAATCCATTCGGATTGGCGCGGGCCTTGGCGAGCAGCTTTTCGCGCTTCGTCATGCCGTAACTATATTCAGTTACATGCGATCGAGCAAGCCCGGACTTACGGCGCAACCACGTTGTAGCCGCGCCCGGCCATGCAGCGGTCGACGATTTCGCGCTGCTGTGCGCTTCCGACCATCGCGCCTTGCACGCCGCCATTGGCCGCGCCCCACGCGGCCACGCGCGCGACGTCGTTGCCGCGCAAGCCCACCGCCGCCGCGAGCAGCCCGCCCAGTACCGCACCGACGGCAGCCCCGGCGCCGGCCTGCGCCGCGGCCGGACGTTGCGCCGCCAACTGCTGGCAATCCGCCAGGTCCGGCTCATAATCG
>JAFEFP010000144.1 GCA_018240545.1 Pseudomonadota bacterium | reverse complement strand
TTCTACGGCATCCATACACGGTTCGTGTCGAGCGTAGCGGAGCGAAGTCGAATCACATGACCCTTCGGCTTCGGCGCCTCGCGCCTGCGCCCAGGGCGAACGGGTAACTCTTCTACCCTTTCGCCTTCGCCGCCGACGCCACCACGTCCGCGAGTTCGATGGCGGCCGTTTCGCGCAGCCAGTGTTCGATCAACCTGTACGACACCGACAGCGGCGAGGAAACACCCAGCGTGCCGCCGCGGATGCCGTCGACGAGCTCGTCCGCGCCGAACCAGCGCGCTTCGGCCAGTTCCGCACCCAGCGTGATCGTGGCATCGTCCGCCCGCGCCGTGAAGCCGAGCATGATCGAGGCCGGAAACGGCCACGGTTGCGAGGAGTGGTAATCGCACTCGCCCACGCGCACGCCGGCCTCCTCGAACACCTCGCGGCGCACCGCGTCCTCGAGCGTCTCGCCCGGCTCGACGAAGCCGGCGAGCGTGGAATAGCGCCGCTGCGGCCACTGCGGGCCGCGCCCGAGCAGGCAGCGCGCGCCGTCGCTCACGATCACGATGATGGCCGGATCCGTGCGCGGGAACTGGGCGATGCCGCAGTGTGGATTCGTGCATTTGGCGCGATGGCCGCCGGCCTCGAGCGCGAGCGGTGCCGCGCAGGCCGGGCAGAAGCGCGTGTGCCGTTGCCAATGCGCAAGGCCGCGCGCGTACGCGAACAGGCCCGCGTCGAACGCCGGCAGGCTGGCACCCGCACTGCGCAAATCAGCAAACGCGCCGCCGGTTTCGGCGGCGACGCGCGCGGCGGCGTCGACATCCAGCGCCAGCGCGTAATGATCGGTTGCGCCCGCGCGCCCGAGAAAGCTCGGGGCAGCGCCCAGCCAAGGCGCGCAGGCATCGCAACCGGGTTGCAGCAGGTGCCCGTGGTCCGCGGACAGCAATGCCTTGCCGTCGGGATCGAGCAGGACAAAGCGCGCCTGCGCCGACTGCGCATGTTCGACCAGCCAGTCGGGCCGTTCGCGCAGTTCGCTCGCGCGATCGAGTTCCAGTGCAGCGAACGCGTTCTGCCGGCTGCGCGCGCTCGACAGCACGGGGTGGCTCAAACCGTGAAACTGCTGCCGCAGCCGCACGTCGTCTTCGCGTTCGGATTGCGGATGACGAACTGCGCGCCGTGCAAATTCTCGGTGTAGTCGACTTCGGCGCCCATCAGGTATTGCAGGCTCAGCGGATCGACCACCAGGGTCACGCCATCCTTGACCACGGCCAGGTCATCCTCGGCGCGCACCGCGTCGAAGGTGAACCCGTACTGGAATCCCGAACATCCGCCGCCGGAGATGTACACGCGCAGGTTGAGGTCTGGATTGTTTTCCTCGGCGATCAGTTCGCGCACCTTGAGCGCGGCGGCGTCGGTGAACACGAGCGGCGTTTCCAGCGATTGGTAATCCGGCGTTTCGTTCATGGCGTCAAGATCGCGCTGCGGCACGCGAAATTCAAGGGGCATCGCCCCTGCTGTCTGGGCCGGCAAGTTGCCGCGGCGGTTCCGCCCGATGCACCATCTTGCCGTTGATCTGCGCGCCGGCGGACATTTCCAGCACCTTGTAATAGACGTTGCCTTCCACGCGCGCGTTGCTGGCCAGTTCCAGGCGCTCGGAAGCGGTGACGTCGCCCTTGATTGCGCCATTGACGACGATGTGCGGTGCCTGGACTTCGCCGGTGACGACCGCATGTTCGGACAAGGTGAGCACCGCCTGCGCGCCATCGCCGCGGATCGCGCCTTCGACCGTGCCATCGACATGCAGGCGCCCGCCGAAAGTGATGTCGCCCTTGATCGCGGTCCCGGCCGCAATCAGGGTGGTGCTGTCCGTCGGCGCGCTCGCCGACTTGCGGCTAGGGTTGAACATCGGCGGACTCCTGGTTGCCAAGCGCGTCGGACCAGGCGAAATCCTGGTCGGCGCGGCCCATGTCGCCGCCGGCGTCGGCCTCGACATGGATGCGGTTGGGGGAAAACCCGGCCGGCAGCATCACGGTGCCGGCGACCTGCTGGAAATACTTGAACGAAAACGGCACGCCGGCGACATCCTGGTTGGGCGCCAGGTCCGGCCACGCCAGCGTGGCCAGCCGGCCGGCGCGCACGCCATCGACCGACACCTTGACGCGACCGCTCGCGATCTGCCCGGATTTGAGCGTTTGCGTCAACGTCACCGTGAAATTGTATACCCCGGACGTGGCGGCGGCGATCAGGCGTACGCCATGCACCGCCAGACCTTCGGGCTTGCTGCGTCCGTCGGTGAGCCGGCTGTAGAAGGCCAGATCCGCGCGCAGGCCGGCGATTTCCTCCTGGCGGTCGCGCAGGCTCTGCTGCAGGTCCACATTGGCCGCGCGCGCCACCTGCTCGGCGCGCTGGGCGATGGCAACCTTCTGCAGCAGCGCATCGCGATCCTTTTGCGCGGCGTGCGCGCTGAACTGCTCGCCGACACCGACCAGCCAATGCTGCAGCGCCATGGCACCGGCCAGCGACGCCAGCCAGAGCGCGACGACGGCGAATGCCAGACGCCAGCGCCGCGCGGGACGTTGCGTGCGCACCACGAGGATGGGTGGCGGCAATACCTTGGCCATGCTGGAATCCGTGGCGCGGCGCTCCGGGCCGGCGGAGCTTCGCGTTATAGCCGCCGCCGCGCGCAGGCGTCAAGCGAGCCGGTCACGGAACAGGCGGCGGTCATGCGACAATCGCCACCTCCCCCGACGCGGAATCGCCCATGCCCTACCTGTGGATCAAGGCCCTGCACGTCGTTTTCGTCGTGACCTGGTTCGCCGGACTGTTCTACCTGCCGCGCCTGTTCGTGTATCACGCCGAAGCAGTCGATGCATCCGTGCGCGCGCAACTCAAGGTCATGGAGCGGCGCCTGCTCGGCATTACCCACATTGGCGGTGTGCTGGCGATCGCCTTCGGAATCTGGACGCTGGTGCTGGCGCCGGATTTTCTCAAGCAGGCCTGGCTGCATGCGAAACTGGCGCTGGTGCTCGGCCTGATCGCCTACCATGTCTATCTGGTACGGCTGAAAAACCAGTTCGCCGCCGACGCCTGCGCACGTTCCTCGCGCTGGTTGCGCGTATTCAACGAGATCCCCGCGCTGTTGCTGATCGCCATCGTCGTGCTGGCCGTGGTCAAGCCCGGCTGACCGATCCATCCCGGGCCGCCGCGGTTTCGCGCCGTTTATCGGGCGCCGACGAAACGGTATAGTGCGGACAAACGGCGGAATCCATGCAAAAGCAAGACGATACCCAACAGGCGGCGGAGCTGCGGCTGGCCTTCGTGCGCCACCTGCCCAAGCGCCTGGAGACCTTGCGCAAGCGCGGCCTGCGCCTGTGCACGCAAGGCTGGGACATCAACGCGCTGTCGCTCCTGTTCCGCGAAGTGCAGACCCTGGCCGGGACCTGCGGCCGCTATGGCCTGCTCGATGTCGGCGAGCGCCTGTTCGCGATGGAAAGTTTCCTGGCCCCGTTCGTGCAAAGCGTGGCGATCCCGGACCCGGCGCAGACCGAAGCCTTCACGCTGCAGCTGGCGGGCATCGACCTGCTCATCGCGCACCTGGCCGAACACCATGCCGAACCCGCCGCCGCGCAAGCGGCGGCGCTGACGGTCGCACCCGCGCGCGCCGGCAGCTATCCACTGCAGGTCACGCCGCCACCGGAGTACTGGAAACGCTTCGGCCCGGCGCCGGCGCGCACACCGGCTGCGACGGCGCCAGCGGCGGAAACGGCGCAACCGTCCGCGCCGCCACCGCTCGCCCCGCCGCAACCGCCGGACGCGGCAGCGCCCGGGATCGTGCCGTCGCCCGCCGCGGCCCCGCCACCCGCACCGGTCCCCGCCGAAAGCGCCACCGCGCCCGCGCCCACCGAACAGCGCAAGGTCTTTCACCTGAGCGACGGCAATCCGCTGGCCTGCGAGGTCGACCAGAAAATCGAGGCCGCCGGCTACGAATTGACCCTGCTCGACCGCCTCGACGAATTGACCGAGGTGCTTGCCGCGTTCGCGCCGCACCTGATCATCGTCGATGCGCCGTTCCTGGACGCCCTCGAATCCATCGGCGAGATGGTCAAGTCCGCGCGTGTGCGCCTCGGCCGGCGCCTGGCCCTGCTCGCGTTTTCCGATTCCGCCGAATTGCCGGTGCGCCTGCGCGCGATGCGCGCCGGCGCGGACAGTTTCATCCCGCTGCCGGCGCAGTCGAGCGAAGTCATGGCCCGCATCGCCGAGCTGCTCGATGCGGATACCAGCGATCCGTTCCGCGTGCTGATCGTCGAGGACGACCGCGCCCAGGCGATCTTCGCCGAATCGATCCTGCGCAAGGCGGGCATGCGCACGCTGGCGGCGACCGATCCGCTGGCCGCACTCGACCAGCTCGACAGTTTCCGGCCCGAGTTGATCCTGATGGATCTGTACATGCCCAATTGTTCGGGCATGGAACTGACCGCGATCATCCGCGAGCGCGAAGCGTTCATCAACACGCCGATCG
>JAFEFP010000143.1 GCA_018240545.1 Pseudomonadota bacterium | reverse complement strand
AACGCGCGAAGACGCTTGCGATGCCACAATGCGGCGGAGTAATGTTGCGCGCCACAGCTTGCGACGGGAGGCGGTATGGATTGGCAGAAGGGCCGGCAGAGTGACAACGTCGTCGAGGACGATGGCAGCGGTAGTGGTGGTGGCTTCGGCGGTGGCGGCGGCATGCGCTTCGGTGGCTTCCACCTCGGCATCGGCGGCACGATCTTCGTCGTCATCATCGCGCTGGTCTTCCCGCAAACGCGGCCGCTGATCATGAACCTGTTCCTGAGCGGCAGCGGCACCCCGGGCATGGAGCAATCCGCGCCCGCGCCGGGCCAGCGTCACGCGGCGGACGCCAGCGACCCGCAAGTCAAATTCGTATCCGCGATACTCGCCAGCACCGAAGACGTCTGGGGTCCGTATTTCCAGTCCCTGGACAAGCAATACGAACGTCCCCAGCTCGTGCTGTTCCACGGCCAGACATCATCGGGCTGCGGCGCAGCACAGGAATCGATGGGACCGTTCTACTGTCCTGCCGACCACCTGGTCTATCTCGACCTGAATTTTTTCAAGGAAATGGACACGCGCTTCCACGCGAGTGGCGATTTCGCGCGCGCCTACGTGATCGCGCACGAGGTCGGCCATCATGTGCAGAACCTGCTTGGCATCATGCAGCAGGTCGGTCGACCGACCGACGGCGCGACCGGAACGTCGGTGCGCCTGGAATTGCAGGCCGACTGTTTCGCCGGCGTGTGGGGCAACAAATCGCAGGCGCAACTCGACTGGCTGCATGCCGGCGATGTCGATTCCGCCTTGAACGCCGCCACGCAGGTCGGCGACGATACCCTGCAGAAGGAGTCGCGCGGCTACGCCGTGCCGGATTCGTTCACGCATGGCACCTCGGCACAGCGCTCGCGCTGGTTCAAGGCAGGATTCGCTTCCGGCGACATCCGCCGTTGTGATACCTTCAATGCCACGGCGCTTTGATCCGTAATCCGTGATCCCGGCAACCAAGAACCGGCGTCGCCTTCTCGCGGCTACCCTGCTGGCGCTGTTGTGCGCGCTGGCTGGCTGCGCGCGCGCGCCGCACCAGCCCGCGCGCCCCTACTCGCCGCTGATCCTGATCTCCATCGACGGCTACCGCGCCGATTACATCACGCGCGGCTTGTCGCCGAACCTCGCGACACTCGCGTCGAAAGGCGTTCGCGCCGAAGCCATGAAGCCTGCATTCCCGACGCTGACGTTCCCGAATCACTATACGATCGTCACCGGCCTGTATCCGGATCACCACGGCATCGTCAACAATCGCTTCACCGATCCGGTCACCGGCGCGAATTTCGTCTACAAGCAACAAGCCGATATTTCCGACCCGCACTGGTGGGGTGGCGAACCGCTGTGGGTGGGCGTGCAGCGCCAGGGCAAGCGGGCCGCCACCATGTTCTGGCCGGGTTCCGATGTGGCCATCGACGGCGTGCGCCCGCAACATTGGCGGCAATATGACGGCAACTTCACGCCGACCCAGCGGGTCGAACAGGTGTTGCAGTGGCTCGATCTGCCGAACGGACAGCGCCCCGATTTCGTCACCCTGTACCTGGAGCAGGTCGATCATGCCGGGCATGAATACGGTCCGGACTCGCCGCAAGTCGATGCGGCGCTGCGCGAGGACGACGCCGCGCTCGGACGCCTGGTCGCCGGCCTCAAGCAACGCGGGATATTTCCCTCGACCAATATCGTGGTGGTGTCCGATCACGGCATGACCGCAACCAGCCCCGATCGCCTCATCGTACTCGACAAATTCATCGACATGCGGAATGTCACCGTGATCACCGCGGGAGTGCTCGCCGGGCTGGTGCCGAAATCCGGACATGAAGCCGGAATCGATCGCGCTCTGCTCGCAGCGCACGCCCACATGCGCTGCTGGAACAAGGCCGACATTCCGGCGCGCCTGCACTACGGCAGCAACGCCCGCATCCCGCCCATCGTTTGCGTTGCCGACGATGGCTGGTTGATCGAAACGCAAAGCTACCTCGACCGCCCCAAACACTACATCTCGCGCGGTGATCATGGCTATGACAACGACGACCCCAACATGCGCGCCCTGTTCGTGGCCGAAGGCCCGGCATTCAGACGCGGCATCGTCGTGCCGGAATTCGCCAACGTCGACGTCTATCCGCTGCTTACCCGCATTCTCGGCATAAAGCCCGCGCCGAACGATGGCGACATCGGTCCTGTTGCCGGAATGCTCGCGCCATGACGCACACCGCTTCCCTGGAATTCCTGATGGGACTGCAACGCCTTGCGGCCATCGTCCTGCTCGGCGGCTTCGCCCTCATGCTCGCCGCCGAATGGCTGCGGCCCGCCCAGGGCACTGCCTGGGACTTGCGTCGCCTCGTGCACGGCGGTCACAACCTGCTGTTGTGGCTGCTCGGCATCGTGGCCATGTCCGCCGTGTTCGGCGGCATGGTCTGGCTGTTGCTGCAATGGATGCAGTTTCGCCGCATCGGCGTGCTGTACTACCTGCCGCTGCCGCCGTGGGCGCTTGCCATCGCAGCCTTCGCGCTGCTCGACGCGGCCGATTACATCTTCCACCGCATGAGCCACAACGTGCGCTGGCTGTGGCTGCTGCACGCCGTGCATCATTCGGATCCGCGCATGGACGTGACCACAAACCTGCGCCAGCATCCGTTCCACCTGCTGGCGACGCAAGCGTGGAAATTGCTGGCTTGTGCGGCAATCGGCGTGCCGGCCTGGGTATTCCTCGTCCACGAGATCCTGGTGCTGGGATTCGCGCACCTGCATCACGCGGCCGTGCGCTGGCCGGCCTGGATCGATCCGGCATTCTCGTGGCTGCTAATCACGCCGCGCCTGCACTGGAGCCACCATTCGCCGCGGATCGCGCGCACGAACTCCAACTACGGCTCGCTCCTGTCGCTATGGGATCGCGCGTTCGGCACGCTGACGCCGCCGTTGCCGGATGCGCAACCGTTCGGATTGCAAGCGCTCACCGGCTCGCGCTGGCACAGCGCCTGGGGCATGCTCGTCACGCCGTGGCGGGCGCGCCGGATTCGGAGCCTGTAAGCGCCACCCGCCGCTTCAGGCGTGCTTGCGATTCGCGTAATAGACGCCCGCGGCAAGCAGCAGGGCGAACAACGCGGTCAGCATCCTCGGATCGAGCATCGGCGTGGCGACCAGCGCCGCCAGCAGCGTGCCGATCATCGACGCCACCGGACCGGTGGTTCCGTTGCACGACAGCACGTAGCCGCCGATCGCCCCGACCGTGACACAGGACGCGTTCAACTGCGCGTTGGCCGGAGCCGCCGAACTGGCCGTGTACTGGACGACGACCGTGCACGACGGATTGCCCGTGCCGAGGAACGTCGTGCCGGCCGCGCAGGTTCCGCCGACGATGGCGAAGTTGCCGGCATTGATTCCGGCGAGCGCGAGCGAATCCAGTCGCGCATCGAACCCGGACGTGGCATTGCTCGCGAATGTCAGCGTGATCGTTTGCGTGGATCCCGGCGTGCCAATCGCGGGCGACGTCAACGCCAGGCCATTCGGACCGGTAATGGCCACGTTCGCCGGGAGTCCGGCAAACGCCGCCGCCGGCATGAGCAGGAACAGGACCGGCAACTTCGAAAGCAAACAACGCATGGCACACCCTCCCGGCGATGCAACCGCGCCGATATTGGCACCAATTGCTTGCGCGCACAAGGCGCATCAAACGCCCGCCGCCAGCAGTCCGGCGCAGGCGCGAAAGCGCGCCGCGATGCGTTCCTCGTCGCGATGACGGAATTCCCGCACCGTCCACGCACCATGGACCATGACATCGCGCACGAGGTTCGCGTTGCCAGCGAAAATGAATGCATCCAGCGCATTGCCGGCATCGCGTCCGGCGAGCAGCGGTGCCGCATCGTCGAGCACGATCAGGTCGGCACGCGCGCCCGGCTCGAAGCACCCGGTCTCGATGCCTGAGGCGTGTGCGCCACCGAACAGCGCATCGCCCCACAGATTCTCGCCGACGCTGGCGCTGGATTCCGAAACCGCCACATTGCGCTGCCGCGCCACGAGGCGCTGACCGTATTCGAGCCAGCGCAATTCCTCGACCGGCGACACCGAAACATGCGAATCCGAACCAATGCCGAGCACGCCCCCAGCCGCGCGATATGCCGCGAGCGGAAACAGTCCATCGCCCAGGTTCGCCTCGGTCGTCGGACACAGGCCCGCCACCGCGCCGGACTCCGCGAGACGCCGGGTTTCCTCCGCGGTCATGTGCGTGGCATGCACGAGGCACCAGCGCGCATCGACCGGCGCGTTGTCGAACAACCATTCGACCGGCCGCGCGCCACGCACGGCGACGCACTCGTCCACCTCGGCGGTCTGCTCGGCGATGTGGATGTGGATCGGACCATCGGCCAATGTCGACTCGAGTACCGTCCGCATCGCATCCGGCGGCACGGCACGCAAGCTGTGCAAAGCGACGCCGACGCGCAAGGTGGAATCTTCCCGCTTGCGCAATTGTTCAACCAGACGCAAATACCCCTCCACATCGAAACCGAAACGGCG
>JAFEFP010000142.1 GCA_018240545.1 Pseudomonadota bacterium | reverse complement strand
CGCGTGATGGTTGACTCGTCTGGTCTCGGCGGCGCGTTGACCTTGAACCATCTGACGCTGCGCAATGGCAATGCGACGGCCAACGATTGTCTGGGCACCGCGAGCGGCGGCGGCATTTGCGTCACCGGCGCCAATCTTGCGCTGGCCGACAGCACGGTGAGCGGCAATACGGCCGCGAAGCAAGGTGGCGGAATCTACGCGCAGTACGGCAACGTCAGCTTGACCCGCAGCACGCTGAGCGGCAATTCGGGGTACGGCGGTGGCGGCATCTCCGCTGTTGGCTGCAGCATCACATTGACGGACAGCACGCTGAGTGGAAATTCGACAGTCGGCGGCGGTCACGGCCTGAACAGCAGCGGCGGCGGGATTTATGCGAAGACGGGCAGCATCACGCTGATCCGCAGTACGGTAAATGGCAATTCGGCAACCGGCTTTGGGGGTGGAATCTTCGCTTTTGCCAACTTTGCGGCGAGCAACAGCACTCTCAGTGGCAATGTGGCATATGCAGGCGGAGCGCTCGTGCTCCCGGCTGGCGGAGTGACCATTTCGTTCCGGCAGACCACGGTGGCCGGCAACACTGCAACGCGCGTCATCGGCGGACTGCTTTTGCTTCCGGCGGGAGGTTCCTCACCTCCCGCAATCAACATGACCAACAGTCTGTTTGCTTCCAACAGCGGCGGCAATATTTACGAAGCATCCACCGGCGCCAGTGTCACGATCGCCGGCAGCAACAATCTGGTTTTTGGCGACACGCCATCCAACGTGTCTTTCGTCAACCCGCCCGCGACCGGCGACCCGAAACTCACGACGCTTGGCAATTTCGGCGGGCCAACCCCCGTCATGTATCCCATGCCCGGCAGCGCCGCCATCGATGCGATCGCGCCAGTGTCCGGGCAGTGTCTTGTTCCCAAGGATCAGCGCGGCGTGGCGCGACCGCAGGGCGCCGGCTGCGACATCGGCGCCGTCGAGGCCGATGCGGCAACCAGCCACGACTTCATCTTCGCCGACGGCTTCGAGCCGTGACTACAATGACAGTTGTCGCAAATCCTCGCTCGGCTCGGAGCGTTCCCAGACCCGATTGAAATATTCCAGCAATTGCGCGTGGCGACCGGGTGCGTAGTTGACTGCCTCGCCCTCGAAGCGCGTGGCCAGCGTGCGGAAGTAGTAGCCGGACGCGTCGTTGAGCAGGAATGCGCTCGGATACTGCAGGTCGTTGTCCTCGACCGGCGTGCGCAATGCGAACACGCTGGGCAGGCGTTGCGCCAGCGCGATCAGGCGGTGACCCTCGGCGACGACGCCGCGCGGATCGTGGACGATGATGCGGATGCGCGCGTTGCGCGCGGAAATCGCCACCCGCTTGAGCCCTTCGAGCGCCGGTTCGTTGTCGAGCAGCCAGGGATCGAGGTCGCGCGAGTAGATGCACATCTCATGGCGCGCTTCTTCGATCAGGCGCAAGGTCTCGCGCAACGCGTCTTCGCGCGAGGCGATGGCAACGCTGCGTCGCTCCGGTCGTGGCGCAACCAGTCGCGGCAACGGCGCAGCCAGCGGTTCAAGGTTGCGCCGCATTGTGAAATGCTTGATCGCGCATTCCTCGAATTCGTCGCCGTAGCGGACGAAACCGAACTTCTCGTAGAACGGCACGGCGTGCGTTTGTGCGTGCATTTCCAGCTCGCGGTAGCCCAGCGCGCGCGCCTGTTCGATCAGCAAGTTGAGGATCGCCTCGCCGACATGCCTGCCGCGCCAGTCGGCGAGCACGGCCATGCGGCCGATCTTGCGTTCGGCTGTCAGGCGCCCGGTACCGACGGGATTGCCGGCGTCGTCGCGCGCGAGTACGTGGCGCGAGGTGGCGTCGAGGTCGTCCCATTCGTCCTCGCGCGACACGTTCTGGCCGATGATGAAGACCTGCTCGCGCACGGCGCGGCAGGCATCACGATCGGATTCGTTGGTCCAGTCGACGGGGGCGACGGTGAAGCCGGTGGGGATCATGTCGGAATTGTACCCACTCCCGTTCGTGTTGAGCGTAGCTCGCGCAGCGAGCGAAGTCGAAACACGCCCCTTCGACTTCGGCGCTCCGCACCTACGCTCAGGGAGAACGGGTCAGAATCAGATGCAAATGCCCGGCGTTGACCAGTGCGGCGAGGACCGCCATTCCGGATTCGCCGGCCGCTTTGCGCGCTTCGCCGCCAGCGCATTCGCGCCGTGCGCAAAGCGTTTTCGCCAATGCCAGCGGGCAATCAAAGCGCTCGCCGGCGACGAAGAGGGCCGCGCCTCGGCGCGCGCGGGTCCAGGCGAAGCGGCTGAAAGGATTGCGCAGCACGCGAGACCTGGGCAATCGCGCTGCCAGTTGCTTGGGCGCGAGCGGATGGACGGGCGGTGCCGCGACCTGCGCGCTGCGATAGCGGGTGATGAAACGCCCGAACCAGTCCGCAAGCGTCGCGTCGTCCTCGTGGAAAATGCGCGGCATCGCCGCGCGCACGCGCGCCAACACTGCGGCGTCGATCTCGCCGGCGTGGCGCGCGGCGCGCAAATCCGGATCGGACAGGCGCCGTTCTTCGCCGAGCGGCTCGGCCAGGTATTCGGCAAGATCCAGCAGCAGCTCTGCCTGCGAGGGCGCGCGCATGCCGACGGAAAACGTCATGCATTCGCCGATGGCGGTGCCTTCGTGCGGAACGCCCGGTGGAAGATACAGCGCATCGCCGGGCTCGAGCATCCAGTCGTGCGTGGGTGTGAATTCGCGCAGCAGTTTCAGTTCGGTGTCGTCGCGAAATTCTTTCGGCGCGCGCGGATCGATGCTGATCCGCCAGCGCCGCTGGCCACGGCCCTGCACGAGGAAGACGTCGTATTGATCGACATGCGCGCCGACGCCGCCGCCATCGACGGCATAGCTGACCATGACGTCGTCCACGCGCCAGCTCGGGATGAAGGCGAACGCGTCGAGCAACGCGGCCACATCCATGTCCCATTTGTCCACGTCCTGCACGAGCAGGGTCCAACTCTGCTTCGGCAGCTTGGCAAAATCGGTTTCCATGAACGGGCCGTTACGCAGCGTCCAGCGATCGCGCTTCGGTTCGTGGATCACGATTCGTGCCAGAGCGGCTTCCTCGCAGGCGAGGCCGGCCAGGTCGTCCGCAGAGGTGGCTTGGTGGAAATGTGGGAACCCGCCGCGGACCAGCAATGGGCGCTTTTGCCAGTAGTTGCGCAGGAACCTCGCCGCCGGCATGCCAAGCGGCTGCCTCGGCGTGCCGCGCACCTCGATTGCGTGCGTCATGCGGCCAGCCGCCGCTTCGGTTCGGTATCGCGCTTGAGCCGGGTGCCGACCTTGACGATGGAATCCAGCGCGGGCAGCAGCTCCTGGCCGAGTTCGGTGAGTTCATATTCGGCCGACGGCGGCGAGGTATCGAGCAGGCGGCGCACGATCAGGCCGCGTGCTTCCAGTTCGCGCAGGCGTTGCGAGAGCACGCGCGCGGAAATGCGCGGAATGTCGTGGCGCAGTTCGCCGAAGCGGCGTGCGCCGCCGCGCAGGTACCACAGCACATTCGGTGCCCAGGCGCCGCGCAACAGGTCCATGCACATCGTCAGCGGACATTGCGGCGGCGGAATGACTTTGCTTTTGCGTAATGGCAATCCCATATCGATATCCGGTAACGAAGGAGTAAGCGGGTAACTGTCCGGTTACCACATTCTAGCAGTAATCCATGGATATATGGTATCAAAGAGTAACTAGATAGTGCTAGGATACTCCCTGTCGCCGGACTGCCCGGCGCATCGATCCCAACCCAAAAAAGGATGGAAGCCATGAAACTCTATTATTCCCCCGGCGCCTGCTCACTGTCCCCGCATATCGTCGCGCACGAACTCGGCCTGCAGCTGGCGATCGAAAAGGTCGACACCAAGGCCAAGCGCACCGAATCCGGCCGCGATTTCTGGCAGATCAATCCGAAGGGTTACGTGCCCGCGCTGGAACTGGACAATGGCGAGGTGCTGACCGAAGGCCCGGCTATCGTGCAGTATCTGGCGGACCTGAAAGGCAACACCGCGCTGGCGCCGGCCAACGGCACGCTGGCGCGCGCGCGCCTGCAGGAGATGCTCAACTACGTCACCAGCGAAATCCACAAGAGCTACAGCCCGCTGTTCAGCGACGCCACGCCCGAAGCCACGCGCACCGAGCGCAAGGCCTACCTGCACAAGCGCTACGACTTCATCGAAAAGATCCTGGCCAAGCAGCCCTATCTGCTCGGCGATCACTTCACCGTCGCCGATGCCTACCTGTTCACGGTCACGCGTTGGGCGGATTTCGTCAAGCTCGACCTGTCTGCGTTTCCGCACTTGCAGGCGTTCCAGAGACGCGTCGCGCAGCGCCCCGCAGCCGATGCCGCGCTGCGCGCCGAGGGTTTGATCAAGCACAAGGCGGCCGCGTAGGAACCACGGAATAACCTGCTGCGCTCGACATCTCGCGTGCCGGCAGTGCTCGGAATCCTCACATACGCTCAAGTATGCTCCGGTTCCTGCGCGCTGGCGGCACGCGACCTGTCTTCGCTCGCGACGGCTCTTC
>JAFEFP010000141.1 GCA_018240545.1 Pseudomonadota bacterium | reverse complement strand
TAAGTATATGTTTTCAAATCAACTTCATCCCCTTCAATGCCGGATGGGCGATCTTGCCCTTCTCGACGTTGATACCGCTGGCGAGTGACTGGAGTTTGCGCCAGTTCCTGTCACCCGCCAGGCGCTGCACATAGGGCAGGATCGCCGCGCAGATTGCCTGCGATGACGTCTGCGGCACCGCGCCGGGCATGTTCGTCACGGCAAAGTGGGTCACGCCGTCGACGAGATAGGTCGGGTCGGCATAGGTCGTCGGCTTGGAGGTCTCGAAGCAACCGCCCTGGTCGATGGAAATATCCACCAGCACGCTGCCGGGCTCCATCGACTTGACCATCTTGCGCGTCACCACGTGCGGCGCCTTGGCGCTGGGGATCAACACCGCGCCGATGACCAGATCCGCGTCACGCACTTCGCGCGCGACGTATTCTTCGTACGGATACAGCGCCGTCACGTTGGAGCCGAGCGCCATCATCTGCGCGAGGCGATCCTGGCGTTTGTCGAACACCACGACATTTGCACCACCGGCCGCCGCCAGTGCCGCCGAATTGCCGCCGGCCGCACCGGCGCCGAGCACCACCACCTTGCCGCGCTCGGTCGACGGCAGGCCGCCGAGCAACTTGCCCTTGCCGCCGGCAGGCTGGTGCAGCAGATGGGTACCGATCTGGATGGCGATACGCCCGGCGATGATCGACATCGGTGCGAGCAGCGGCAGCGAGCCGTCGGCTTCCTGCACGGACTCAAACGCGACGCCGGTGAGGCCGATGCCAAGCAGGGCCTTGGTGAGTCTGGGATCGGGGGCCAGGTGCAGGTAGCAGAACAGCAGATGATCCTTGCTCAGCAATTTCAGGTCACCGGCGATCGGCTCCTTGACCTTGACGATCAACTCGCCGGCTTCGTACAGCTTTTTTGCCGTCGGTGCAATGCGCACGCCGACACGTCGGTATTCGTCGTCGGAAAAACCGCTCTTCGTGCCGGCACCTTCTTGCACATACACCTCATGGCCGTGGCGCACCAGATCGGCGCAGGCGGCGGGAACGAGGGCCACGCGGCCTTCGAGGGTCTTGGTTTCGGAAGGAACGCCAATACGCATTGACTACTCCAGGAAAAAGGAAAGATGACGGGCTTGATTCGGCGCGCGTCTCGCCCCATTCTTGGGACTCCAACACGACGCACGGCCGACAAGCCGAAGCGGTTGAGGAAACTGCCCGCACGCTGCGCACATCCGCGTGTCGCAGGAAGTTTCCTCGAACCGCTTTCCAAGGACAATTATACACGTGACGACTTCCAAGCATTCCCGCCTTGTCATCCTCGGTTCCGGTCCTGCCGGCTACACCGCCGCGGTGTATGCCGCCCGCGCCAACCTCAAGCCGACCCTGATCACCGGCTTGCAGCAAGGCGGCCAGTTGATGACCACGACCGACGTGGACAACTGGCCGGGCGACGTCGAGGGGCTGCAGGGGCCGGCGCTGATGGAACGCATGCAAAAACATGCCGAACGCTTCGCCACCGACATGGTTTTCGACCACATCCACACGGCGGACCTGTCGCAGCGCCCCATCCGACTGGTCGGCGACAACGGCGAGTACACGGCGGACGCGCTCATCATCGCCACCGGCGCGACGGCGAAGTATCTGGGCATTGCGTCCGAGGACAAGTTCAAGGGCCAGGGCGTTTCCGCCTGCGCGACCTGCGACGGCTTCTTCTTCCGCAACCAGCACGTCGCCGTGATCGGCGGCGGCAATACCGCAGTCGAGGAAGCGTTGTACCTGGCCAATATCGCCGACAAGGTCACCGTCGTGCACCGGCGCGACAAGTTCAAGGCCGAGAAGATCCTGCAGGACAAGCTCTTTGCCAAGCAACAAAGTGGAAAGGTGGAAATCGTCTGGAATCATCACGTCGACGAAGTACTGGGCGATGCGACGGGCGTGACCGGTGTGCGTCTGAAATCCACGCTGGACGGATCGAGCCGCGACATCGCCATCACCGGTCTGTTCGTCGCCATCGGCCACACCCCGAACACCGCGTTGTTCGACGGTCAACTCGCGATGAAGAACGGCTACATCACGATCAAATCGGGTTTGGAAGGTGGCGCCACCGCTACCAGCGTGCCGGGAGTCTTTGCTGCCGGCGACGTGGCCGATCAGGTCTATCGCCAGGCCGTCACGTCCGCCGGCTTCGGCTGCATGGCGGCGCTGGATGCGGAAAAGTATCTCGATAAATTGGGACTGGCGAGTTGATCGGAATAGCGCAAGAAAACAACGTCATTCCGGCATGGATTGCCGGAATCCAGTGGCCACGGATGGCGTCCCTGCAATCTGGATCCCGGCAATCCATGCCGGAATGACGAGCATGTTGTCTGTCCGCTGCCATTCGCGCTTGGCCGAGACCGATGCGACGCAATGGAACGCCCTGCTGCCCGACGACAATCCGTTTCTCGACCACGCCTTCCTGTCGGGCCTCGAGGAACACGGTTGTCTCGATGCCGCGCACGGCTGGACGCCGCATCACCTTGGCCTTTACGACGACGGCAAACTCGTCGCCGCCGCGCCGGCTTACCTGAAAACCAACTCGCACGGCGAATTCGTGTTCGACTGGTCATGGGCGCACACCTATGCGCGCCATGGCCTGGATTACTACCCGAAGCTGCTGTGCGCCGTGCCCTACTCGCCCGTCGCCGGGCCGCGCCTGCTGGGCGCTCCGGCGTTGCGCGGGATTGTGATCGACGCGATTCAGGGCGAATGCACTCGGCTCGGGCTGTCGTCGGCACATCTGAATTTTTGCGCCGAAGCCGACGCCGGCGCATTCGCGGATCGCGCCGAGTGGTTGCCGCGTTTTGATTGGCAGTTCCACTGGATGAACAAGCCGGCCGAATCCGGCGGCTGGCGCGATTTCGACGATTTCCTCGTTTCGCTCAAGCCCAAGAAGCGCCGCAACATCCGGCAGGAGCGCGCGCATGTCGCACGCGCCGGGGTGCACTGCGAAATCCGCCACGGCAACGAACTCGACGACGCGCAATGGCGGCGTATCCACCTTTTTTACTCCGCAACGTTCGACGACAAGGGCAACTATCCGGCACTGACCCTGGAATTTTTCCGACACCTTGGACGCACGATGCCGGATCGGGTGTTGGCGGTACTGGCCTGGCACGGCATCGAACTCATCGCTGCCGCCCTGCTGCTGCGCAGCCGCGATACGCTGTACGGCCGCTACTGGGGCTGCAGCGAGCCCGTGCCGGGCCTGCATTTCGAGGCGTGCTACTACCAGGGCATCGAGTACTGCCTGCGCCACGGATTGCGGCACTTCGAGCCCGGCGCGCAGGGCGAGCACAAACTCGCGCGCGGTTTCCTGCCAACCCGGACGCGGTCGTTCCACTACGTCGCCCACCCGCGTTTTCGCGCGGCGATTGCCGATGCGCTCGCGCGCGAAGAGATTGCCCTGACGGCATGCCGGGCCGAACTGCTGGAGCACTCGCCGTACCTGGGTGCCACGTGATCCGCATTCCCGTCCTGCGTCCCGGCTTCCTCGATCCGTTTCCGCCGGTGGATTCCGCGTTTCGCGAGCCCGATGGCTTGCTCGCTGCGGGCGGGGACCTGTCTCCCGAACGCCTGCTCGACGCCTACCGGCACGGAATCTTCCCTTGGTATTCGCAAGGCCAGCCGATCCTGTGGTGGTCGCCGGATCCGCGCACGGTGTTCGCGACCGATCGCGTCCACGTTCCCACCCGACTGAAACGCTGGTTGAGGCATTGTGACTGGACGATCCATGCCGACCACCGCTTCGCCAGCGTCATGCGTGCCTGCGCGGCACCGCGCCCGCACCAGCCCACGACCTGGATCACTGCCGAAATGTTCGATGCGTACTGCCGGCTGCATGAACTCGGCCATGCACATTCGATCGAAGTCCACGATGGCGACGCGCTGGTCGGCGGCCTCTACGGCGTCGCCGTCGGTCGCATGTTCTTTGGCGAATCCATGTTCAGCGCGGCCACGAACGGATCGAAAGTTGCCTTGATCGCACTGTGCCGGGCCTTGCACCAATGGGGATTTCCCCTTCTCGACGCGCAGGCCGCCTCCCCGCACCTGGCCACACTGGGCGCGTTCGAAATGCCCCGCAATGAATTCGTAGCGCATGTCGCCAAGGCATGTGCGCAGCCATTTCCGCCGATAAATTGGCGCGAGCGTTGGCCACAACCGGCAGCCCGGGAGCTGGCCTGATTTGACCACGGTCGCAACGCCACAACGCCTTCGTGTAGTAGAATGCCGCGCCGCAAGGATTCCCGGCGTCCCCGATCAAGAAGACCAATGGCCAAAGACGACCAAATCGAAATGGAAGGCACGGTGCTCGACACCTTGCCCAACACCATGTTTCGCGTGCAGCTGGAAAACGGCCACGTCGTGACCGCGCATATTTCCGGGCGCATGCGCAAGAACTACATCCGCATCCTGACCGGCGACAAGGTCAAGGTCGAGATGACGCCCTACGATCTGACCAAGGGCCGCATCACGTATCGGATGAAATGACCGCGGTGCACAGACGCGAAAACGGCGGCCGAGGGCCG
>JAFEFP010000140.1 GCA_018240545.1 Pseudomonadota bacterium | reverse complement strand
GTCGAGGCCGCGACCGGCACGGGCTTGACCGAAACCGTGCGCGACGTGCTCGCCGGCCTGACCCCGCGCGAGGCGAAAGTGCTGCGCATGCGCTTCGGCATCGACATGAACACCGACCACACCCTGGAAGAGGTCGGCAAGCAGTTCGACGTCACCCGCGAGCGCATTCGCCAGATCGAGGCCAAGGCGCTGCGCAAGTTGCGCCATCCAAGCCGGTCGGAGCAACTGCGCTCATTCCTGGATTTGGAGTAGGCGGCGCACGCAATGCGAAAAAACGCCCGCGATTGCGGGCGTTTTCGTTAGACTTGCGCGAGTTGGGCCTGTAGCACAATGGTTAGTGCAGGAGACTCATAATCTCTTGGTTGCAGGTTCGAGTCCTGCCGGGCCCACCACGTCCCAAAATAGAAGCGGCCGCTCCTGGGGAAAGAGCGGCCGCTGGGGATGCTGCCCGTCTGCTGGGGGACAGAGGGAAAGGCAGCGTCGCCAATCTACTCCGGAATTGTTAATTTCAGCCTAAATCCGGCCGGACTTCGCCCGAATCCATTATGTGCAGCACGAAGCGACGGGTGCCATCGTCGTCGGCGTGCTCATCCAGTTGCCAGCCCCAGCGCTCGCAGACACGTCGGATCATGCCCAGACCCAGCACCCGGTCCGCACGCTCCTCCACCCCGCGCCCGCGCGGCACCGGGGTTGGCCGATGCATTCCGGACGGACTCTGGACGATGCGCACGCACGCGGCGGAGACATCCACGTGCAGGGCGCCGTCCTCGGCGAACTGGGTGGCCGCGCGCAGCAGGTTGCCGACCACCACCCCGAGCACGCGCGGCGGCGCGGGAACCTCGACGCCGGCAACGCCGGTATGGCGCACCTGGACGTGTTTTTCGTTCAGCATGTCGGCGCGCTCGGCGAGCAGGCGCACGATGAGGGCATCGAGATCGGGCGTGGTTCCCGAAAAGGTGTCCTCGTCACTGCGCGCGAGCACGAGCAGGGCATCGAGCAAGTCGCGCAGTTCGTCGCTGCCGCGCTGCATGCGCCGCAGGCGCGCTGCGTCGGCAGCGTCGGGATCGCTGTCGAGCATTACCTCGATCGCGCCGCGGATCACCGCGAGTGGCGTGCGCAGTTCGTGGCTGGCATCGGCGGTGAACGCGCGCTCGCGGCGCACGTAGTCGTGGAGCTTTTCCTGGTAGCGGTCGAAGGCTTGCGCGAGTGCGCCGACCTCGTCTGCGGCAAATCCCGGCGCCAGCGGCGTCGCGCCCTGGCGCGGCGGCTCGAGTCCCTCGACCTGTTGCGCCAGGCGCCGCACCGGCGCGATCGCGCGCCCGGCCCACGCCCAACCCAGCCAGGCCGACAAGAGCGTGCCCAGCAGGACCAGGGCGACCAGGTCGCGCGCCAGGTGCCGCTCGCGTGCGCTTTCCTCGCCGATATCGAACATCACGTACAGGCGGTTCGCTCCGGTGGAATAGATCGCGACGTGCACCTCGCCGTGCGCGCCATTGATCTCGTGCAGTCCGGGCGCGAGCGATGCCAGTTCCGCCGGCGGCACCGGTCCGCCAGGGGCATCGCTGTAGACATCGAAATGGCGCAGCGGCGGCGACGGCATGTGCCCATCGAGCGCGAAGCGGTAACGCAGGTGTTCGCCCTCCACGCGCAGCATCTCGTCGATGAGACGATGCACGTAGGCGTCGGAAAAATGCATCGCCACGGCGGCCACGCACACGCTGACCACCAGACCCAGGCCGGCGAAGGTCAACGCTACGCGCGCGCGCAGGCCAAGGCGCCGGCGCGGCGCCGCCGCCAGCGCGTCATCCATCGCCCGAGTCCGCGAGCCGATAGCCGAAACCGTGCACGGTCTGCAGCAAGTGCACCGGGAAGGGCCGGTCCAGCGCCGCGCGCAACACCGACAGGTGGGTATGCAAGGTGGCGACGTCGCCCCCGGATTCGCCCCACAGGGCATTCGCGAGTTCGGCGTGCCGCACCACGTTCGGCGAGCGTCGCAACAGGGTTTCCAGCAAGGTGAAGCCGGAGTGCGTCAACGTCAGGCGTCGCCCGGCGCGTTCGGCGATGCGATTGAGCGGATCCAGGCGAAGGTCCGCCAGCTGCAGCGTCTCGCCGGGTTGCTTGCCGCGCCGGTACAGCGCGCGGAGGCGCGCCTCGACTTCCTTCATCGCAAAGGGCTTGACCACGTAATCATCGGCGCCTTCGGCAAAGCCGACCAGCTTGTCATCGAGCGTATCGCGCGCGGTGAGCATCAGTACCGGCGTTTCGCGATCCGCGGCGCGCAACGCGCGGCACAAATCCAGGCCATCGAGCTTGGGCAGGCCGAGGTCGAGGATGATCACGTCGTAGTCGCCGTCCAGCGCCATGCGCAAGCCACTGGCGCCGTCGCCGGCGTGATCCATGACGAAGCCGCGATGCTCAAGGTAATCCCAGATGTTCGCGGCGATGTCGCGCTGGTCCTCGATCAGCAGGATGCGCATGCTCATCCACCGTTGCGCAGCGCGCGCCGGTACAACTCGTGGAAATGCCACACGCCGCTCTCGCGCTTGGGATTCAGGCGACCGGCCTGGTACGAACCGGAGGCGAGACGATGCTGCACGCGTTCGCAGATCGCGATGTCCTCGCGCTGGACTTCGTCGCTGAAGGCCTCGTCCTGCGTGCGGTGCGCGGCATCGTTGCGCCCGGCGGGGTAGAAATAGTCGAAATCGACCCGGCAGCGATCCACGCCGAGCGGCACCACGCGGTTGGTCTGCAGGCGGCCGGGCAGGATGTTGAGCATGATGTTCGGCCAGATGAAGTAGTACAACGCATCGCCGTTGCCGTACAGCGCATCGGCGCTTTCCAGCGGACTGAACTGCAGCGAATGCCAGGCCGACAGCGTCGTGGTGTAGCTGCGATAGTCGAGCATCCGGTTCAGGGCCGGATGGATGTGCGGCACGTGGTAGCCTTCCAGGTAATTGTCGACGTAGGTCTTCCAGTTGCAGGCGATCTCGTAGCTGGTGCGCCGGTCGAACCCATAGCTCGCCAGCGGATGCGCGCCGATGCGCGCGTCGATGCCATCGAGCACCTCGGCCAGCGGCGGCGGGGATTCCAGCGCGGCGAAGACCAGGCCCTGCCATTGTGCGACGTGCGCCTGCGGCAGGCGGATCGCGGCGATGTCGAAATCGCGCGCCACGTTCATTTCCGGCGCGCTGCGCAACTGGCCGTCAAGGCGGTAGGTCCAGCCGTGGTATTGGCAACGCAGCGCTTTCGCGCCGCGGCCATCGCAGGTGGCCAGTGGTCCGGCGCGGTGCCGGCAGACGTTGTGCAACGCACGCAGCGTGCCGTCCTCGCCGCGCACGATCAGCAGCGGCACGCCGTCGATTTCCGCCACGGCATGATCGCCCGGATCGCGCACCTGGTCGGCATGTGCGACGAGCTGCCAATGGCGCGCAAACACGGCGGCGCGTTCGCGTTCGGCGGCTTGCAAATCGGTATACAGCGCTGCCGGCAGCGCCCATGCCCTGTCCAGCGGTTGCGCAAGCAGCAATTCGGAGTCGAGGCTCATGGCGGTATCCGGTGCACATGCGCAGTATCCACGGCGGACGGTTGCCGGACAATGCCTTGCCGCGCCGACGCACCGCGCCGCACCCCGGGGTCGCGTCGCGCGCGGACCCGCGCGCGTGGTCAGAAACCGGAGCCGGGCTGGTCGAGGAACGCCCGCTCTTCGGGCGTCGAGACTCGACCCAGAATCCGGTTGCGGTGCGGATAACGTCCGAAGCGGTCGATGATGTCCTTGTGCCGAAGCTCGAACGCGTGGTTTGCCGGCGGCGTGTGCTCGCGGAACAGCATCTGCGCCTGCGCATGAACCTGGCGCGACTCGCTGTGCATGAACGGCATCAGCACGAATGTGCGTTCATCCGGAGCCAGGCTCGCCAGCGCGCCTGCCGCGACGGCTTCCTGCGCCAGCGCCAGCGCCATGGGATCCTGGGCGAACGCGCGCGGCGTACCGCGGTAAATGTTCCGCGAAAACTGGTCCAGCACGATGATCTCGGCCAGGCGCCCGCGCGGCGCATGGCGCCAGGAAACCAGGTCGCCGGCCACGGCGCGTTCCCACAGGCCCGAAAAGCGCTGCCGCAGCGCCGCATCGAATGCCGGATCGACCTGCCACCATTGTTCCGGCCGGATTTCCCGAAACCAGAAAGTCATCACCTGCTCGTGCATGTCGCGCCACCTGCATCGCTCGAGTGGTCGAAAGGTGGTGCGCCCGCGCCGCCGGCAAAGGCGCAAATGGCCCCAGGTTCCGGGCGAGTCCGGAACATTTTGGAATGGACCGTCGGGTCCGAATTCATCCTAATGCTCCGCCGGGCAGGTCCAGAGTGGACGAAAGGCTGGACGGAAATGCCAGGCCAAGGCGGCCAAAATCGCCGCATTCAGCGTGCCCCAAAGCCATGCAGTGTCCAGAAGCACGTCGGTGAAGAAGATCACGACCGCAACCGGCGCCAGGAGCACCAGGCCCAGCGGCGCCGTACGGTGGAAAAACAGGGCGCAAGCCGATGCCACATAGGTGAACGCAAGCAA
>JAFEFP010000013.1 GCA_018240545.1 Pseudomonadota bacterium | reverse complement strand
AGCCGTCGGGCAGGGACTTTTCGCTGCCGTTGGCGATCAAGTTCTTCCTCGGCTCGGCGCTGCTCATTGCGCTGGCGGTCGGCGCCGCGGTGATCGTCACTTACATCAAGGGCGATTCCATCGCCCGCGCGGCCGTGCACGACGTCCTGGCCACGAGCGGGGCCGTACAGAAGGAATTCGAGCAAAGCCGCCTGCAGGAACTGCAACTGAAGGTGCAATTGATCGCGGCCGATCCGAGCACGGCGCGCTACGTGTCGCAGGCAGCCGGCTCGACCGACAACCTGCCGGGGCTGTCGGAAAACAGCGAGATCGACACCAAGTCGGTACCGGATCTGCTCAAGGAACGCCAGGGTCAGTACGGCTTTGACATGGGCATCGTGCTGGACGCCAAGGGCAATGTGCTCGGGCGCACCGACCAGACCGAAGCGTTTCAGGAATCGCTCGCCCAGGATGCACTGGTCAAGCCCGCCATCGCGAACGCGCAGCCTTACGGTGGGTACTGGCGTCACGGGGACAGGCTCTTTCAGGCGGCCATCATGCCGCTGGCGCAGGACCAGAACCTGGTCGGATTCCTGCTGCTGGCACAGGCCGTCGACGACGAACTGTGCCGACAGGTGGCCAAGGTCAGCGGCGCGCAGATCGCGTTCTGGCTGCCGGTCGAGAAACGTCCGCAACTCGTCGCCACGTCGCTGGACGACAACGAGCGTCAGGACTTGCGCACGGCGATGGGCGCGCAGCCGGTCGAGGTGACTTCCGCAGTCGCGGACGGGCATGCCGTACCGGGGTTGCGCCTGCGTTTTGCGAGCCAGGAATGGGGCGTGCAGTTGCTGCCGACCGCGAGCGAAGGGGTGGGTCGCCTTGGTGCGGTGATGGCGCTGACGTCGACGGACAAGGTCGTTGCCAGCTATCGCGACATCCTCAATTGGGTCGTGATCGGCGGCCTGACCTCGATGCTGCTCGCGCTCGTGCTTTCCTACCTGTTCGCCAAGCGCATCCTGCGTCCGGTGCGCACCATGGCGCTGGCCGCGGAGCAGGCCGTGGGCGGCAACTACCAGACGCGCATCGGCGTGACCGGCAGCGACGAATTGGCGCGCCTGTCGCGCGCCTTCGATCACCTGCTGTCGGATCTGCGCGAGAAAAGCGACATCGAGGGCTACGTCGGCAACCTGTCGCGATTCCTGCCCGATCCGGCGCGCGAGCAGGCCGTCGTGTCGCCCGCAAAGACGCCGGCCGTGAAGGCGCCTGCGCCGCCACAGCGCGAGGAACTGTGCCTGCTTGGGCTCGAATTCCGCGCCCTGGCGACTGGCGAGTCCGGCAGATCGCCCGAGCGGACATTCGCCGAATTCGAGCGTGCGGCTGCGGCCGTCTCGGCGGCGGCCGCGGATTCGGTCGTGCGCCAGGACTCGGCGGCCAGATTCGTGTTCGGATTCGGCGGTGCCACGAAATTCTTGCAAGCCATGCGGGCCTTGCGCCGGGTTCGGGAACGCGCACAAACGCCGGAATTGGCCGCCGCCGCCGTTCTGGTCTCCGGTCACGTCGTGCATGGAACCGCGGCCGACGGCGCCTGCGCGTTGCTCGGCCTGGCCGTCATGCAACTGGAACGCTTGCTGCCCGAGGCGGCGCCGGGGCAGACCCTGTTGACGCGCCAGACCGGCGAAGAATTGAAGGCGCTGAGCGGCGAGGCGGTACTGACGGCGGCCGTTGGCGTGGTCAGCGGCAAGCGTTTCTACGCCTTGGCGGAATCGGCGTTGCGCGATTTGCCGGCGGCAACGAGGGTGGAAGGCGCCGATGCGCCGACGGTCGTACCCGTGGCGAAACCCCTTGGCCGCGGGTCGGGCGTGCGCGCCGTGGCGCTTGACTGCGGTGCGGTGGTCGGTGGGCGCTATCGCATTCTGGCGCAACTCGGCGTCGGGGGCATGGGCATCGTGTACAAGGCCCACGATCTGGAACTGGACGACGTCGTCGCCCTGAAGATGCTGCGTCCGACGGCACTCATGGACGGCGAACAGCTCGAACGCCTCAAGAGCGAAATCAAGCTCGCGCGCAAGATCACGCATCCGAACGTGTTGCGTACGTTCGATTTCGGCGAAGTCGACGGCCAGCCATTCATATCCATGGAATACGTGCGTGGCCTGACCTTGCGTTACCTGCTCAGCGAGACGCGGCGCATTCCGTATACCGCCGGACTACGCATCGCGCGCCAGCTCTGCGCGGGCCTGGCCGCGGCGCACGCAGTCGGCGTCCTGCACCGCGACATCAAGCCGGAAAACCTGATCCTGGAACAGAATGGCAATGCCAAGCTGATGGATTTCGGCATCGCCCGGCCGCTTCGGCGCAGTGGACCCGGGCACACCGAGCAGGGCAGTTTCGTCGGCACGCCGAATTATTCGCCACCCGAACAGCTCGCCGGCGAGGAGGTCGATCAGCGCGCGGACATCTATTCCAGCGGCGTGCTGATGTGCGAGATGTTTTGCGGCAAGCTGCCGTTTTCCGGCAACAACACGATGGAAATCTACATTGCGCAGACGCAGCAGGAGCCGATCAAGCCGTCCGTCCACTGGCCGGAAATTCCGCCGCCGATGGAGGCAATCATCCTGCGCTGCCTGAAGCGCCTGCCACAGGACCGCTTTGCAACTGCCGCGGAATTGGCACAGGCATTGGCTCAGTTGCGAGGCTGAATTTTCAGTGGCTTGTGATGCATATTTAAGGTAAATTCGCCCATCAACGCCCAGCGACCGGGGAGGCCATGCGCAGATCGCGGACCCTTGTTTGCCTGATCGGCCTGCTGCCGGTTGCCGCGGCCTTGGCGGACGAGCCGCTCGTGCTGCCGACGGCGGAGCAGGCGCCGTCCGCGTGGTCGTGGTTCGGCGACGTGCTGTTGCGCGAGGATCATGTCCGCGACATTCCGCGGATTCACGAGGCGAATATCCAGCGCGTGTTCGGGCGTGCCCGCATCGGCGTGATTTACGACCCGATTCCCGAACTGGAGATCGGTGCGGCGATCAAGCTTGCGGCGGCAAGCAACGGCAACGAAGACGACCGCAGCTACAATCTCGAAGAACGCAGCAATGATTTCGCCATCGACCAGCTTTTCGTGCGCTGGCGTCCGGGAGAAGACACTTCGCTGCTTGCCGGCAAGTCGGTCATTCCGCTGGAACTGAGTCCGATGCTCTGGGACGAGGATTTGCGACCGGTCGGCGCAAGCGCGCAGACGTCCCTGGCGGTCGGCGACTTCAACCGCCTGGGTTTTGTCGCGGGTTATTTCAACGGCAATCTGCCCTACGGCGACAATTCCCGCATCGGTGCCGTACAGGGCGCGTGGCGCTGGCACGACGGCGAGCCGACAAGCGCGGCGATCCTCGTCGCCTATCTGGATTTTGCCAATCTTCGCCAGTTGACCTTGCAGGGGCTGGCGCGCACCAATGCGCATACGGGCGATATTCTATTCAGCGGTTATCGACTGCTCGACATGCAATTCGTTGGTCGCTGGCATCCGGGAGACCGGCCGCTGGAAGCGCGCCTCGACCTGGTGCGCAATCTGGGCGCGAACCAGGATCGCGACGGCGCACGATTCAGCGTCGTGCTGGGCAACCGGCGCCAACCCCATGGGTGGGAACTCGGCCTTGCCGTTCAGCGCATCCAGCGCGATGCGGTGATGACGGCGTTCAATTCCGATGATTGGTGGTTCCACAGTTGGGCGCACGGCATCATGCCGTGGATCGGTTACGGTTTCGATGCGACCTGGGCCATGCGCCTGGCGTTCTTCCACGAACAACTGGACGTGGCGCCCCGGCATACGGATACGCTGCTGTTGGACCTTGGCGCGCGCTGGTAGCCGCGTGCGCCTGTGCTACAGTGACTTGCCTGCACGATGACGGCTTGGCCATGCGCGTGAGCTTTCCGAACAACGAGCACCCGGACGTGCTTATTGCCCCCGGCGACACCGGCATCGGTTCGGCTGCGGACAACACGATCGTGCTTTCGGCTCCAGGCATCGCGCCGCATCACGCGCGCCTGAGCGTGAGTGACCGCAGCATCGTGCTCGCAGCCCGGGATGCGCACGCGCGCATGCACGTCAACGCGCGCCCGGTCGTCGAGAAGGCGATCCTGCGACTGGGCGACGTCGTCAGCCTGGGTACGCTCAAGCTCGTGCTCAAGCCCGATCGCGACGACAGCATTTGCGTCGAATTG
Source organism: Pseudomonadota bacterium (assembly GCA_018240545.1). Lineage (GTDB taxonomy): Bacteria > Pseudomonadota > Gammaproteobacteria > Xanthomonadales > Rhodanobacteraceae > Rudaea. The sequence goes on along the minus strand of JAFEFP010000013.1, from coordinate 17,179 downwards.
CCGGGAAGCGTCGCGCCTGCACCGGCAGCCGGAGATGCCGCCGACGGCGCGCCGTCGGCACCACAATTGCCGGCGCGCGTGGTCCTGCGCGGGGTCTCGGGTGCGTGGTTCGGCAGGATCGTTCCCGTGCGCGGGCGCCTGCTCATCGGCCGCAGCGACGATTGCGGCCTCGTCCTGGACGAACCGGAGATCGCGCCACACCTTGCGATCATCGAGAACGTCGGTGACGGGATCTACCTGCGCGGCCAGGGATCGTCGACGGGAGCGCTGGTCAATGGCGTGCCCGTGCGCAACGCGGTGCTGTATAGCGATGACCAGATCGCGTTCGAGCGCAATCGTTTCGTCCTGGAAGCGCCGAGCCTGCCGCAACGCGAATCCCCTGCGCCCGCTGGCGCGCATGCGGTCAACATTACCCAGACCATGCGCGCAATCGAAAAGGCGGACGCTGCGCCGGTGCGGGCGGACCACGAGCCAGGCCGCAACGACATCTGGTGGTTGATCGGCGCGTCCACGCTGATCGCCGCCGGAGTCGCGGTGCTGCTCTACCTCAGTTTCTGACCGGCGCCATCGCGGCACCGGAACCGCGCGCGTAGCGTGCGCGACGTGGCCAGCGTGCGAGCATCAGCGCGCTCCAGATGCCAAGGTACAGCGCCGGTTCGCGGTGGTCGGCCTTGACCAGCCACACGTAGTGCAGCACGCCGAACAGCGCGGCCAGATAGGCTAGCCGGTGCAGGCGCTGCCAGTGGCGGCCGAGGCGCCGCATCATGCGCTGGGTCGAGGTCGCCGCGAGCGGAACGAGCAGCAACCAGGCCGCGAATCCCAGCGTGATGTAAGGTCGTTTGGCGATTTCGCCGAACAGTTGTGACCAGAAACCGCCGAGATCGATCACGACGTAAATCGTCAGGTGAAGGCAGGCGTAGACAAACGCGAACAGGCCGAGCATGCGACGAAAGCGAATGGCCGGATGCCATCCGCTGAAGCGTCGCAACGGCGTGATCGCAAGCGTCGCGAGCAGCAACCGCAGTGCCCAGTCGCCGCTGCGGTGTTCCAGTTGCGCGACCGGGTCCGGTCCGAGCGAGCCATGCAGGGCACTCCATGTCAGGTGCGCAAGCGGCAGCAGACACAGAATGAAGACCAGCGGCTTGGTGGCGGCGATGCGGTCGCGGAAAATCATGGTCAGAAATACTTGCGCAGGTCCATGCCGGCGTACAGGTGCGCGACCTGTTCCGCGTAGCCATTGAAAGGCTGCGTCGTGATCCGGTTGCCGAACAGGTTGAAGCCCGTGCCGGCGATGCGGCGCTCGGTCTGCTGGCTCCAGCGCGGGTGATCCACCGCGGGGTTCACGTTCGCGTAAAAACCGTATTCGCCGGGCGCCGCGACATTCCACGCCGTGCGCGGCTGCTGTTCGGTGAATTCGATCCTGGCGATCGACTTGATGCCCTTGAAGCCGTATTTCCACGGCACGACGAGGCGCAACGGGGCGCCATTCTGGTTCGGCAATTCACGCCCGTACATGCCGACGACGAGCAGGGTCAGCGGGTGCATGGCTTCGTCCAGGCGCAGCCCTTCGCGGTAAGGCCAATCCAGGATGCGGTCGGCCAGTCCCGGCATCTGCGCGGGACGATCCGCGGTCGTGAAAGCCACGTATTTCGCCCGCGACGTCGGCGCGAAACGCTTGAGCAGATTCGCCAGCGGAAATCCGAGCCAGGGAATCACCATCGACCAGGCTTCCACGCAACGCATGCGGTAGATGCGTTCTTCCAGGGGCTGGCCGGCAAGAATGTCCTCGAGCGCGAATCGCCCGGTCTTTTCGGCATGGCCGGCGATTTCCAAGCTCCAGGGCCGCGGCTTGAAGCGGCTGGAATTGGTCGCGGGATCTGACTTGCCCGTGCCGAATTCGTAGAAGTTGTTGTACTGAGTGGCATCCGGATAGGGCGTTTGCGCTTCGCCACCGGCGTCGTCGGTACGCCGGGAAACGGCCAAGGTGCCCGCGCGCCTGGGTGTTTCCGGAACGGGCACAGGCGGAGCCGCCTGGCTGGTGCAGCCGGTCGCCAGCGCGGCCGCGCCAAGCCCCAGCAATTTCAGGATCGTGCGCCGGTTGTGGTAGACGGCCTGCGGCGTGATCGAGACGGAAGGCGAAACGGGGGGAACGGACCGGGTCATGGCTTCTCCGATTATCGACCGAAGACCGGGACAGGCGCGGAAAGCTTCCACGCCGGCGACTGGCACTTGACCTGCATGGCATTTTGCGGCGCAATACTCGGCGCATCGCGGGTCTTGCGGAGTCATGTCGGAACAGGGGTCATGAATCTCGCCAGTGCATTCCGTTTCTCGTCCAGCCTCGTCGCTGTACTGGACGCCGGGGACGGGTGCATTGTGGACGTCAACCCGGCTTTCGAGCGCGAACTGGGCTACCGCCGCGAGGCCATGCTCGGGCGCAGCACGCTGGAACTCGATTTCTGGCCCTATCCGCAAACCCGGGCGGCGATCTGGGCGCAGTTGCGCAGCGAACAGCGGGTGTGCGGCGAGCGCGTGGTTTTCCGCAATCTCGCCGGCAGCGATTTTGCGGCGGACCTCTACTGCGAGTTTTTCGATCTCGACGGCCGGCGCCTGGTGTTGGCGGTCTTCCAGCGTCTGGCGCAGGCAGAGGCGACGGACGCGCCCGCCACGCCGGACCCCGGCAGTTACCACGCGTTGTTTCTGGCCAGTGCGCAAGGGCTCTACCGCAGCCTTCCCGATGGCGGCTGGATCGACGTCAATCCCGCGATGGCAAGCATTTTCGGCTTCGCGTCGCCGGCGCAGATGCTGAAACAGGCGCATGGCCGGCGGGCCACCGATTTTTACGTGGACACGGACGTGGCCGCGGGACTGCTGGAGCGGTTGCGCCGCGATGGGCACTTCGAAAACCAGCGCGTACGGGTGCGTCGGTGCGACGGCAGGACGGCGTGGGTTTCGGAAAGTTCGCGCGGTGTGCGCGACGCCGAAGGCCACCTGCTGTTTTTCGAAGGCTCGATCATGGATATCGGCGCGCAAGTCGAGGCCGAAACGCGCTTGCGCCAGTCCGAGACCATGTATCGCACCCTGGTCGACAGCAGCCACGATGGCGTATTCCTGATCCGGCATGACGGCACGATCGGGTTCACCAACGAGGCCATGGCGCAGATTCTCGGTTACCGCGCCGAGGAACTCATCGGCAGCAACTATCTGAAATTGATCGCGCCCGAAGCGCTGGGCGAGCAGATGATCCGCCGCAACGAACGCGCCGGCGGATCGTACGCGGTGCAAAATTACGACACCATCATGCTGCACAAGGATGGATCGCGCCGCCGCCTGCATGTGCAGGCGGGAGCCGTCGATTACGACGGCGAGGTGTCCAGCACCGGCACGGCCCGCGATGTGACCGAGGAGCACCGCCAGCGCAAGGCGCTCGAATGGGCCGAGCGCACCTATCGCGAATTGTTCCAGAATGCGGTGTCGGGCATGTTCCGTTCGCAACCCGATGGCCGCATCGTCGCCGCCAACGATGCGTTTGCGCGGATCCTGGGTTATGCGGGAGCGGAGGAGCTGATCGGGTCCGGTCGACGCATCGGCGACTTTTACGCCAATCCTGAGCTGCGCAAGGATGTATTGGCCCAGCTCGCCGCGAGCCGCGGGCCGCTGACGTTCGAATTCGACGCGCGGCGCCGGGACGGCACCGTGGTCCCGGCGGAAGTTCGCGCGCAGGCGATTCGCGACAGCGAGGGCCGTGTGCTATGGACCGAAGGTTCGGCCCTGGACATCGGCGCGCGCCGGCGCACCGAGGTGGCGCTGAAGGAATCGGAGGCACGCTACCGCACCCTGGTCGAACACAGCCAGGTCGGCGTGTACATGATGCTCGAAGACCATTACACGTACGTCAATGCGGCCTTCGCGGCGCTGTTCGGTTACCGCGAAGACGAACTGATCGGCGCCGATTTTCGCCTGTTGGTGCCGCCGGAATCCCGCGGGTTCATGGACGGGCGCTATCGCGAACAGCTCGCGGGCACCCCGTCGGGCAGCGATTACAGTGCGGTATTGATGCGCAAAGATGGTCGGCGCATCGAGGTGGTGGTCAGCGCCGGCGGCGTGGAAATGAACGGAAGGTTCTACACGTCGGGCACGGTGCGCGATGTCAGTGCGCAAATGCGCGTGCAGCGCGAATTGGAGCACAACGCCTCGCACGACCTGCTCACCGGCCTGCCCAACCGCGTCTTCTTCGAGCGCCAGCTCGAGCAGACCGTTGCCCATGCCCGGGAGGGCGGTGATTCGGCATACGCCGTGTTGTTCCTTGACCTCGACGGCTTCAAGCTCGTCAACGACAGCCTGGGCCACGCCGGTGGCGACGAATTGCTGATCCGGATCGCGGACACCCTGCGCATCGAACTGGGCGACCAATGTCTGGTTGCGCGTTACGGTGGTGATGAATTCGGCTTGCTGCCGCGCGGTGCGTGTCCGCGTGCGCGCGCCGAGCAATTGGCGCAGCGCGTGCTGACGATGCTGGCCGGTGCGTTCGAGGTGCAGGGGCATCGCGTGTTTTCCGGAGCCAGCATCGGTGTCGTGCTGGGCCGCGTTGACTATCAGTCCCCGGACCAGATCATGCGCGATGCCGACACGGCAATGTATCGCGCCAAGGCAGCTGGCAAGTCTGCCTACGTCATCTTCGACGACGCCATGCACGCCGCGGCACGCGCGCGCCTGCAACTGGAGACCGACTTGCGCTTCGCGCTCGAGCGCGGGGAGTTTCGGGTCCACTGCCAGCCGATCGTGGATCTGGCAGGCGGTGGCCTGCGCGGATTCGAGGCGCTGGTGCGTTGGCAGCACCCGCAGCGCGGTTTGCTGCTTCCCGCCGAATTTCTCGGCGTGGCGGAGGAGGCGGGAACCCTTGCCGCGCTGGATTGGTGGGTGCTCGAGCAGGTTTGCCAGAACCTGTTGCGCTGGCAGCGGCGCCTGCCCGCGCATGCGCGCCTGCGCGCCAGCGTCAACGTCGATGACCGCCAGTTCGCCGATCCGGACTTCGTCGCCCACCTGGACGGCGTCCTGCGTCGCAACGGTGTGGATTCATCCACCCTGGCGCTCGAAATCACCGAAACGGTGTTCCGCCGCGGCCGCCTGGAAGCCGCGGAGACCTTGCGCGACCTCAAGCGCCTGGGCGTGGCGCTCGTGGTCGACGATTTCGGGACCGGATATTCGTCGCTGGATTCGTTTGCCGCCTCGCCGTTCGACGCGCTCAAGATCGATCGCGGTTTCGTGCGCGACATGGCGACGAATTTCCGGCACCGGGCGATCGTGCGCACGATCGCCGGGTTCGCCGCGGATCTGGCCCTGGACCTGATCGCCGAAGGCGTCGAAACCATCGAGCAGGCTCAGTTGCTGCGCAAGGTCGGCTGCAGTGCGGCGCAGGGATTCCTGTATGCGCCGGCACTGCCCATGGCCGATTTCGAGACGGTCCTGGAACGCGGGCTCGCGCCGCACGGCGCTTCTTCGTCGCCGGCGGTTGCGTAACTGCTGCGGTGCGGCATAATTGGGGCTCCCCGCGGAGTCTTTCATGAGTCGTACCTACAATTTCAGCGCCGGTCCCGCGGCGCTGCCCGAGCCGGTGTTGCGCCGCGCCCAGGCCGAAATGCTGGAATGGGGGAAAGCCCGTGCCAGCGTCATGGAGATCAGCCATCGCGGCAAGGACTTCATCGCGTTGGCGCAAAAGGCCGAGCAGGATCTGCGTGCCCTGATGGGCATTCCTCCCGACTACAAGGTGCTATTCCTGCAAGGCGGTGCGACGCAACATTTCGCCCAGATCCCGATGAATTTCGCGCGCCGTGACCAGGGTGTCGATTACGTCGTCACCGGCCACTGGGGCGAGAAGGCGGCGAAGGAAGCCAGGCCGCTGGCGCAAGTGCGCATCGCTGCGAGCGGCGTGGAAAGCAACTTCACCGCGATTCCGCCGCGCGCGCAGTGGCAGCTCGATGCGAACGCGGCCTACCTGCATTACACGCCGAACGAAACCATCCACGGCGTCGAATTCCATGAAGTTCCCGATGCCGGCGGCATGCCGCTGGTGGCGGACATGTCCTCCGACATCCTGTCGCGCCCGGTCGATGTTTCGAGGTTCGGCATCGTCTATGCGGGTGCGCAGAAGAACATCGGCGCGTCGGGCCTGGTCGTCATGATCGTGCGCGCGGACCTGCTCGCGCGTTGTCCGAAGGACATTCCGAAAATCTTCAACTACGCCGAGCACGCGGCCAACGAATCGATGCTCAACACGCCGAACACGTTCGGTTGGTATCTGGCCGGGCTCGTCTTCGAATGGCTGATCGAGCAGGGCGGCGTGGCGGCGATGGCGCAGCGCAACCGCGCCAAGGCCGATCTGCTTTATGGCTATATCGATAGTTCGGATTTCTACAAGAATCCGGTGGCAGAATCCGCGCGTTCGTGGATGAACGTGCCGTTCACCCTGGCGCGCGAGGAACTCGACGCGGCGTTCCTGAAGCAAGCCGAAGCCTCGGGCTTGATGGCGCTCAAGGGTCATCGTGCGGTCGGCGGCATGCGCGCGTCCTTGTACAACGCGATGCCGCTGGAAGGCGTGCAGGCACTGGTGGATTTCATGCGGGACTTTGCGGCGAGAAACGGCTGATGTTCAAGATCCGGACCCTCAACAACATCTCCCGCAACGGGCTCGATCGCCTGCCGGCGAACCTGTATTCGGTCGCGAACGACATCGCCGATCCGGACGCGATCCTGGTGCGTTCGGCCGACCTGCACGGCAAGCCGCCCGCGACATCGATCAAGGCCGTGGCGCGCGCCGGCGCCGGGGTCAACAACATTCCCGTCGCCGAGTTCAGCGAACGCGGCGTACCCGTGTTCAATGCGCCCGGCGCGAACGCCAATGCAGTGAAGGAATTGGTCGTGGCCGGCATGCTGATCGCGGCGCGCAACCTCGACAGTGCGCTCGCTTTCGTCGGCGGCCTCAACGGTGGTGATGATCTGCACCACAAAGTGGAAGCGGAGAAAAAACGCTTCGTCGGCTCCGAACTCTCCGGCAAGACGCTCGGCGTCGTCGGCCTCGGCGCGATCGGTGTCAAGGTTGCCAATGCGGCGCGTGCCCTCGGCATGCGTGTGCTCGGATTCGATCCGCACATGACGGTTGACGGCGCCTGGGCACTGTCGTCCGAAGTCACCAGGGCCGGTTCACTGAACGAGTTGTATGCCGCGTCGGACTACATCACGTTCCACGTTCCCCTCAATGACGCCACGCGTGGCGTATTCGGCGCCGCCGCGCTCGAAGTGGTGCGTCCGGGAACCGTCGTGCTCAACTTCGCGCGCGAGGGAATCGTCGATCAATCCGTGCTGGAAAAGGGTTTGGCGAGCGGACGCATCGGCCGCTACGTGACCGATTTCCCGAACGCCGATCTGGTCGGCAATGCACGCGTGATCGGTTTGCCACACCTGGGCGCATCCACCGGCGAAGCCGAGGAAAACTGCGCGGTGATGGTGGTCGACCAGTTGCGCGAGTTCCTGGAAAACGGCAACGTGCACAACGCCGTGAATTTCCCGAACACGCGCATGGCGCGCGCGGGCAAGGCCCGCCTGTGCATCGCCAACCGCAACCGGCCGAACATGATCGGCCAGCTGTCGCACGTGCTCGGCGAGGCGGGGGTCAACATCGCGCAGATGCACAACGCCTCGCGCGGCGATCTTGCCTACACGCTGATCGATCTGGATTCGGATCCGACGCCGGGCCTGCTTGCGGCCATCGGCCGGATCGACGGCATCCTTTCCGTGCGTGCGATTGCCTCCTGAGCGGACCTTGCCATGCCGAAAAAGAAGCCAGCTGCGCCCGGACCGAACCTTGCCGAGGCGCGCGCGCGCATCGACACGATCGACCGCAACATCCAGCAATTGATCGCCGAGCGCGCGAACTGGGCGCACCAGGTCGGCCGGGCCAAGGGCAAGCTCGCCGCGGCGGTGGATTACTACCGACCCGAGCGCGAGGCGCAGGTGCTGCGCATGGTGGTCGATCGCAACGAGGGTCCGTTGTCCGACGACGTGCTGGTGCACGTGTTCCGCGAAATCATGTCGGCCTGCCTCGCCCAGCAGGAGCCGCTCAAGATCGGCTATCTTGGTCCGGAAGGCACCTTCAGCCAGCAGGCCGTGATGAAACACTTCGGCCGTTCGGCACACGGCTTGCCGTTGTCGACGATCGAGGAAGTGTTCCAGGAAGTGGAAAACTGCAGCGCCGATTTCGGCATCGTGCCGGTGGAGAATTCCGGGCAGGGCACGATCCAGATCACGCTGGACATGTTCCTGACCTCGAACCTGAAGATCTGCGGCGAGGTGGAACTGCGCGTGCGCCAGTTCCTGCTCTCGCGTTCCGGGCGCATCGAGGACATCGAGCGCGTCTATTCGCACCCGCAGACGTTCGCGCAATGCAAGGCCTGGCTGCGCGGCAACCTGCCGAAAGCGGAAAAGATTCCGGTGGCGAGCAACGCCGAAGCCGCGCGCCGCGCGCGCAATGCCGACGATGCGGCCGCGATCGCCGGCGAATCGGCCGGGCACGTGTATGGCCTGAAAAAGGTGATCATGACGCCCATCGAGGACCGGACCGACAACACCACGCGCTTCCTCGTCATCGGCCGCCAGATCTTTCCGCCCTCCGGGCACGACCGCACCTCGATCCTGGTGTCCATCAAGGACAAGCCCGGTGCGCTGTTTCATGTGCTGCGTCCATTCGCGGACAACGGCATCAGCATGAACCGCATCGAGTCACGGCCATCGCACCAGGCCAAGTGGGAGTACGGTTTCTTCATCGACCTCGCCGGCCATGTCGAGGACGCGGCCATGCGCCGTGCGTTTGCGCAGTTGAAGGAGCACGCCGCGCAGATCAAGCTGCTGGGATCGTACCCGGTGGCGGTGCCGTGAACGACCGTTTCGCGGCGCTTGCCAACGCCGCGACGCGCGCGCTGCGGGCTTACGATCCCGGGCACGATTTGCCCGCGCTGCGCCGGCGGTTCGGTGCCACGCTGGCCGAATTGGGCTCGAATGAAAACCCGCTGGGACCCAGTCCGCGCGCGCTGGCCGCGATCGAGACGTCGCTACCCCAAGTGTATCGCTATCCGGATCCGCAGGGTGGGGCATTGAAAGCGGCGTTGGCGGAACACCTGCGCGTGGATCTCGGGCAGGTCGCTCTGGGCAACGGCTCGCACGAATTGCTCATGCTGATTGCGCAATGCTTCGCCGATGCGGCAACGTCCGTGGTGTTTTCGGAATTCGGTTTCGCCGTGTTCCCGATCGCCACCATGGCGGCCAACGCGCGGCCGATCCGGGTGCCGGCATTGGCGCGCGATCACGCGACGATGCCCCTCGGCCACGACCTGGATGCGATGGCGAGGGCGATTCGTGCCGACACGCGCATCGTGTACCTGGCCAATCCGAACAACCCGACCGGGACCTGGTTCGACGATTCGGCGCTGGCGGCGTTCCTTGCACGCGTGCCGCCGACGACGCTGGTGGTGGTGGACGAGGCTTATCACGAATTCACGAGCGCGCCGGGGCTGTCCAGCGCCTTGCGCTTTGCCGCCGCGCACCCGAACCTGATTGTCACGCGCACGTTTTCCAAGGCCTATGCGCTCGCCGGCTTGCGTGTCGGTTACGCGGTGGCGGATTCCGGTGTCGTGGCTGTGATCGAGCGCCTGCGCGAATCGTTCAACGTCAATGCGCTGGCGCTTGCCGCGGCACGGGCGGCGCTGGGCGATCAGGCGCATGTCGCGCATGGCAAGCAGTGGAATCTGGGCGAGCGCGAATGGCTGGCGCAGCACTTGCGCGCGCGCGGCTTGCGCGTGTTGTCCTCGCAGACGAATTTCGTGCTGGTGGATTTCAAACGCGACGCGGCGCCGATCGAGCGCGCCTTGTTCGAGCGTGGCGTGATCGTGCGGCCGATGGGCGGTTATGGATTGAGCGAGTTCCTGCGCATCAGCGTGGGTTCGCGAGTGGAAAACGAACGCATGCTGGCAGCCTTGCCGTGAACACGGTTTTGAATCCGTTCGCCCTGAGCGCAGGCCTGCAGGACCGAAGCCGAAGGGCCATGGCCGTTTCGGCTTCGCTCGCGTTGCTCGCTGCGCTCAACGCGAACGGTGTTGGAGTGGGCGCGATGGGACAGGGGGGGGCAATTGGCTACTGATTGGGCAAGCAACCCCGGTGGTCCACTGCGCGGTGAGCTTCGCGTGCCCGGCGACAAGTCGATCTCGCATCGGGCGATCATGCTCGCTGCGCTTGCGGAAGGCACTAGCCATATCGCCGGCTTCCTCGACGGGGATGACACGCGCGCCACGGCACGGGCGTTCGCGCAGATGGGAGTGCGCATCGAAGCCGCGCGCGCGTGCGAGCGCATCGTGCACGGCGTTGGGTTGCATGGCCTGCGTGCACCGGATGGCGATATCGACTGCGGCAATGCCGGTACCGGGATGCGGTTGCTGGCGGGGTTGCTCGCGGGGCAGGCGTTCGACGCGACCTTGACCGGCGACGCTTCGCTGTCGCGCCGACCGATGCGTCGGGTGATCGAGCCGTTGACGCAAATGGGCGCGCAAATCGAATCGGAAGGCGGCATGCCGCCGCTGCGCGTCCACGGCAAGCGCGCACTGCACGGCATCGACTATGACTTGCCGGTAGCGAGCGCGCAGGTCAAGTCCGCGATCCTGCTTGCGGGCCTGTATGCGCGCGGTGAAACGCGCGCCAGGGAGCCGCATCCGACGCGCGACTACACCGAGCGCATGCTTGCCGCGTTCGGCTGGCCGGTTGAATTCGGGGCGGGATTCGCGAAGTTGAGCGGTGGCCACGCGTTGCGCGCGACGGAGGTTTCGGTACCGGCGGATTTTTCCTCGGCGGCATTTTTCATCGTTGCGGCAAGCCTCGTGCCAGGTTCCGAAATCGTGCTGCGCGACGTCGGCATGAATCCGCGCCGAACCGGATTGGTGCAGGTATTGCGTGCGATGGGCGCGGATATCCGTGAAATGAATGCGCGCGGGCAGAGCGGCGAGGACGTGGCCGATTTGATCATCAAGTACGCGCCGCTGCGTGGCATCGACGTGCCGATCGAGGTTGTGCCGGACATGATCGATGAGTTTCCGATCCTGTTCGTGGCTGCGGCGGCGGCACGCGGAACCACGCGCGTCCGCGGTGCGGCGGAATTGCGGGTCAAGGAGTCCGACCGCATTGCCGTGATGGCGAGGGGCCTGCGCGCGCTCGGCATCCGCATCGAGGAAACGGCCGATGGTGCCAGCATCGAAGGCGGCCGGCTTGAGGGCGGTGCGGTGGATTCGGCGGGCGACCATCGCTGCGCGATGAGCTTTGCCGTGGCCGGACTCGTCGCCCGCGCACCCGTTCGAATTGGCGACTGCGCGAATGTGGCCACTTCGTTTCCGGGTTTCAAGGAATTGGCCAATTCCAGCGGATTTGATCTCGCTGCCGGGACACCCTGACGGCCGCGCCGGGCTTTCCGGTAAAATGGCCGGATGCCCGACAAGAACGTTCCGGTTCTTACCATCGATGGCCCATCGGGTTCCGGCAAGGGCACGATCAGTCGCCGCGTCGCGGATGCGCTGGGTTGGCATCTGCTGGATTCCGGGGCGATCTATCGCGCGGTCGGCTTCGCGGCCGGCATGGAAGGAGTGGACCTGTCGGATGCCGAAGCGGTCACGCGTTGCGCCATTTCGGCCCGGATCGGTTTCCGCGATCCCAAGGACGGCCGCGAGACGCGGGTGATCGTCAACGGTCTCGATGCCACGGACGAAATCCGTACGGAGACCTGTGGCGCGGCGGCATCGGCCATTGCAGCCATCCCCGGTGTGCGCGCGGCGCTGTTCGACAAGCAGCGTGCCTTCCGCAAGGCGCCAGGTCTGGTTGCGGACGGCCGCGACATGGGTACGGTGATCTTTCCCGACGCGCACTACAAGGTGTTTCTGACCGCCAGCGCCGAAGAGCGCGCGAAACGCCGCCATAAGCAGTTGAAAGAAAAGGGATTGGGCGTTACACTTGCCGCCCTTTTGCGTGAGATTCAGGCGCGCGACGCACGCGATGCCGATCGGGTCGTGGCGCCGCTGCGTCCGGCGGCGGACGCCGTGCTCATTGAGTCGACCGGGATGTCGATCCAGCAAGTCGTCGCCGCCGTGCTCAAGCTGGCGCAGCGAGGGTAGCCGCGAGAGGAATCGATTTCGGATTGGCGCGAGCCGGTCCAAAGGTCCTGCCGCTTCCGGGCAGGGAATTGCAACGGCACCAACGTGCCAATGGCGGGTGGATCAGAGTCCTTTGAAAACAATCAATTGGACGATGGTCTTGATATCCACTGGAACCAACAATGACTGAAAGTTTTGCCGAACTGTTTGAACAGAGCCAATCGCTGGCCAAATTGAAGCCGGGCACCATCGTTTCCGGCATCGTCATCGAAGTCCGCAACGACGTCGTCGTGATCAATGCCGGACTGAAATCCGAGGGCATCGTGCCGATCGAGCAATTCCGCGACGACGCGGGCGAGATCGACGTCAAGCCCGGCGATGAAGTCAAGGTGGCGCTTGATTCGATCGAAAATGGTTTTGGCGAGACGATGCTGTCGCGCGAAAAAGCCAAGCGCTCGCTGGTATGGGATGAACTGGAAACCGCGCAGCAGGCCAACGCCACCGTGACCGGCAGGATTTCCGGCAAGGTCAAGGGCGGCTTCACCGTCGACATCAAGGACGTGCGTGCGTTCCTGCCAGGCTCCCTGGTCGATGTGCGTCCGGTGCGCGACCCGGTGTTCCTGGAAGGCAAGGAACTGGAATTCAAGATCATCAAGCTCGACCGCAAGCGCAACAACGTGGTGGTGTCGCGGCGCGCGGTAGTCGAGAGCGAGCATTCCGAGGAGCGCGAGCAGCTGCTCGAGCGCCTGCAGGAAGGTGCGGTGGTCAAGGGCGTGGTCAAGAACCTCACCGATTACGGCGCGTTCGTCGACCTCGGCGGCATCGATGGCCTGCTGCACATTACCGACATGGCGTGGAAGCGCGTGCGCCACCCGAGCGAAGTCGTCAATGTCGGCGACGAGCTCGATGTGCGCGTGCTCAAGTTCGACCGCGAGCGCAATCGCGTTTCGCTGGGCCTCAAGCAGCTCGGCGAAGACCCCTGGGTCGCCATCGCGCGCCGCTACCCGACCGGCACGCGGCTGTTCGGCAAGGTCTCCAATGTCACCGATTACGGTTGCTTCGTGGAACTGGAAGCCGGCGTGGAGGGCCTGGTCCACGTATCCGAAATGGACTGGACGAACAAGAACGTCAATCCGGCCAAGCTCGTGCAGGTCGGCGATGAAGTGGAAGTGATGGTGCTCGATGTGGACGAGGAGCGTCGGCGGATCTCGCTCGGCATCAAGCAGACCCGCGCCAATCCGTGGGAATCCTTCGCCGCGATCCACAAGAAGGGCGACCGGGTGTCCGGCCAGATCAAGTCGATCACCGACTTCGGCATCTTCGTCGGCCTGGACGGCGGCATCGACGGTCTCGTGCATTTGTCCGACATCTCCTGGCAGAGCACGGGCGAAGACCTGGTGCGCAAGTTCAAGAAAGGTGATGAGGTCGAAGCCGTGGTGCTGGCGGTCGACCCGGAACGCGAACGCATCAGCCTCGGCATCAAGCAGCTCGAACAGGATCCGTTCGGCCAGTTCATGGCGGCGCATCCGCGCGGCAGCATCGTCAACGGCACGGTCAAGGACGTCGATGCCAAGGGCGCCACGGTCGATCTGGGCGAGGGCGTGGAGGGCTATCTGGCCGCGCGCGACATCGCCAAGGATCGCGTCGACGACGCCACGCAGCACTTCAAGGCGGGCGATGCCGTCGAGGCCAAGTATACCGGCATGGACCGCAAGGGCCGCGTGCTGCAGCTGTCGATCCGCGCCAAGGACGACGACGAGATGCAGCAGGCGCTGGAGGAATACCAGTCCGCGTCCGGTGGCACCACCAAACTCGGCGCCTTGCTCAAGGAGCAATTGGGCAAGTCCGAGTAATGCCGGTTCCGGTTCGCGCCGGGTCGGCGCGAACCGGTTTGGCGCACGGCGGCGCGAGCTCCGCGCCGCTCCCAGGAGCAAAGCGGGGAACCTCTGTGTCCATGACGAAATCGGAGCTCATCGAAGCATTGGCCTTGCGCCAGAACCACCTCGCCTTCACCGATGTCGAGTTGTCGGTGAAGAACGTCATGGAACAGATGAGCCTGGCGCTGGCCAGTGGCGAGCGCATCGAAATCCGGGGATTCGGCAGCTTCTCCCTGCATTTCCGGCCGCCCCGCATGGGCCGCAATCCCAAGACCGGCTCCGCGGTGGCGCTGCCCGGCAAGCACGTGCCGCATTTCAAGCCCGGCAAGGAATTGCGTGAACGGGTCAATTTGGCCATCCGCAGGCCGGTTTGAGCCTTGATGTCATGAGTGGCCTGCCGCCGCTGCTGCTGCCGGCGCTTGCGTTCCTGCTGCCATTGGCGGCGCTATCCGGCTGGTACTACGGGCGTCGCGGCAGCGAGCGCTCGCGCCGTGCCGGGGTCAGCGAACTTTCGTCGAGCTATTTCCGCGGCCTGAACTACCTGCTCAACGAGCAGCCCGACAAGGCCATCGAAGTCTTCCTGAAACTGGCCGAATTCAACCGCGATACGGTGGAAACCCATCTGGCGCTCGGCAACCTGTTCCGCCGCCGCGGCGAGGTCGATCGGGCCATCCGGGTGCACCAGCACCTGATCGCGCGACCCAACCTCAACAACGAGGAAAAGACCACCGCCTTGCTCGAACTGGGCGAGGATTACATGCGCGCGGGCTTGCTCGATCGCGCCGAAACGCTGTTCAGCGACCTCGTGGCGATGGATGCGCACGTGCCCTCGGCCTTGCGCCACTTGATCGGCATCTACCAGCATGAAAAGGACTGGGGCAAGGCGATCGACCATGCGCGCCGGCTCGAGAAGATTACCGGCGAATCGGAGGGGCCCACGATCGCGCAGTTCCATTGCGAATTGTCCGAGCTCGCCCGCGCCACGCGCGATTTTCCGAACGCGCACGCCCATCTGGAAAACGCCTTCGTCTGCCAGCCCGAGTGCGTGCGCGCCTACATCGTCCTCGGCCACCTGGAAATGCAGCAGGGCGATCCGGGTGCGGCCGCGCAGGCGTTCGAGCGCGTTGCGACGCTGGACGTGGACTTCGTTCCCGAGGTGCTCACGCCGCTGCTCGACTGTTATGCGCGGTTGGGCCAGATGCAGCGCGCCGAGCGTTTTCTCGTCGACATCATCGAACGCTCGCAAGGTGTCTCGCCGGTCATCGCGCTGGCCAAGCTTTATGCGACCACGCGCGGCGAGGCGGCGGCGATC
Source organism: Pseudomonadota bacterium (assembly GCA_018240545.1). Lineage (GTDB taxonomy): Bacteria > Pseudomonadota > Gammaproteobacteria > Xanthomonadales > Rhodanobacteraceae > Rudaea. Next base: position 1,811 of record JAFEFP010000013.1, on the reverse strand, counting down.
GAATTCCTCACGCGGCAGTTGCGTCAGCGTCCGTCGGTACGCGGCTTGATGACCTTGATCGGCGCCTCGCTGGATGCCTCGCGCGGGGAGGCGCGCGAAACCTTGCTGATCCTGCAGGACCTGACCCGCAAGCTGATCGAGGGCCAGGCGATTTACCGCTGCAGCAAGTGCGGCTTCGGCGCCAAGGCGCACCACTGGCAATGTCCGAGTTGCAAGACCTGGGGGTCGGTGAGGCCGATCCACGGTGTGGCGGGCGAATGAACCCGTGAACACGCTGCTGTACTCGGCCACGGGTGCATTCGCGATGCTCGGACTGCTCGTGGTCCATGCTCGGGCAGCCCGCTGCGTGTGCCCCACGCCGGCTCGACGTGCCTTCGTTCGCGACGGTTTTTCCCCGCGTTCAGTCCCTCGCGCCACAGGCATTGTGTAAACTCGGAAACGCACCGATTCCGCGGCGGCAACGACATGTACTGGTATTCCGAACCCTGGTCCCTGCGCTACTGGCTCTGGCTTGCCGCCTGCTTCACGCTGTCGGCGGTAGTGGCGTGGGCGGCCATGACCTATGCGCGTCGGCGCGCGCTGCTCGATTTGCCCGGACGCCGGCGATCGCACACCGCGCCCACCCCCCGCGGGGCGGGGATCGGCATCGTCGTCGCCGCACTCGCTTCGATGCTTGCGCTGGCTGCGATGGTCCCGGCCGCCGGTTCGCCGGTGCGTCTGTGCGCGGCGCTGGCGCTGATCGCCGCGATCGGGTGGATCGACGACCACCGCCCGTTGCCGGCCCTCATGCGCCTGGTCGTGCATGTCCTGGCCGCCGCGATCTTCCTGCAACCACTGCTCGCGGCGTTGTTCCCGCAAGCGATCGCCACGCCACGGCTGGATACCCCGTTCTGGCAGAGCGCCGGCATCATTGCCCTGCTCGGATTTGCCTGTGTGTGGTCGGTCAACCTGCACAATTTCATGGACGGAATCGATGGCCTTCTTGCCATGCAGGCGATCTTCGTCCTGGCGGCGATGGCCGCGCTGTGCCAGCGTCATGCGCTCAACCCGCACGCGATGCAGATCGCATTGTGGACAGCGGCGGTCGCGGGATTCGTACCGCTCAATTTTCCGCGCGCGCGCGCGTTCATGGGTGATGTCGGCAGCGGCAGCGTCGGTTTTTTGGTCGCCGTGGCCGTGATCTGGCAGAATTCGTCACCCTATACCGCGGCATGCAGCGGCATCGTGGCCGCCTCGGCCTTTGTGACCGACGCGAGTTGCACGTTGTTGTCGCGGTTGTTGCGCGGGCGACGCTGGTATCGCGCGCACCGCGAACACCTGTATCAGTGGATGACGCGGGCGGGGCTGTCGCACGCCCGTGTGGTGGCCTGGTACATGGGCTGGAATTTGGTCGTGGTGGCGCCGGTGTTGTACTGGATGAACCAGCGCCCGTTTGGGGCGCCGCCGAAGTCCGGCGCCGGGGTGGCGCTGGGACTGTATGTGCTGGCGGTGGTCCTGTGGATTTGCGGCAAGCGCTGGTGTCTGAACAGGTTCGAGTCGAAACGCCATGCGACTGCGTAGATTGACTGCTGCGATGCATCCGCGTCTGGCCGTCGTGCTGCACGACCTGGCCATGGTGTGGCTGGCATGGACGGCGTCGAACTGGCTGCGTTACAGCTTCGAGGCGAATCCCCCCGCCGACTTCTGGTTCGCGCCCGCCACTGCCATTGTTCTGCTCGTGCAGGGCATGGTGCTGTGGTGGACGGGCCTGTACAGGGGCCTGTGGCGATTTGCCAGCCTCCCGGACCTGTGGAACATCGTGCGTGCAGCGA